>DBEG01000027.1 GCA_002293965.1 Actinobacteria bacterium UBA912 | reverse complement strand
CGAGATCGAGAAGGCGCACCCTGATGTCTTCAACGTGCTCCTGCAGATACTCGAGGAGGGAAGGCTCACAGATGCGCAGGGGCGCAAGGTGGACTTCCGTAACACGGTCATCGTGATGACCAGCAACGTGGGTGCCCGGGACATCATCAAGGGCAAGGGCCTTGGTTTCACCGCCCCTAAGCAGGAGGGCTTCGACTACTCCGACCTGAAGTCTCGGGTCACGGACGAGCTGAAGAGGCTGTTCAAACCCGAGTTCCTCAACCGCGTCGATGAGGTCATAGTCTTCCACGACCTCACCGCCGAGGAGATCAAGGGCATCGTCGATCTGATGGCGGCCGACCTGCGCGACCGACTCGCATGCCATGGCCTTGGGCTTGCCCTAACCCTCGAGGCACGGGACTTCCTCGCCGCGAAGGGTTTCGATCCCGCTCAGGGAGCCAGGCCGCTTAGGCGGGCTATTCAGCGATTGGTCGAAGATCCGCTCTCAGAGCAGATCCTTGCCTCTCAGTGGGCACCCGGTGACATCGTCGAAGTCGTCGTCGAAGGCGACGTACTCGGCTTTCGGAAGGGTTCGGGCACCTTGGAACCATCATCGCCGGGCGCACAGTGCTCGTCCGGGCGCGAGAGCTCAGGGTCGATGCCCAAGAAGCGATCGAGACACCGTAGTGGAGGTTCCGCCGTAAGCGGGTCGACTGGCGTGTAGGAGCTGCGATTTGGAAAGCAAGCAAGACATCGATTCCATACGCAAGGAGCTCGAGCGAGTATCGCCGGGCACCGAGCTAAGGGCGGGCATCGACCAGATTCTCTCGGCGAGGACGGGTGCGCTCATCGTGATCGGCGATACCGAGTGCGTCGCCAGCGTGTGCAACGGGGGATTTGCGATCGACATACCGCTTTCGGCACAGCGCTTATCCGAGCTTTCCAAGATGGACGGGGCGATCATCGTCAGCGAGGACATGACTACCATCAGGCGCGCCAACGTCCACCTCGTCCCGGATTCTGGGCTCCACACGTGTGAAACAGGCATGCGTCACCGGACCGCCGAGCGGGTGAGTCAGCAAACTGGCGCATTCGTCATCTCAGTCTCTCAGAGGCGCAATATCGTAAGCGTCTACTGCCGAGGAACCAAGGTGGTCCTCGATGACATCGATGTCCTTTTGGCCAAGGCCAACGCGGCCCTTCAGACCCTGCAGCGCTATCGCATTCGACTTGATGAGAAGCTCGAACATCTGACTGCCCTTGAACTCAAGGATGCTGTGACCATGGCGGAGCTGACAGAAGTAATCAAGCGGTTCGAGATGGTCCGCCGTATTTCACGGGAGGTCGGGCTCTACATCTCCAAACTCGGCAGTGAAGGTCGACTTACCCGGATGCAGCTCGAGGAGATAACAGTCAACCTCGAGGATGAGTATGCGATGCTCATCCGCGACTATGCTGCGGATTCGGGTTCCAGGAAGGTCGCCGGAGTGGCTTCGGCGCTCGCGGGTCGATCGTTCGAGCAGTTGGCAGAGCCCTCCTCGGTGGCGCATGCGTTACAGCTCGCCTCGGACATCCAGTCCTCGGATGACCTAGTCCGCCCCAGGGGCTTTCGTGCACTCAGGAGGATACCTCACTTGCCGCTGTCCGTGATCGGCAGGGTCTTGGATCGCTTCGGCACTCTGGCAGACTTGCTGATGGCCACCACAGACGACCTGGATCAGGTCGACGGGGTCGGAACAAGACGCGCTAAGGCGATCACGGACGGATTGTCCGGCATGAGGGACCGCCTCGAACGCTAGAGTGATATCATTTCCAGTTGTGGAATAGTTCGCCCGAGTCGACGATCGAGGAGGTGTGTGACGCCGAGAGGATAGGTGTTCGGTGTCCGGATCCGCATGGTAGTCCACGTGACACGCTTCATATCTGTCGCAATCGGCGTGCTGAGCGGTTTCACTGTCGCACGCTTTGTTGACTGGTTCGACCTTCTGGGGCTCTCACCCAACATGGCGATGGTCGTGCTGGTGGTGCTCGGCTGGTCGATGGGTTACGTCATCGGCGGGATCGTCGGCCGCGAACTGGATGTCGTCGCACGGAAGGCCGAGGCAGGATTGCGGGCGATGACCCTTACCGACCTCATCCTGTCGGCCCTCGGGCTGTTCGTCGGGTCGCTGATGGCCTTGATGCTCGCATGGCCGTTGCGGGCGGTGGGCCCGTTCTGGCTCGTGGCAATCCTCACGGTAGGGTTGTTCCTGCTCACAGGCTATGTGTCGATACGCATTGCGTTGCTCAAGAGAGACGAAGTTGCCGCAGCTTTTCCTCGGCTGGCGGGATCGCATCCGCAGTCGCTGGGAGAGAAGGGGGAGTTGTTCCTCGACACCTCGGCGCTTATCGACGGCCGTTTCGTTGAGCTTCACTCGCTCGGATACCTGAACCGCTCACTCAGAGTTCCGCGATTCGTTCTGGGAGAGCTGCAGACACTCGCCGACTCCGCGGATGCGATCAAGAGGGCGCGGGGGCGCAGGGGGCTCGACCTGCTGTCGCGACTAGCCGATGAGCAGCAGGTGGTTCGGCTTTTCGAGACTGACTACTCGACGATCAACGGCGTCGATGACAAGTTGATCGAGTTGGCGCGCGAGACGAACGGGGCGATACTCACGGTCGACTCCAACCTTGCCGCCGCTGCGCGGATTCTGGGAGTCGAGGTGCTCAACGTCAACGAAGCGGCCACTTCGCTTCGCCCCACCTACCTGCCCGGAGAGCCGTTGGCTATCATCGTGCGCAAGGTCGGCAAAGAGAACGACCAGGGAGTCGGTTACTTGGATGACGGGACGATGGTGGTCATCCCCGGTGCAGCGCATCTGGTCGGCGAAACAATCGAGACATCGGTGACTTCGGTGCTCCAGACTTCGGGTGGCCGGATGATATTCGCACACTGGATCCCGGGCGACGAAGTCCGGCCCGAGCAGGACGAAGATGCATCCTGAGTCCCGGGGATCGAGTGTAGCGCTCGTGCTAGCCGCCGGCAGCGGCGAGCGGTTCGGGGCCGAGGGCGGCAAACAGATGGCGCCCCTCGCGGGCGAGCCGGTGCTCAGCCACACCCTGCGCGCATTCGATGCCGCGACAAGCATCGGCTTCATCGTGGTCGCTTGCCACCCCGAGCGCATCGAGGAGTATTCGCTGGAAGCAGTAGCGCCGAGCGTCACCTCAAAGGAGTGGCTCGTGGTCGCCGGAGGTGAGAGTCGGCAAGAGTCCGTCGGCAACGCTCTCGATGCGACGAGGGGTATCCGAACCGAATCGATCGTGGTCATCCATGATGGAGCCAGGGCGCTTGTGACCGCCGAACTCATCGACGCGATGGTCGAGCGCCTGCTCGCCGAAGAAGAGCTGGACGGCATCGTCGCCGGCCACCCAGCGTACGACACACTCAAGGAAGTTTCCAACGACCGGATCATCTCCACGGTGGATCGAGGAAGGTTCTGGCATGCGCAGACTCCCCAGATCTTCCGAAGGGACCGCTTCGAAACGGCGCATTCACAGGCCACTGCCGCCAAAATGACCTACACTGACGATGAGGCGGTGATGAGCGCAGCAGGTTATCGCGTCGCCCCTCATCTGGCCCCCCGTGAGAACCTCAAGATCACCGTCGCGGAGGACATGGTCATCGCTCAGGCGATACTTGGCGAAAGGAAGCGTAGGTGAGCGTGGGCCTTCGTATTGGCATAGGGTATGATGCACATCGCTTCGCCCCGGGGCGTGACCTGGTGCTTGGAGGCGTCAATATTCCCTTCGAGCATGGTCTCCTCGGACATTCGGACGCTGATGTACTGTCTCATGCCTTGATGGACGCCCTACTCGGCGCGGCACGGGCGAAGGATATCGGACATCATTTCCCGGACACCGACGAGGCATTCGCAGGAGCTTCGAGCATAATGTTGCTTGAGAAGGTAGCCGCGATCGTTCGTGGGCAAGGCTTCGAGATCGTTGATGCGGATTGCGTCTTGCAGCTCGAGAAGCCCAAGATAGCCCGCTTTCGAGAAGAGATGCGGGCACAGCTCGCGCATGCGATGGGCGTCCCGCTGGAGAGGGTGGGCCTGAAAGCCACCACCACGGAGGGACTCGGGTTCGTCGGCAGGCAAGAAGGCGTTGCGGCACAAGCCGTTGTGTTGCTCGAGTCCACCTCTACAGGGTCTACGGGAGAATGATGTTCGATCGCATAAAATCCGACATACGCGCAGTCAAGGATCGCGACCCGGCAGCGACCTCGACGGCCTCGGTGCTGCTCAACTACCCTGGCGTGCATGCGGTGTGGCTCCACAGGCTCAACCACTGGCTGTGGCGTAAGGGTGCCCGCGGCCTGGCGCGGTTCTTCTCGCAGGTGGCGCGCTTCCTCACCGGCATCGAGATCCACCCTGCGGCTGTCATCGGTAAGCGATTCTTCATCGACCACGGCATGGGGGTGGTCATCGGCGAGACCACGATCATCGGGGATGATGTGACCCTGTATCAGGGCGTGACCCTCGGCGGTACCGGCAAAGAGTCCGGCAAACGCCATCCCACGCTTGAGGATTGCGTGGTGGTCGGGGTCGGAGCGGCTGTCCTCGGCGACATCACGATCGGGCGCTCAAGCCGAGTCGGCGGAGGCGCTGTGGTGGTCGACGATGTCCCCGAGAACTGCACCGTCGTCGGGATTCCGGGGCGGATCGTCGTCAAGGAAGGAAGCAGGGTCGACGTGATCGACCTGCACCATGAAGTCTTGCCAGATCCCGTGATCGACATGTTCCGACAGATGCAGCGCAGACTCGACGCCCTGGAGGCAAGAGTCGACGCTGCAACCGAATCACCGACCGATCCCGAAGAGGCCGACACCCGGCCCTGACCCACCCGAGCGGAGCCCAAGAATGTCCCTGCGAGTCCATAACACTGCCACCAGGCGAAAAGAGACCTTCCTGCCGAGAAACCCGGGCGAGGTCTCGATGTACGTGTGCGGCCCGACAGTCTACAACCACATCCACATC
>DBEG01000028.1 GCA_002293965.1 Actinobacteria bacterium UBA912 | reverse complement strand
ATCGAGGCCCAGGAGTTCGAGAAGGCAGCCAGCTTGCGCGACAAGGAGAAGCGCGTGCTCTCCGAGAAGCGTGCGCTCGAGGAGGAGTGGCTCAAGCCCGAGAACAGGCGCATCGTCGAGGTCACCGAGCGCGAGATCGCCGACGTTGTGTCGATGTGGACAGGCGTTCCCGTGACCGCGCTCACCGAAGAGGAGACCGAGAAGCTGCTGCGCATGGAGTCCTCGCTTCACGAGCGCATCGTAGGCCAGGATGAAGCCATCTCGGCAGTGTCGAAAGCGATACGCAGGGCGCGAGCGGGCTTGAAGGACCCCCGTAGGCCGAGCGGGTCGTTCATCTTCCTCGGTCCGAGCGGTGTCGGAAAGACAGAGCTTTCCAAGGCGCTTGCAGGATTCATCTTCGGCAGTGACGACGCCCTGATCCAGCTCGACATGAGCGAGTACATGGAGAAGCACACCGTGTCCAGGCTGGTGGGATCCCCACCTGGCTACGTCGGGTTCGACGAGGGCGGGCAACTGACCGAGCTCGTGCGCCGTCATCCCTACAGCGTCGTCCTCTTCGACGAGATCGAGAAGGCGCACCCAGATGTCTTCAACGTGCTCCTGCAGATACTCGAAGAGGGCAGGCTCACCGACGCGCAAGGGCGCAAAATCGACTTCCGCAACACGGTCATCGTGATGACCAGCAACGTCGGTGCTCGGGACATCATCAAGGGCAAGGGCCTTGGATTCACCGCCCCCAAGCAGGAGGGCTTCGATTACTCCGACCTGAAGTCCAGGGTCACCGATGAGCTCAAGAGACTGTTCAAGCCCGAGTTCCTCAACCGTGTAGACGAGGTAATCGTCTTCCACGACCTCACAAGCGAGGAGATCAAAGGCATCGTCGACCTGATGGCGGCCGATCTGCGCGACCGACTCGCATGCCACGGCCTTGGGCTGACCCTGACCCCTGAGGCGCGGGACTTCCTAGCGACCAAGGGATTCGATCCCGCTCAGGGAGCCAGACCGCTTCGGCGAGCCATCCAGCGACTGGTCGAGGATCCGCTCTCAGAGCAGATACTCGCTTCGCAGTGGGTTGCCGGTGATATTGTCGAAGTGGTGGTAGAAGGCGATGGACTTGGTTTTCGCAAGGGTTCCGGTACCTTGGAACCTTCGTCGTCGGGCTCACAGTGCTCATCCGGGCGTGAGAGCTCAGGATCGATGCCCAAGAAGCGATCGAAGCACCGTAGTGGAGGTTCCGCCGTAAGCGGGTCGACTGGCGTGTAGGAGCTGCGATTTGGAAAGTAAGCAAGATATTGATTCCATACGCAAGGAGCTCGAGAGGGTCGCACCGGGAACAGAGCTTCGAGCGGGCATAGACCAGATCCTCTCGGCGAGGACGGGTGCACTCATCGTGGTTGGCGATGCCGAGAGTGTCGCCAGCGTTTGCAACGGCGGATTCGCGATAGACATACCGCTTTCGGCACAGCGCCTCTCCGAGCTCTCCAAGATGGACGGGGCGATCATCGTCAGCGAGGACATGGTCACTATCCGGCGCGCCAACGTCCACTTGGTTCCGGATTCGGCGCTTCACACGTGCGAGACCGGAATGCGTCACCGAACCGCCGAGCGCGTGAGCCAACAGACTGGCGCATTCGTCATCTCTGTCTCGCAGAGGCGCAATATCGTGAGCGTCTACTGCCGAGGAACCAAGGTGGTCCTCGATGACATCGATGTGCTTCTGACCAAGGCTAACGCCGCCCTTCAAACTCTGCAGCGCTATCGCATCCGACTCGACGAGAAGCTCGAGCATTTGACCGCTCTTGAGCTCAAAGATGCTGTGACCATGGCAGCGCTGACAGAGGTGATCAAGCGGTTCGAGATGGTTCGTCGAATATCGCGCGAAGTAGGACTCTACATCTCAAAGCTCGGCAGTGAAGGCCGACTTATCCGGATGCAGCTAGAGGAGATCACGGTCAACCTTGAGGAAGAGTATGCGATGCTCATCCGTGACTATGCCGCGGATTCGAGTTCAAGAAAGGTGGCCGGAGTGGCTTCGGCACTGGCTGGACGCTCTTTCGAGCAGCTTGCTGAACCCTCCTCGGTGGCGCATGCGCTGCAGCTTGCCTCTGACATTCAGTCTTCTGACGACTTCGTCCGACCCAGGGGCTTTCGGGCGCTCAGGAAGATCCCCCATCTGCCCCTCTCGGTAATTGGCCGGGTCCTGGAGCGCTTCAGTACATTGGCAGACCTGCTCAGGGCCACCACTCACGACCTGGACCAAATTGACGGGGTGGGGACTAGGCGCGCAAAGGCGATTGCAGATGGATTGTCGGGCATGAGGGATCGCCTCGAACGCTAGAGTGATATCATCTCCAGTTGTGGAATAGTTCGCTGGAATCGACGTTCGAGGAGGTGCTTGGCGCCGAGGGGTAGGCCTTTCGGTGTCGGGATCCGCATGGTAGTACACGTGACACGCTTCATATCCGTCGCAGTCGGTGTGCTCAGCGGCTTTACCGTTGCGCGATTCGTCGATTGGTTCGCCCTTCTGGGACTCTCGCCCAACATGGCGACGGTCGTGCTGGTAGTGCTCGGCTGGTCGATGGGTTACGTCATTGGCGGAATCGTCGGCCGCGAACTGGATGTCCTCGCAAAGAAGGCTGAAGCCAGACTGCGTGCGATGACCCTTACCGACCTCATCCTTTCGGCACTTGGGTTGCTTGCCGGGTCACTGATGTCAGTGATGCTTGCGTGGCCGTTGCGGGCTGCAGGCCCGTTCTGGCTCGTGGCGATCCTAACGGTGGGGCTGTTCCTGCTTCTTGGCTATGTGTCGATTCGTATCGCACTGCTCAAGAGTGACGAAGTCGCTACAGCCTTTCCTCGGCTGTCGGGCTCGTATCCGGAGTCGCTGGGAGAGAAGGGGGAGTTGTTCCTCGACACTTCGGCGCTTATCGATGGTCGCTTCGTGGAACTTCACTCGCTCGGATACCTGAACCGCTCGCTCAGAGTGCCTAGATTCGTGCTGGGAGAGCTGCAGACACTTGCCGACTCAGCGGATGCGATCAAGAGGGCGCGGGGCCGCAGGGGACTCGACCTGCTCTCCCGACTAGCCGACGAACAGCAGGTAGTCCGGCTCTTCGAGACGGACTACTCGACGATGAATGGAGTCGACGACAAGTTGATCGAGTTGGCGCGTGAGACGAGCGGGGCGATACTCACCGTCGACTCCAACCTCGCTGCCGCTGCGCGGATCCTAGGGGTCGAGGTGCTCAACGTCAACGAAGCGGCCACTTTGTTGCGCCCCACTTACCTGCCCGGAGAGCCGCTTGCGATCATCGTTCGCAAGGTCGGCAAAGAGAATGACCAGGGCGTCGGGTATCTGGACGACGGGACGATGGTGGTCATCCCCGGTGCAGCGCATCTGGTGGGAGAGGAGATCGAGACGTCGGTCACCTCGGTGCTCCAGACTTCGGGAGGCCGGATGATATTCGCCCACTGGATTCCGGGCGACGAGTCCGGGGCCGAGCAGGACAAAGATGCATCCTGAGTCCCGGGGATCGAGCGTTGCTCTCGTGCTCGCCGCAGGCAGCGGTGAGCGGTTTGGAGCCGCAGGCGGCAAACAGATGGCGCAGCTTGCGGGCGAGCCGGTGCTCTGCCACACCTTGCGAGCTTTCGATGCCGCGACAAGCATCGGCTTCGTCGTGGTCGCGTGCCACCCCGAGCGCATCGAGGAGTACTCGCGGCAAGCGGTAGCCCCGAGCGTCATCTCGAAGGAGTGGCTCGTGGTCGCAGGAGGGGAGAGTCGCCAGGAGTCGGTCGGCAACGCACTTCATGCCATCAGCGGCATTCGCGCCGAATCCATCGTCGTCATCCACGATGGGGCCAGAGTGCTTGTGACCCCCGAGCTCATCGACTCCATGGTCGAGCGCCTACTCGCCGAAGAAGAGCTGGACGGCATCGTCGCAGGACACCCAGCGTACGACACACTCAAGGAAGTTGTCGATGACCGAATCGTCTCCACGGTGGACCGCGGACGCTTCTGGCATGCACAGACACCCCAGATCTTTCGAAGAGACCGCTTCGAAGTGGCATATTCGCAGGCCACTGCAGCCAAAATGACCTACACTGACGATGAAGCGGTGATGAGTGCAGCGGGCTATCGCATCGCGCCTCATCTAGCACCACGTGAGAACCTAAAAATCACCGTCTCAGAGGACATGGTTATCGCCCAGGCGATACTTAGCGAAAGGAAGCGCAGGTGATGGGCCTTCGAGTCGGCATAGGGTATGATGCACATCGCTTCGCTCCCGGACGCGACCTGGTCCTCGGCGGCGTCAGGGTTCCCTTCGAGCAAGGCCTCCTCGGGCACTCAGATGCCGATGTCCTGACTCATGCCCTGATGGACGCTTTGCTCGGCGCTGCCAGGGCCAAGGACATAGGCCATCATTTCCCAGACACCGACGAGGCGTTCGCAGGAGCTTCGAGCATCAAGTTGCTGGAGCAGGTGGCGACGATCGTCCGGGCGCAAGGCTTCGAGATCGTTGATGCGGATTGCGTCTTGCAGCTCGAGGCACCTAAGATCGCCCACTTCCGAGAAGAGATGCGATCTCGTCTCGCAGATGCCATGGGCGTGCCGCTCGCTCGGGTGGGCCTGAAGGCCACCACCACGGAGGGCCTCGGGTTCGTCGGCAGGCAAGAAGGCGTTGCGGC
>DBEG01000083.1 GCA_002293965.1 Actinobacteria bacterium UBA912 | reverse complement strand
GGCGAGACGCCCTACTCGGCGTTGGCGAAGGAGGCGTGGCGCGGCCTGGAGCGGCGCTATCGACCGCTGGTCCCGGAGGCCATCTCGCGTCTGCAGCACGAGCTCTCGCTGATCGACACGATGGGGTTCTCGGAGTATTTCATGGTCGTCAAGGAGATCGTCGATCACGCTAGATCGCGCGGAATCCGCTGCTCAGGGCGGGGGAGCGCCGGCGATTCGATCGTGAGCTACGCGCTGGGGATCACCGACGCCGACCCCGTCAGGCACGACCTGCTCTTCGAGCGCTTCCTCAACCCCGAGCGCCGCCAGATGCCCGACATCGACGTGGACTTCGACTCGGCCAGGCGCGATGAGGTCATCGACTTCATCTACCGGCGCTTCGGTGAGGCACACGTCGCGATGGTCGCCACCGTCAACACGATGACGGCCAGAAGCGCCGTGCGCGTGGTGGCGCGCTCATTCGGCATGCCGAGGACCGAGGTCGACCACCTCTCGCGGTACCTGCCGTGGGTGCGGGCGCGACACATCCGCGACGCGCTCGTGGCGTACCCCGAGTGCCACGACCACCCCTTGCGTGACGAGAGGCGCTTCGGGCTTTTGCTCGATCTTGCCGAGGAGCTCGACCGCTGTCCGATGCACCTGGGGACCCACCTGGGCGGCTTCGTGATCACGCGCGACCCGATCGCGAGCTGGACGCCTTTGCAGTGGGCGGCGAAGGGCACGGTGGTCTCGCAGTACGACAAGGACGACATCGAGGCGCTCGGGCTCGTGAAGATGGACATCCTTGGGCTGCGGATGCACTCGGCGATCAGCGAGGCCGTCTCGCTCGCCCGCGCGCGCAAAGGCGCCGAGGAGGTCCCCGAGCCTTTCGAGCTCATCCCCGACGACCCCGCGGTCTTCGCGGGGATCGCTGCGGGCGACACCGTGGGGATGTTCCAGCTCGAGTCCAGCGGCCAGCGCAACCTCTCGACACGCCTGCGGCCTTCACGCTTCGAGGACATCATCGCGCAGATATCGCTGTTTAGGCCTGGCCCGCTGCAAGCCGACATGATCACGCCGTTCATCCGACGCCGCCACGGACTCGAGCCGGTCGTCATCCCGCACGAGAGCATGCGCGAACCGCTGGCCGACTCCTACGGCGTCATCGTCTTCCAGGAGCAGGTCCTGCTGGTTGCCCGCGCGGTCGCCGGATTCGACCTCGCGCAAGCCGACATGCTACGCCGCGCCATGACGCGGGGCCGCAGCCACGAGGACACGGCTCGCATCCGCGAGAGCTTCATCGAGCGGGCGGTCGCGCGCGGGGTCGAGCAAAGCGTCGCCGAGGAGGTCTTTCGGCAGATCGAAGGATTCGCGGCCTACGGATTCAACAAGGCGCACGCTGCCTGCTTCGCCGTGATCAGCTACGCGAGCGCTTGGCTCAAGACCCACTACCCGGCGGAACTTGCGGCGGGGATCATGAACCACCTGCCGATGGGCTTCTACTCGGGCCGAGTGGTCATCAACGACGCCCGGCGGCACGGTATCGAGATCCGCGGACCGCACGTCAACGAGTCGATGCCGCGCTACACGGTCGAAGCCGACGGTCGCGCGCTCAGGGTCGGCCTGCGCGGAGTGCGCGGCGTGCCGCAACGCCTGCTCGCCCAGGTGGAGAGCGAACGCGCGCCGACCCTTCGCGGATGTCGGCGACTTCCTTCGGCGGACACACGCCGACGCCACAGCCGCCCAATCGCTGGAGCGCATCGGGGCACTCGATGGCCTCGGCGGGGCCTCAAGCGGCAGGCCGACCGCCGAGAAGCTCGCGGCGGAGATGGAGCTCATGGGGCTCGCGCTCACCGCGCACCCGCTCGAGATCGTTGCAGCCGACCTCGACGCGCGCGGCGTCACGCGCGCTGCCGAGATCCCCGCGATCCCCGATCGCACGCAGGTGCGGGTCGCCGGTCTGCGCGAGCGCGCTCAGACGCCGCCCACCCGCTCGGGCAAGCGCACGTGCTTCCTCACGCTGGAGGACGCGACGGGGCTTTTGGATGTCGTGGTGTTCGAGGACGTGCTCGCCAAGACCGCCGAGACGATCGTCAAGGACTCGGCCTACATCGTCGATGGCATCGTGCAGAACAACCCGGAGCGCGGCATCGCGATAGTCGCCGAGAACGTCGTGCCGTATGACGTGCGTCGACCCTACTGAGCGGGGCCACCGCCGGGTGAGAACTCCTCGACGGACTCGGCGGTGATCTCGGGCCCGGCCATGCGGATCGAAGCGCCCTCGAAGCGCTCGCCGATCACGCTGACGTGCATGCCTTCAAGTGGCTCCAGCATCTCGGTGATCTCGGCACCGTTCGCGATGACCGCGATGTTGTTGCCGTCGCCGACCGCGGTCGTGTCGACCACGGCCCAGAAGCCGCCTTCGAGGTCGATCCACCGAAGCTCGCCGATGGCCTGGGCCTGCCCGCCTTCGATGTCGTAGAGGCCGGGTGCAAGGCCGCTTCCGGCGGCCGGGGGAGCGGGTTCGGTCGGAGCGGGCTCGGGCGCAGCGTTATCGGTCGCTGGCGGGGGAGTCGGAGAGCAGGCGGCGAACATCGAGACCACCACGAGCGCCAGGGCAAGAAGCATCAGTCGTTTGCGCATAGCGGGCATCCTTTCGGCGGGTGTAAGCAGCGAGGCAGCCAGCCTAGCCTACAGCGGCAACACAATGATAAGATACCGTGGCCTCGACGATGCGTCGAGTCCTCAGCGTTCCTGCCGAAAGGCCCTCGTAGCTCAGGGGATAGAGCACAGGTTTCCTAAACCTGGTGTCGCACGTTCGAATCGTGCCGAGGGCACCACATCACCCCGCCCTTCCCTTCACATCGGTGGAGCGTTACCGTATCATTCCTGAATCTTCAAGGACGCTCTACGGACAGTCCGGTCATGGGCAACCGGGCAGAGAACGGAGGCATCGCATGTCAGGCATCGCACGCGAGATCATCGATGAGATCGCCAGCAAGAATCCAGGTGAATCTGAGTTCATGCAGGCCGTGACGGAGGTCGTCGAGTCCTGCTCGATGGTTCTCGATCGTCACCCGGAGTACCGCAAGATGCGCATGATCGAGCGCATGGCCGAGCCGGAGCGGGTCATCATCTTCCGGATACCGTGGCAGGATGACAACGGCGAATTCCAGGTCAATCGCGGGTACAGGGTGCAGTTCAACAGCGCCATCGGCCCGTACAAGGGCGGACTGCGCTTCCATCCGTCGGTGAACCTCTCGATCCTGAAGTTCCTCGGCTTCGAGCAGGTGTTCAAGAACGCTCTGACGACACTGCCGATGGGCGGCGGTAAGGGCGGTGCGAACTTCGACCCCAAGGGCAAGAGCGATGGCGAAGTCATGCGCTTCTGCCAGAGCCTGATGACCGAGCTTTCGCGCCATGTAGGCCCTGACACGGATGTGCCGGCGGGCGACATCGGCGTGGGCGGCCGCGAGATCGGCTACATGTTCGGGCAGTACAAGCGCTTGCGCAACGAGTTCACCGGCGTGCTGACCGGCAAGAAGCTCGCTTGGGGCGGTTCGCTGATCCGTCCGGAAGCCACCGGCTACGGACTCATCTACTTCTCGGCAGAGATGCTCGCCACTCGCGGGGATAGCTTCGAAGGCAAGACGTGCCTCGTGTCCGGCAGCGGCAACGTCGCGCAGT
>DBEG01000127.1 GCA_002293965.1 Actinobacteria bacterium UBA912 | reverse complement strand
TCTGAAGCGATTGACGACCTTTTGCACCAAAGCCATCTGCCGAGAAACGAGGTACTGGTCGGCCCGCGGATCGTGTCGTTTCCCCCAGGAGACCTCGGCAAGCTCGGCGTGTCGGTCATCCGCGAAGAAGCACACGATCACCTGCAAGCGATTTTCTCTCGCCGAAGCCAGCAGGTCTGCGAACCGCTCCAGCGACTCTTCGTCATACTGGCCAACCTGAGGCTCTAGGACCTTCCACGACAGAAACACCTTCACCAGCGAGAACCGGGCCGCGGTAAGTTTCTCGAAATCCGATACGAAATCGTGTCGATACCACTCTTCCCATCCATCGGACTCCGAGTTGACGGGATGGTAATTCACGCCCACGGGAAAGAGCGGATTGCGGCGCAACGCCTTCTTCCCGACCGACACAGCCGCCTCGGGCTGCTCTTTGCCCGTCGGGGCCGCCGGCGCGGATTCTGCCGCCTCTGCAGAGAGCGATGCGGCCGGCTCCAACTCCTCCACCGGAGCCGCATCTTCGCTTTCCGCAGGCGGCGAATGTACAACCTTGGGCTCAGGCGTCTGAACCGAGCGCTTTGCGCGGTTGGAGCGTCTGTCTTCACTTCCCTGGCGGGTAGGCACTATGACCTCCTCGCTCTATAGGCGTCAAAAAGATCCCAAAACAATCTTTGCCTGCGCGTGTCATGATAGGCGGCGCGGCGCATCTCCCAGCTGGCTGCAGAGTACTCGCCCTCTGTCAGCAGCACGGCCGCCAGACCAAATCGAGCCCTGACGCACGCCGGATCGAGCGAGAGAGCCACCCTGTAAGCGGCAGCCGAGTGCTCGTAGCGCTGCGAGCCGAGAAGAGACTCGGCAAAAAGGACGTGTGTCATCGCGTGCGAAGGAACCGCTTTGGCCAGTGCACCGAAGATCTTTGTCGCGTTACGATTCAGCCCAGGCAACTTCGAGAGCGCGACTCCAAGCACATAGACCGCAGTAGGGACTCTGGTCGAGATCGTCAACGCCCGAAGTGCGCACGCCATGGCCTCATTGACCGCCTCCTGCTTCAAGTACAGGTATGCCGCAAGTCCAAGCGCATCCGCATCGTTGGCGTTGTCATCGAGGATCAGTCGCAACAACTCGGCAGCGCTAAAATAGTCTTCCTCGTAAGCGAGCGCTCCGGCTGCATCAAGGCGTGATTGCCGGTTGTTTGGAACCTCCGAAGGATCAGGTGCGGGGTTTCCGTCATCAAACACCCCCGCTAACGCAAAGAACAGGTCATCCTGACTCGAGTCCAGCTCACCTGCCTTGCGAAACCCGGGAAGCGCGGTGGCCATCCCTTCCTTCTTCAGAGCGGCAATCGCAAGGTTATACATAGCCCTTGCCTCAGCGGGATTCAACTCGAGAGCTCGGCGCCATGAGTCTATCGCCTGCTCGTCGAATGCGGCCGCCGAGAAAGCCTCTCCCAACTGCACGTGAGCCGTGACCAATGAGGGCTCCACCTCGGCAAGCTCATGCCAAACCAGGATGGACTGGTCCCACATGCCACCCGCCCGGTCGTACGCGAGTCCAAGCACGAGGTACGCGGGCGCGCAGGAAGGATCCAACTCGATGGCGCGACTCGCCGAAGCGATCGCCTCCTGGTAGAAATCGCCCGACAACATCAGCTCGGCGAGCAAGCAGTGAATATCGACGTCCGATGGGTCCGCCTCAAGGGTCTTGTAGCAAGCCTCGACAGCTGACTGGATGTGCCCCTGGCGAGCAAGCCCCTCTGCGACTCCGGCGTATACAGGGCGATCCGCCACCTACGCCTCACCTCCCAGACGATCGCGCATCATGCGAGAGACGACCTTGATAGCGCCTTCGGCACTCGTGATCAGTCCGTTCGCGCCGATGCGTCTGGCAAGGCCGGGATCGGCGGTAAAGGGCCCTCCCGAAACCAGAAGCATCACGCCCTCGTGCCCGGCCACGTTCAGGGACTCCCTCACCCGAACGCACTCCTCGGCGGTAGCGATGCTCTCTGCCGTCACAACAATAATCTTTGCGCCCGTCTCTTCAAGACGCTCGAGAAACTCCGATGGCCTAACCGAAACGCCGAGATCAACTACTCGATTGCCGGCCTCTTTGAGCGCGGCGCCGATGATGTTCTTCGCAATCGAGTGTTCATCGCGATGTACTGTACCTATCAGGATCGTCACACCTGTGTCCTTGGCGGGCACAGACGGCACGACAAAGCTTGTGATCTGCTCGGCTACTACTGCCGATTGAGCAAGCTCCAGCTCGCCGACGGATCCTTCCGCCCAGGCGCCCCCGAGCATCGACATCGCCGGGACAAACACGGCGTCAAAAATCCGATCCTGCGGGACACCGCTGCTGCGCACGCTCTCGATCACGGCAATAGCATCACCTGGATCACAGCTGATGAGCGCCTTGAACAGGCGTGCAGCCGGGTCTTCAGCCATGCTCACCTCCACGTGTCCCAATGCGTGATCCCTTAGCCATAAGCGCTCGCCGTCAACTGCGGGGCGCGATAATCTCCAGTGGTAGCGGTGGTGGGACTCGAACCCACACGGCCTTGCGGCCAGAGGCTTTTAAGGCCCCCTCCTGTGCCAATTCGGATACACCGCCATTCGAACACTTCGCGCATGAACAATACCGGGCAGACTATATATCATATTCCAGCCGGACCGAAACGGTCATTTTTTAGTAGCATAGACATCTAAAAGTATCCCATACAAGATGTCGTGCTCGCTTACCATAGTTGAGTCCAGGCCGGAAAGCTCCATAATGCAATCGAGAACCATCACGCCCGCGACGATCACCGGCGCCCTGCCTGGATGAAGTCCGACTACCCCTTTGCGGCTTTCAACACTCATCGCCGATAAGCGCGCAAGCATCGTAGAGATTTCCTCCGGGGTAAGAGTCGACCCATGTACCCGCGTCGGATCGTACTGCGCCATCTGAAGTTTCACCGACGCAAGCGAGGTGGCGGTACCCGCAACGGAAACGAGCATGTCGGGGCGCATCGAGGCATCCTCAAAAAATCGAGCTAGCTCACCCCTGATCATTGCGCGCGCTGCCCTTAGCTCGTCTGAGGTGGGCGGGTCACTATGAAAGAACATCTCGGTGATACGCCGGGAACCGACGTCGATCGACATTGAGCGCTCAACATCTGGCTCTGTGCCACCTGAGCGCGAGCCGCCTCTTCCGTACACAAGCTCGGTGGAGCCGCCGCCAATGTCGCTCAGGAGTATCCGCGAATCCTCGAGCTGCCAGGTAGCGCCCGCGAACGACAGGTAAGCCTCCCTCTCTCCGCTGATGATTGAGACGGGAACCCTTGATGTGGTTACCGCAGATATAAACGTCGCCGAGTTGAGTGCGTCGCGCGCCGCTGAAGTCGCTACCGCAATAACCTGGCGGACCCCCGCCTCCTGGATCTTCGCGCGGTAAACGCCAAGCAGATCGGCAACCCTTGTGATCGCTTCATCCGAGAGGCTCTGTGACTCGGCTAGACCCTCTCCAAGATGAGTGATATCGGTGCTTCTTGCGACCTCGGTCAATACCCCGGGCCCAACATCGGCGATGAGTAGACGAGTGGTAACCGTTCCGATGTCTATAGCAGCCATGCGAACGGTTTCCTGCGCCATCTACGCGTCCTCCAGGTAGGTGCGGCACAGATCTGACGGGCAGCAGCAAGCGGTCATTGAGGAAACCACGCTCTCGCCAACAGGATCGTCGAGTCCCGCCAGATATGTCGCTACATGGGCGTGAATGCACTTGGTGGAAAGCGGGCTTCTCTGTCCCGCGATGCCGACATCAGGGGTCGGGTCGGTTCCGCCCGCGAAGCTTGCGCGCATTGCCCGATATCGCGCGTCTGTTGCGATCATACGGCTGCGCAGATCCGGTTCTGTGGCGAGCTTCTCGGCCCACTCAGAAACCGCGGTCGTGCTCTCCAGCCCATTAATGTAGAGGATCAACCATGGGCAGGTCAGGTAGAAAAGCGTCGGAAAATACGTGCCGTCCTCCAACTGAGGCGCGGTAGCGATCACCGCAGGCCTTTGGTAGATGCACCGAGTCCTCACCGACCAACTCCCGCGTGGTTTACGGTCAAGCTGGCCAGCAACTAAGATGGCATCCACTTCCGAGAAACC
>DBEG01000155.1 GCA_002293965.1 Actinobacteria bacterium UBA912 | reverse complement strand
GAGGACACGGCCCTGATGATGATCGGCCTACCGTACGTCCTCTCGTCGCCCATGACTCCGACACTGCGGATGTCAGGTAGCACGCCGAAGTACTGCCACACGTCCCGTGCTGTATCCCAGGCACCGATCTCCTCGCGGATGATCGCGTCAGCGGCTCTCAAGGTGTCGAGTTTCTCGCGCGTGATCTCGCCGATGATCCTCACACCGAGACCAGGGCCCGGGAATGGCTGCCTATGAACGATTTCGTCGGGTAGGCCGATCTCGGAACCGACCGCCCGCACCTCGTCTTTGAAGAGCGCCTTGAGCGGTTCGATGAGCTCGAAGTGGACTCCTTCAGGGAAAGGTATCAAGTTGTGATGGCTCTTGATCTTGGCCGCGGTCTTGTTCCCAGACTCGATGACATCCGGATACAGAGTGCCCTGCGCCAGCCAGCGGACGCCCCGGAGTGCCGCGGCCTGCTCGAAGAACACCTTCCAGAACTCCTCGCCGATGAGGCGCCGCTTCTCCTCGGGGTCGGTGACGCCCTGAAGCATCTTGAGGTAGCGGTCGGCAGCATCGACCCGGATCAGATCGACGTGGAACTGCCCACGGAACACGCGCACGACATCGTCGGCCTCGCCTGCCCGCATCATGCCGTGGTCGACGAAGACGCAGGTCAGGCGATCGCCTATCGCTTTGTGGAGCAGCGCAGCCACCACACTTGAGTCGACGCCTCCCGAAAGGCCGCAGATGACTCTGTCATCGCCGACCATCTCGCGGATCCTGTCGACCGACTCATCGATGATGTTGAACATGGTCCACGCGGGAGGAATGCCCGCGATCTCGTAGAGGAAGTTCTTGATGATCGTCTGTCCGAAGTCTGTGTGTGCGACCTCAGGATGGAATTGCGTAGCGTAAAGGTTGCGCGTGGAATCCTCGAACGAGGCGATGCTCGTTATAGGCGTGCATGAGGTTACAGTGAATCCGGATGGCGGCGAAACGACAGAGTCCCGATGACTCATCCAGCACTGCGACAACGTCGGAACGCCGCTGAACAGTCGGCTCTCGGCATCGGTCACACTCAGCTCTGCTGGGCCGTACTCCCCCACCTCCGAGATCGATATCTTGCCCCCGAGATGGAGGGCCATCTCCTGGAAGCCGTAGCAGAAACCCAGCACGGGTATTCCCAGGTCGAGCAGCTCCGGATCCATGTGCGGAGAATCCTCGGCGTAGACGCTTGCGGGGCCGCCGGAAAGGATGATGGCCGCAGGCTTGCGGGCCAGCACCTCGGCGGCGGTGATGTCGTGGCTGACGATCTCGCTGTAGACACGCGCCTCACGCACTCGCCGCGCAATGAGCTGGGCGTACTGTGCGCCGAAGTCGAGTACGAGTACCGTCGGTTGTTGCTCGTGATAGGAGGTCTCGGTCATCTCTAACACATGCCGACGCCCTGCGCCTGCTGAAGCGTCTTACCTTCAGTCTGTAGCGCAGGGGCAACCATAACCTCGGCCTTCTGGAAAGCCTTGAGGTTCTCATAACCGCACGTAGCCAGGGAGGTTCGCAGTCCTCCGCACAGATTCATGGTGCCGTCGTTGTCATGTGCGGGGCCGAGAAGGATCTCCTCGAGCGAGCCCTTGATCCCGGCACGGACCCGGGTGCCGCGCGGCAGATCGGGGTGGAACGTCGCCATGCCCCAGTGTGTGCCTCGGCCCGGTGCCTCCGCAGCGGCTGCCAACGGCGAGCCGATCATGACCGCATCTGCTCCTACGGCGATCGCCTTCGATATGTCGCCACCCGTCCGCATGCCGCCGTCTGCGATGACATGCGCGTAGATGCCGGTCTCTTCGAGGAAACGGGTCCTGGCAGCAGCCGCATCGGCGATCGCAGTGCACTGAGGGACGCCGATCCCAAGGACCGCTCTTGTGGTGCATGCGTGCCCCGGGCCGACTCCGACAAGCACGCCGACGGCTCCGGCCCTCATCAGGTGCAGCGCGCCCTGATAGCTGCAGCACCCGCCGATGATGCACGGAATGCCCAGCTCGGAGACGAAAGCATTGAGGTCGAGTGGCTGGTCGTAGCTGGACTTGTGCTCTGCCGAGACGACCGTTCCCTGTATCACCAGGATATCGAGTCCACCTTCGAGCGCGGCACCGATGTAGCGCTCCACGTTCTGTGGCGTCAGTGAGCCGGCAGCAAGAGCCCCGCCTTGCTTGATCTCGCGGATCCGCTGGGTGATCAGGTGCTCCTTGACTGGCTCACGATAGATCTCCTGCATCTTGTGAGTGGCCTCTTCCTTGGAGAACGAGGCGATTTCATCAAGAAGAGGCGCTGGATCCTCGTAACGAGTCTGAATGCCTTCGAGATTCAGTACAGCCAGTCCACCCATCCGACCCATGTTCACAGCGAATGGCACATCCACGACACCATCCATCGCCGAGGCCAGGACGGGCAACTCGAAGCGGTACTCCCTTCCTCGGAAGGTGAATGTCCACGAGATGTCGACATCACGAGGGTCCCTCGTGCGACGCGAAGGGACTATGGCGATGTCGTTGAATCCATAGGCCCTGCGGCCGGTCTTGCCACGCCCGATCTCGATCTCCATATATGAAACGCCTCCTCGGTGACTGCCACGGTCTTGGTATTCTATGCCTTTTTTGTTCAGGATTGAACCTTCTTCGCTATAATCTTAAAGTCGAAAGGCGTTAGAGCCGAACATTCACAATATAGCCACCGAGAGGTCGTTCTGTAGCCATGCATCACACCACTGGACTTCGCACGTCGCTGATCGCGCTCTTCGCCGCAGCAATGTTCTTCTTCACCCTACCCCACCATGCCGCCGAAGCATCCACCCCCGCAGGTCGCGTGTTCCTCGACCCGGGCCACGGCGGAAGGTGGCCGGGAGCGATCGAGGGGGGCATCGAGGAAGAGGATCTCAACCTTTCCTACGCCCTTCAGATCCAGACTCACCTGAGAGCGCAGGGCCACGCAACCAGGCTCAGTCGAAATTCAGATGTGATGGTCAATGAAGTCGACATACCCACTTGGAGCCCATCCGGAAGCACGATCACCTATGCCGCAGTCGGCGGATTCACCGCTGCGGATGACCTGCAGGCCAGGTGCAACCTAGCGAACGCATGGGGAGCAGACATCTTCGTCTCGATACACGCGAACGCCGCCGCGTCCTCTGCGGCGAATGGGGCAGAGACCTTCTGGCGTGACACAGGAAGCATGACGGACAGAGAGCTATCCCGACGTCTGGCCAATCTGATCCAACAAGAGTACATCTTGGAGACAGGTCTGGTGAATCGGGGGGTCAAGGAAGATTCGTTCTACGTCCTTCGCTGGTCGAACATGCCTGCCGTGCTTGTCGAGACCGGCTTCATGAGCAATCCCACCGAGCTACGGAAACTCCGCGACCCTAACTTCCAAAGGAATGCAACTACCGCCATCGCGAGGGGCATCGATCGCTTCCTTGACTCGAATCCGTTCCGGCCGATCTACCCACGCCTTGCTGGCCCTGATCGCTTCGCAACTGCGGCTGCGGTCGCGGGTTCACGATGGCCGACGACCGCAGAGACAGTGATCCTGGCCTCCGGCGTGGATTGGCCCGACGCGATGGTCGGCTCCACCCTGTCGAGGCGGATGAACGCCCCAATGCTTCTGGTGGGCGGCGATACGATCACCGAGGAGACACGAGCGAGGATCGCTACCTTGCGGCCTTCGAGGATCGTTGTCCTTGGTGGCGAGGCGGCAGTGAGTCCTGCAGCCGTCAACAGCGCAATCAACGCGACAGGCAGACAGGCGGACTCGGTAACGGTTGAGCGCATCGCTGGCGACGACAGGTTCTCGACTGCCGCCAGAATAGCCACCCGGGTCGGAGTGCCCGTCGGCGGCAGGGTGTTCGTGGTCTCGGGCGCGAACTTCCCTGATGCGCTGTCAGTGGGATCCTACGCAGGGACGCTCGGCGCACCGATACTGCTGGTGGGACCCAGCGCGATTCCGACAGCGACCCTCGAGTACCTGACCGCGAACAACAGTGCGATTCAGCAGATCGAAGTCATTGGCGGCACGGGCGCTATCGGGCCGGAGGTCGAGGCGCAGTTGAGAACCTTCGGCACGGTCAGACGCATCGCTGGAGCTGACCGGTTCCGGACCAATGTGGCGGTGATCCGAGCATTCATGGGGACCACGGCGGTGAGTCCGCTGGTGGCCAACGCCGATGCATTCCCGGATGCTCTGAGTGCGTCGACCATCGCGGCCGCCGGGAGCCGACCTGTCGTGCTGGTCAGGCAGCGTGAACTTCCGGCCCCTACCCGCGAGTTCCTCTTCAACCACCGTTCGAGGCTGACCACCCCCACAGTGGTCGGGGGAACCGGGGCCGTCTCCTCGCAAATGGAGTGGATGATGCAGAAGGGCTTCGGCAGGTAACGCTCGCTAGACGTTGAACCTGAAGTGGAT
>DBEG01000082.1 GCA_002293965.1 Actinobacteria bacterium UBA912 | reverse complement strand
ACCATCATGACCGCTCCGACTCCTCGGATCACGGCACCGAACGCGGTGGCGACAGCAGCCAGCACGCCCAGACGCGCCTCACGCAGGGTGAGGATCGCTTCCTGCAACGCCGAGGCACCCAGCGACCGCGCTTGCAGCCGCAGGCGATAGGGCACCGAAGCCACCGCCACGGCCGTCAGCCCGGCGATGATCGGGGCCGATATCAGGGTCTGCGCAATCGACATCGCCTCCACCGAGTACAGCAAGCCGAGGAAACCCAGCGGGCCGGTCCGCGAGAGTGCCATCATCACCAGCAGGCCGATGACCACTGGCGGGACGGCCATCGCGGTGGACATGAGGGCCACTGTTGCCCGCTTGCCTCGGAAACGCATGACGCCCAGCACGAACCCGATGGGTGTGCCGAGCGCCATGCCTGCTACGGTGGAGACGATCGCGACCTGGAACGTCGTTGCGATGATCTGCCATAACTCGGCAGAGCCACCCGTCACGAGCGTCCATGCGGTCACGAATGCTTCAGCGAATATCTCCACCGTTCTCCGGCCCTACCTAGGATGCATTGGGAATGAATAGCAGCTCTCCGAACTCCTCGATGCCGAACTCCTCGATCAGCGCCTGGGCCTCAGGTGAGAGGATCCAGTCGAAGAA
Source organism: Actinobacteria bacterium UBA912 (assembly GCA_002293965.1). Lineage (GTDB taxonomy): Bacteria > Actinomycetota > Coriobacteriia > Anaerosomatales > UBA912 > UBA912. Next base: position 12,949 of record DBEG01000082.1, on the reverse strand, counting down.
CGCCTGTGCGCCCTCGGGGTTGGCCGCGTCGGTCACCGGAATAACGCCGTACTGGTTGAGCAGGGCCTTGTCGCCCTCTACCAGGATATCAAGCTCGAGCTTATCGATCATCGAGAGATAGGTCGCACGGTCGGAAAGCGTGTAGCCGAGTCGCTCGTTGGTGAAGATCAGCGTGTCGCCCATGCCCTGACCGATCGACTGATACCACTCGCCGGTCGGGGTCGTATCCACCGAAGCCCACAGCTTCAACTCCCTGCGGTGCGTGCCCGAGTCATCGCCGCGGGATGCGAATATCTGCCCCTCGGCGCCGATCTTCTGCAGGGCCTCGGCTGCCTTCTCCATGCCCTTGATTCCAGCCGGATCCGCTGCCGGGCCCACGATGACGAAGTCGTTGTACATGACATCCGCGCGCTCGGTGCCATAGCCCTGGGCTACGAACTCCTCTTCGTCAGCCTTAGCGTGCACGAGTAGCACGTCGGCATCTTTCGCACGACCGATCTCGAATGCCTGACCAGTACCCACCGCAACGACACTCATGTCGAACTCGGGGTTGGCGGCCTCGAACGCCGGGATCAGCACATCGAAGAGCCCGGAATCCTCGGTCGACGTCGTCGAAGCCAGGATCACCGCTGTAGGAGCCGGGGGCTCCTGTGGCGCTGCGGGCTGCCGTGGCTCTTGCGCGCATCCGGCCACCGCGACGAGCATCGCCCCTGCCAACAACAGCGCCGCCGTTCTCCCCCAGGTCACACCTCTAAACCTACCACCATCCATCTTGCACTCCTTTCCACCGGGAGGCGGGAGCGTTTCCACTCGCACCCTATCGGTCCGGCCTCCATGGCCCGATGGCGGGCTTTAGGCGATCCGGACTCGGAGCGTGTATGTCGGGAACGACCCTTTGTCGAACCCGTTGAAACCGATTATAGGTCAATGCCTCCGATCATGGCACCAACGCAGCCCTGGCCGCGGTCTCTACCTGCGGACTCACGGCACCGTTCCCACCGATGACGGTCACAAATCGCGCGCCATTGCCGATGACGCGCGCTGCTTGAGGCGAGAGGCTGTTCGGGTCGGTGAGCATCAGCGGACGCCACGCTTGCCCGGGCTTGCCAGCCAGAACACCGGCCGCCAGAGCGTCGGGGAAGTTCGCGCCGGTCGCCAGGTAGACGCCGCCGATGCCTGCACTTGCCAGGTTGCCCCCAGTCGGGCTCATGCCCCAGTCCACAATGGCCTTCGCGGTGATGTAGCGGTCACGTCCGTGGGTCCGGGTGACCGCAGGCGAGCCGTAAGCCGCATTGCCACCAATCGCGTCCTCGATCGCCGAGGAAACCGCGCTTGTCCCACCCAGTATCACGACCCGGCTCGGCTTGATTGCCCGAAGTGCCGCATCGGCCTCGGGGGAAAGCACATCAGGGCGGGTGAGCAGTATCGGCCAGCCCTGGTTGGCGGCGAGGCTAGAAGCAGCCAAGGCGTCTGGGAAGTTCCAGCCGGTCGCCAGGAACACCGTGTTCGCCGGGCGTACGCCTTGGACCCTCAGAGCGACGTCGCGAGCGGTAGCGGCTCTATTCGCGCCGGCGATGCGGGTCACCGAGACCCCTGACAGCGCGTCGATCTCGGCCACGACCTGATCAGCCACCACCGATCTCCCGCCGATTACATACGCATGGGTGGCCTTGAGGTCGCGGATCGCCTGAAGTACCTCGGATGTCGCCGAGGTGCGGTTGACAAGCAACACCGGCCCGTCCTTGACGCCGGCCAGCGCCGAGGCCGAAAGCGCATCAGGATAATCCCAGCCGGTCGCGATGATGACGTTGCGCGCGCCACCCGGCGGATACACCTGGTTGGCGACTTTCAAGGCCGTGCTGAGCCGATCGATCCCGGACACACGGGCAGGCGGGGCCTTGCGGGTGATGAAGGCACCCACTGTCACGGTGAGCGACTCGCTCTCGGTATCCGCAGTCATCGTCGCCGTCACCTGGCCAGAGACCGACGGGAACCTGACCCGCTGGATGACCGCCGTCTGACCCGGCCCAAGCGTTGCCGGGACATCCGCGCCGGTGATGGCATCGAACGAATCCCTGAGCCCGATGGCGGAAATCGTCGTCCCCACCGAGATGTTCTGGATGCGATACGAGAGCATTACCGGCCAGCGATGCTCCAGCGTCAAGAAATTCGGGGTCATTGTGAAAGCCGCAATCGATGACGGCCGGATACCCGTGACGGATGCTGCGCCCTTGCCCCAGCCCGTGCCCGGCAGCGGATCGACCGCATACACCGAGTACTCGTACTGCGTGTCAGCTATAGCTGTGGTGTCCTGCCACGAAGTTGCATCGTCACCCACGCGCGTGACCTCTGTCCAGGTAGCCGTCCCCAGCGGGCGACGCCATATCATGTAGTTCACGACCCGCTCCTCGGCCGAAGTGGCCGCGGTGGAGCGGTGCGGCCTGATCCAGGTGAGGGTCACGCCCGCAGTCGAGGTGCTACTCGCCGAAAGGTCGCGCACCGGACCGTACTTGTAGCCGGTGATGGCGACATCGTCGATGCTGGGCCCTTGGCCGGTCGTGGGCAACTGGGCCGGCCCTTCACTAAAATCGAAGAACTGGAACCACACATGACCTGGTCTTCGCGAAAGGTTCCTTTCACTGAAAGCCGAGGACAACTTGAAGTTCCTCTGAACCCAAGCGTTCGAGCCCGTGATCTGCGTGATACTCTCCCACGGACCCGACTGCTCGGTGCCGTCAACCCAAAGCCCGAAGGAGAAGGCGTCTGCTGCCCCTATCGATGGCATCGTGTAGAAGAACGCCGCCTCGGAGGAGTAATAATCAGCGAGCTGAGGCAGGTTGAGTCTTGCAACCCCTTTAGTGCGGGCCGGGTAGGTGCCCCAGGAATTTGGGGTGTCGTTGGCCCGCATCCCAGCGCACCAGAGCGAGAACGTACCCGTGCGTCGCACGTTCGACATCCGGCCCCAGTACGCGGTCGATTGATGTACCGTGTCAGTAACAGGCTCTGAGATCCAAGTCGGAGGGGTCGGAGTGGTCTCGAAGCCGTGCGTCACGATACTCATGGGCCCGGTCGGCGGGGCGGCCACAGCAGGGCCTGCCAGCGCGAGCACGAACACGCACGTCGCAATCAACAACACTACAGTCGCTCTCATCGCCCTACCTCCGTTGGAAACGCGGAGGCGATGCGCACAGCGGCATCCTTGACCCCCGCCGGATCTCCGACCGCTGTCACGACCACCTCGAACACAAAACGCCCACGAGTGAACGAAACCGTGGCTAGTCGCTGACCATCGGTGCCGAAATAGCCTCTGGCTCCATGCACAGTGACATCCGAAGCGTTCTTCGAGTACACGACCTGGCTTACCTGAGCGCGATAGGTCGCCGCTACTTCGGCGCTCCCCGCGTCACGCACAGACAGCAATATCCTTCGCATCGAAGCGGAGTACGGGCCTCCCCCCACGGGGTCGAAGGGGACGACAGCCGTGATCTCATCCTGGGTTATGCTGCCGATTGAAAGTCCCTCGACACTGGTGGGCAGCAGCACCGCAACATCAGCCAAAGGGGTGTTCCACATCGGATCATTGCTTGCCGGAGGGGCACCACCCGGCGAAGGTGCGCCGGTAGTCGGCTCGCCCCTGCCTCCACTGCCGCCGGACGGCGATGCGCCCGGTCCCACAGGAGCTGTCGCCTTCGTAGAAACCTCGGAATCAAGAGGCTGCTGCGAGTCGCCATTGGTCGAAGTCGCACCATCGCGAAGCGACACAGCTGCATCGCGCTCTGCCTGCCCGGGAGGGCGCGCCAATGCACCTGCAATCACCATCACGATGGCCAGGAAGGCTACTAAGCCCGCAATCCTGGCTTTCCGTGATGCGAAGATACCATTGCGGCGACTCTTGTTCCTCTCCATGCGCGACATCGTGGGTATCGCCTCACTCACTCATCACTGCGACCGGATCACCGGTCGCGACTGGTTCATCGGCGTCTACCGCCATATCGTCTACAAGCCCGCCGAGACGGCCAAGAAAACCCGGATCCTTGTCGCCAGCCATGCTCTCAAGGTCGGCTAGTCGGTCAGGAACCTGCCCTGTGAGACTAGTCGCCGAAAGCGCGAAGCTGACAAGGCCCGAGGGTATGTTCGATTCAGGGGTGACCTCTTCCAGAAGAGGCGCCATAGTCCAGGGAACCTCACGAGATCCCATGAATTGGTCGCGAATCTCGGTCAACTCGAGGTCTCCAGCCAAAAAGACCAGGATGCCGGTCGTGGATAGCAGCATCCGAATCTCGGCGAGTGCGCCGGCGATACGGATACGCAAGTCGTCCGGAGCGACATACCAACTGTCGAACTGGTCGTAGATGATCACAACCTTGCGGAAGCGATACGTCGCAAAGCGAGCAATCGCTGCAAGTGTCTTGCGCGGCCCGCGGGTGATTTTGAGTTCTTGGGACAGCGCATAAGCACCACCATCGATGTATGCGACGATTCCCCGCGCCAGTACCGGCGAAACATGGGTGCGAACGTGCTCAATCAAATAGACAAGATGCGCTGGGAGCTCGCTGGCTGCTGGCTCGGACTCACCCTCGACATCGAGTTCGGGCTGGCCCGGTTCCGTGACCGGGGTCGCATCCTGTCCCTCCCCGTCAGCCTCAGGGTCGGCCTCGAGCGCACTCATCCTCCTCCCGCCTGAGCCGACTATCTCGTCCACACCCGGACCCTCTGCGCGCACCGTGAGATCCTCACCGAAGACCTCAGCCGACGTCTCCGCCGGACTTGCCGAGAAACGCTCTGCAAGTGCGAGGGCTTCCTCACGCGAGAGACCGGATGCTTCGAGTAGCTCTGGGTCCGGGTCGGAAAGGGCCGCCTTCGAGTACTCGGCAAGGGTCACACCGAAGCTCGTCATCGCAAGCTTCTCCGCGAGCATCTCCAGAGCGCTCCTGATCCTGCCGTGTCGCATCATAAAGAAGGGTACGTATGCCGCGAGCAGGTCGAGGTCCTCGTTGTCCGAGAGCACGGTTAGCGTCTCGGCAAGGGGGATGCGGGTGTAAAAATCGGGGATATCTTCTGACTTCGAGACCCAGATAGGTCGCGATCTCTCTCTTGCGGCCTCAGAATCGAGGGCTGCGAGAAGGTGCATCGCTTCTGCGTGACATGCTACTTGAGCCGGATCCTCCAAGACATCATCGCTGACTGATGGCCGGAACGGATTGCCGATCAGACCGAGTCGCCTGTAAGCGGATGACGCCACATCGAATCGAGGCTTTTCGAGCATCTACACGACTCCTTTTCTACTTCATGATCGGGGGCCCCGGCTTACCAGCCGGAACCCCCGCTTGACTCATACTGCCTAGGTCATGATGCGCGAGTACTTACTGCACACCATACCACCTTACATGTTGTGACAACGCTGGCATACGCCGCGGTTGTCCGCCCGCAAGAGCGAGCTGGACTGGTTCGGGTTCACGCCGCCGCTGCCCGGATCGAGCTCAACGACCCATGTGGTCTCGCCGCTCCCCGTCGCCAGGCTTGATTCCGCCCAACCCTCCATCGTCGCATTGGTGCCGTGAGCGCGATGGCAGGTAAGACAGCCCAGCATGTCGCCGTATCCCCATGTGGCGGACGACGTCGTCTGAGCTGCGGCCGCCATCGTCCGCTCCAGTGGAATCTTGCTGTCGATGACCGGCTCCCTGCTCAAGGAAGTGTTCGGCATCATACCTACCGGACGGTTCACCGGATGGCGATGGAAGGGCATTGCTCCAACCGCTTCTGTGCCAGCAGCAAGGAAATTCCCGTAATCATACATCGTGCCGGACTCATCGTAGCGCTGATGGCATCCCGCGCACCAGCCCGAGATGTTCTCGCCCTGAAGGCCAGTGTTGCGATACTGAGGCGCGGTGTAATTTGGCCTATAGTCGGCCATCTGCGCGGCGCCTGCCTCCTGGCGCAGCCAGCCCAGCACCGGATATCCCTCTTCAGAGGAGATCACGAATGGATCCGGCTGACCGGCGGCATTATACCCACCGACAGCTCCGCCCGGAAGCGCATCTCTGAGCAATCGGTAGTTCGTGCTGCCGTGAGGGTCATGACAGCTGGTACAGGTGAACTCGGAGAGTAGCTGCCGCGAAGTGTCCGCCGCAGAACCGAAGCCCCAAAGAGGCGCCACCGTACCTGTAAGTGGGCTGGAAGGATCTTCGGGCGCCATGCTATGCATGGAGGTCACCGGGGCATTACCTCCCAAGTAACTAAAACCGCCGGCGTTCAGTGTGGCGCCGAATGACGAATTGGTTGCGTACAAGATTCCCGCACCTGGGTCAATGGGTGTCCCAAAGGGCGCGGATGGACCGCCATCGAATACGCCGGCGACGACGTTGGTCGACGCGCCCGGAGCATCGTTGCCATGGCAAACCGTGCAAAACTCCCGCATGCTTTGAGCGGAAGAGACCAGCAGCGCGCTTCCTATAGTTCCTATAGGCTGTCCGCCGAGGTAATTTGTGCGCTGGATCGGCGAGAAGGAAGTGTGTGCCCTATGACACGCCGCGCAAGAGTCCGTGTCGTCGGAGTAGCCGCCGTGCGGACCGAAGTTCGCATATGCCATGGAGCCCATCGCGAAGAAGAGCGCGACCGTCAGCACCGCCAGAAAAGTATACTTTCTCAACTTTATCACCTCCAAGTCTCTAGTGAACCGCGCAAGCGATGCACGGGTCGAATGATTGAGCGATACGCATGGCCTCAACGCCGGGACCGGGGGCGGTGCCGGCATGCGGGGAACCGATCATCGCCTGTTCCATAGCACCGCGACCGTTGCCACCTCTAAGAGCGCCCAAAGCGTCTTTCGGCGAAGCATTCCAGGTGGTCGGAACGACGCACTGGTAAGAAGCGATCTTTCCTCTGTCGATGCTCACATGATGTGACAGTGAGCCGCGTGGAGCTTCGGTGGCGCCATACGAGCTTCTGGGGTTCACCGGCACGGCCCTTGAGACATAGCTCGGGCCATCGGCAACGGCTGCGGCTGCACCTATCCAGCCGCTCGTCGGAACAGCAGCATCCCCACCGACCACACCAACGGAACCAAAGACGCCCGTGACCTTATTGAAGGGACCCAGTATAAGCTGGACCAATAGGAGCGACTCAAGCGCACGGGCACGAAGACGATCCATCGTGGAAAGACCACCTTTGAGATCCCTGATCCAGGTCGTAACAGCCCCCGCCAAGCCTTCCGCACCCAATGCGGCCAACAGTCCGGCGTCGACGCACCTACCATCGAGTGCTGGGCCTGTTATGGGTTCGGGGGAAACAAAATAGTCGGCATAGCTGAAGTGGCCACCAACCACAAATGTGTCGCGCAGCAGCGCACCGTCAACGTACAGCCCCTGAACGACCATGCGGGCCAATGGACCTACCTCCATGGCATGATACACTCCGCCAACTTTCCAGCGGGGGGCCTTCATCCAGGAATATTTGACACCTTTGGTTCTGTCTGGTTCGGTCCGTGTAACGGAGCCAGGCTTTTGCCACGACTGACCTGTCGGGTAACCCCACTTGGCATCAGGCACATACCATGAGCGAGCAGTGTCCTCGATCAGGTTTTCGTTGACCGCAGCCAGCATGGTTCCCACATTGGTTTTCCCAGTGACAAGAGGAACAGTAACTCCAGCTCCGATCTTGTAGCCGCCCTGCAATGCCAAGACATTGTTAGCGGGATTCGGGAAAGCGCCCCATGAGAGGAAATTGCCCAGCCCGGCGCCGATATCCCCTCCTCCGTTGTGGGTATTGTCATATGTCGGATACAGCGCTCCTAGTGCCAGGGCGAGCGGCACATACTCCTTCACAATGAACAAACCGACATCGTGCATCAGGTTGTAAAACCTCCTGCACCTATCCCTGAAATCCGCGCCCTTGCTTTGAGTGGTCACGCCACCGGCAACATAGGCCGAGGTCATCGGCATGCGGCCGGCAAAGAGCGCTCCCGCCTCGAAAGTCAGGCGCCGCATACGCAAAGCTTTCACGTACTGGGCGATGACCGCCGACCACAGGTTGGAGCCGGACGGCAACGCCCTCCCGTTGGAACGGAGTCTAGAGTCGTAATAGTCATTATGGAAATACGGAGTCCACGGCGGCATGTTCGGGCCCTGGACGTAGCTTGGAGCGGCCAGATGATAGAAGTGCGTGATGCTCGACATCAGAAACTCGGCGCCGAGAATCAGGTTGCGCACATGCACCGCCTTGACTGGTACGCCTAGGCCGTCACTATCGGTATTAGCGAACGTGATGTGCCCTGTGCTGTAACCGTACACCGCCTCTACCGCATACGTCGATGCCATGCCATGGGGCACAGGACAGACGCCACAGATACGCTGAGTGAACGTGATGGCGTCATTCGGGTCACGGCCGACCAGGAAGTTTTCGAAGCCGCGAAACATATTGCCGTGAGCATCGGCTTCGGTAACTACGCCTGCATCCACAGTGAGTTTTATACCTAGATGACCCTCTATGCGAGGAATCGGATCAACTGAAACTGTCATGAATCACTACCTCCTCTCGTTGTTATCGTCTCGCGATGAATGGAACGTAGGCATCGGGATAGCCCCTTTCGCTGCAGCCCATACATGGATGGCCTCCCGTGATGCAGTTGCCACCCGCATGCGTACCGTTGATTTGGGCGATACCCTGATCCCAGACCGGATCGTTTTCGGGCTGTTGGCCGTTCCACCCGTGAAGCGAGCACAAAGAATTCGTGGAAAGACCCTTACAGCCCAGCGTGGCCAGACAGCCTTCATCGCCAGGTTTTTGGGCGTAAAGCGCGGGCCGCAAAACACCGATGGGATCGGTAGGCTCCCTCCACGGGAACGCATACTTGTAACGCGCACAGGCGGGCCCGTGAATCGACTGACCATATACGGCCTTGAGGCGGCGCTGATCGTCCACCCCGCCAATGATTCTGGCGCTTGCGTCAAGAATCCCGAGCGGACCAGCTGTCGCGGGCGTCCTGAGCGGACCATTGACCGCTTCGGCCAGCCACAGCACCACGGTAAGGACGAACCACCACGGATTGGTGGGGCATCCCGGAACGTTGACGACCTTGTTCGCAACTGTCGCCGCGTTTGCAAGGCCCGAATGGTTCGCCAGATAGTCATATACGCCAAACGCCGGCGTCTGCTTCTCACCACGGAACTCCGGTGAAGGTGACACGCATGCCGGGAACCCACCGAATGTCGCGCACTGGCCGATCGATATCACAGCGAGACAGTCGGCCCTTGAAGCCAATGACTTGACAACATTGTCAAACCGGTGCATTTCCGATCCGATCAGATTCTCGCCGATCGCGCACCATGGCGCGGACGTGTCACCAGTATCTGTCTTGCCCCAGAAGCCGCCAAGATCGTCGACCTGGACCGCACCTTCTACCACAAGCACGAATGGACCCGTGCTGGTGGTCATCTCCGTCTTCAACCACTCGAACGCCTGAGCGCCGCCCATGCCCATCACTGTCACATGGTATTCAAGGCTGATGAAGTCGATGAGCACATCGGCGATGTTAGCGACAAAAGGCGTGTTGGCGTTCGCCAGGCCGTCGAAGTCCGCACCGGCTGCGTTGAGCGTACGATGGTGGTGACCGCCCGCGCCCGGCGGCAGCACATGTCCGCCGTCGCCGTCGCCGCCGACAGCAAGGTCAAGTGCCGCAAGGGTATTGATACCGCTTCCGGTCGGATCCACCGACCTGGTCAGACGCGTGTCTTGCACCGCGAGCCCTCTGACATCTTCAAATAGGCCCAGCAGTGAAATCGAGCACCCCGTACACTCCGCGCCATGCACCCAAATCACTTTGGGTTTGGCTCCTGTACCCCATGGAGCCGAGTGGCCCATGGCTTCCGTGATCTTGAGAAGCTGGGACTGACTTAGGCCCGCGGCGGCCGCCAGCGCTCCCAGTCTCGTCACAAACTCCCGTCTGGTGATTGTCATACCGTCTTACCCCCTTACCTATTCAATCGAATTGACTATCCTGTTTCTGCCGGGAAACATCTTGGATATGTCACCTCCCTCTATTGTTTCCACGGAAATAACTCATTGCCGGTTTCCGTTTTGTAACAACCGTTACATGGAATATGCCCATATTATGTCCCGACCGTATCAATGTCAAGAGTCCTTTTTGGGGAAACGCTCGGCGAATTCCTCGGCGTTCAATACATCGATTTCGAGCAGACGCGCGAGTCGCCTGAGCTCGAGGTCTTCGGTACAGAAGAAGCGCGAGCGTTGCGCGATGGAGAGAACCTGCGCCTCTCTGTTGGTGATCTCAAGGCGCTTGGCGAGCACCGACGCATCGGACTCGGAGTGCTCTGTGATGCTGAACAGCTCTTTTGCCTTCACTGTGCCGTCAGCGAGATCGGCTATGCGCTCCAGCTCGGACTCGAGCATCAGCCAGCGACGCTTGAACGCGGGCAGGCGCGGAGCGAGACCGGAGGCAAAGGCTGTCTCGGCAAAGTCGGCCGTGGCGAAGAAGCGGCGCTTGCGAAGCGCGAACAACAGCGGAAGCAGCAGCAGGGGTGAGAGGCAAAGCCCCCACTGGAAGGGGGTCACGGGTGTGGGAATGGGCTGCTCATCCTGCGGCCATCCCCAGACCTGCACGCGCCCGTTGGCCGAATCGGCGATATACAGACGCCCGCTAGCGGCGACGGAAAGATCGTTGGGGTACGCGAACTGCCCCTCTAAGACACCAGGCTCCCCGACGCGCGCGAGATTCGTCCCATTTTTCGCCCAGAATGTTACGTCCTGAGCCAGCGTGTCCACTACCGCGAAGCGAAGCGAAGCGGTCCCTTCCGTGCTTTGCGAAGGCCCTCTCAGGAAGTCGATTCCCCTGGGAAGACCCTCGGAAGGAAATATCCGCAGGAACTCGCCGTCAAGGTCGAACACTTGGAACCGCCGGTTGTTACTGTCGGCGACCCAAACTTCCTCGCCGAACACCTTCACGTCGTTAGGAAATTGAAAGAGCAGCGGGGCATCTTCGGCGGAGGCGACCTGACCTGCCGTGCCCACGGAACGCTCGAAGTTGCCTTCCGGGTCAAAAACGAGCAAGCGGTGGCCTTTGAGTATCTCAGTCACATAGAGCGAGCCATCCTCGGCGAAATCAAACGCGACCGGCGCCCACTGGACGTCTCCGGTCTCAAACTGCGGTAGCTGATCCGGCGGAAGCTCGGGGCCGAACTGGCCGAGATACTCACCTTCCGCGCTGAATCTATGTATGGTGCGGGCTCGGCGGTCGGAGACATAGAATACCTCGCTGACGGGATTTTTCGCGATATAAAGCGGAATCCTCATCTCTTCGTGCTGCCACTGCCCGACACGCTGGCCGTCGAGGTCGAACACGTCGACCACGGAGCGGCGCGAATCGCTGACGTACACCCTGTCGTCTTCGACCCGTATGCCTATCGGCCTTTGGAGCGGGTCTTCCGGCGGACCGCTGAAGGAGAAGAGATGGACCGGTGGAGCCAGAACAGCTTCAGGGTCGATCTCGAAGTCAAAACCGATCTGCCGTGTCGCTCGATAATTGATGAACAGCACGATGATCAGCGCGAGCAAGGCAAGCAGCAACACGACCATCACGATTCTGCGGGTGCGTTTCCGGGAATGCACTTATACGCCTCCTGTTGTTCTTCTCTTCACTGGTCAGACGGGGCGAGACGGGCCATCGCCTCTTTCGCGGCACTGTGCTCCGAGTCGATGGCGAGCACCTTTTCGTAATCTTTTATCGCGTCAGCCGGGCGCTTCGCAGCCTCGTAGAGCTCGGCGCGCAACAGCAGCGCCTCGATGCTCTCCGGTTCCAGCGCAACCGCTACGATAGCCTGCTCGATGGCGAGCGCAAGGTCGCCATCTTCCCTGGCCGTCTTCGCGTCCCTGATGCGCTGTTCGACGGTGCCGAGCGCGGAGAGTGCCTCTATCGGCATCTCGGAATCGGGATACGCGTCGGCGACCTTCCGAAACTCAATCGCCGCCGAAGCTTCCTTGCCCGTCTCGGCAAGATACTTGCCAAGCTCGAAGCGGGCCATCCCGAAAGCCGGGTCGAAAGCGAGTGCCACATAGAGATTTTCTATCGCCTTATCCGGATCACCAAGGCCGTGGTAGGCCCTGGCCAATTGGTAGTAGGTGTCCGAAGCGGCGCGCCTGATGCGCAAAGACTCCCTCAGGTACTCGACAGCGTCTTCGTAGCGGCCGTCCTCAACGGCGATCTGCCCGAGGTAGAAGAAGGCGGCCCCCCTTCTGGCGTTGAGATCCTGAAACTCGGTACCCTTCGTCAGCTCGGTCACTTTATTGAAAAACGGCCTCGCCTCGTCCCAGCGGTGCTCGGCCATAAGCACCATGCCCATGTTGAGCATCGCGCCTGTGTGCTCTTCGTCCAGTTTTAGGGCCTGGTCGAATGCCCTGATGGCCTCATCGAACATGCCCGCGCTGGCCAAAGCTTCGCCAAAACGAACCCGCAGCACGACGTTGTTCGGGTCCTCTCTGACCTGGTTGCGCAAGTCTTCAAGCGCGCGGCCAACGGGAGTGGACAGTCGCTGCTGCTGCTCACTTTGATAAACGTAATAGCCAAACCAGCCCGCGGAGAATAAGACGAGGGCCAGAAGAGCCCAGGGCGCGTACGCCAGTATGCCGTCGATGCGCTCAATCCGCGATTTCAACTTCAATCATCCTCCATGTCGGTTAGATACCCATATCGCCATGGCACTGCCTGCAAAGGTCGGCGCCCCTGTAGGGGGCAATAAGCGTGCCGAACACATCAAGCGATCCATGGCACTCATAACACAACCTCATGTCGTGCGCGGCGTCGCCGAAGTCCACGCGGCCAGCCACGTTTCGGCCGAATCCGATGTGGCAATCGTAGCAGCGATACGGTTCGACGCGGGTCCTTGCCACATCAAAGTGCACCGCATGCTCAGCATAACCCTTGTGCCTGATCTCGGTG
>DBEG01000165.1 GCA_002293965.1 Actinobacteria bacterium UBA912 | reverse complement strand
ATAGAGTGGGAATGAAGGAGGTGCCCGATGACGACATCCGATGACAACAACGCCACCGAGCAGATCTCGTTGCACAGAAGCCGGATCGACGAGATCGACTGCCAGATCGTGCAGCTGCTCAATGAACGGGCAGTGCATGCCCTTGCCATCCGGGAGCTGAAGCCGCAGGTGCAATTGGGGCTTTACGACCCGAAGCGGGAAGAGGAGATCTTCATCAACTTGAGTAAGTGCAACACCGGACCGCTATACGCCGAGAATCTCCGTGAGATATACGAGGCCATCCTTCATGTCATGAAGGAGTTGAGGGATCGATGACGCCCGATAACGCGAAGAACCTCCCTGCCGCCATCGACGCCGTGCGCAGGGATGCCGGAGTCACCATCATCGCGGGTCCGTGCTCGGTCGAGAGCAAAGAGCAGATGCGCCAGGTGGCCGCGACGCTGGTTGAGCAAGGCGTTCGCGTCATGAGAGGTGGGGCCTTCAAGCCTAGGTCGTCGCCATTCTCATTCCAAGGACTCGAGCACAAGGGTCTGGAGATACTCAGAGAAGTCGCCGATGAATTCGGGCTGCTCGTTGTCACCGAGGTCACCGACTCAGCGCATGTGAAACTGATCGATGAATACTCCGACATCCTGCAGGTCGGGACTCGGAACATGGCTAACTTCAGCCTCCTCAAGAAGATCGGCGAGGTGACGGCCGAGTCGCGTCGGCCGGTGGTCTTCAAGCGGGGCATGGCAGCCACGATCGAGGAGTGGCTACAGGCCAGCAACTACATCACGATGCAGGGTAACGAGAATGTCATCCTGTGCGAGCGCGGCATTCGCACGTTCGAGACAGCCACGCGATTCACCCTGGATATCACCGCTGTTCCGGTGGTCAAGAAGTTATCGTTGCTTCCGATCATAGTCGATGTCTCGCATCCGACCGGCTCGGCTGACCTGGTTCCGGCCATCTCGAGAGCAGCGGTGGCAGTTGGAGCGGACGGCTTGATGGTCGAAGTCCATCCCAACCCTCGCGAAGCTCTGTGCGATGGAGCGCAATCATTGGATCTTGAAGGATTAAGGAACCTGATTGTCGAACTAAAGCCAGTAGCGCAGGCGGTTGGACGTTCCCTCGCATAACTTGACTCGCATCGACCTGCCAAAGGATAAGGAACCCGGGCAGAAGAGGCACCGTATGGGGTATAGCAAGTGATCCACTCTCCGATACGCTTCTGCTTATATTGCGGTGCACCAGAAGCCGTTCGCATCGGGGAGTGCAGTGTGTGCAAGGATCCCGTGTGCGATAAGTGCGGCAACATCCAGCACATCCAAGGTAAGTGTTGCCCGATACACGACAAATGTCTTAGCGAGTCAAGCGATTCCTTCTCCATGATCAAGTTCATCAAGTAGGAACATATCCTTGGAGAAGATTCAACCCTGTCGGTGGACCTTCGGCGGGTGTAGACTTGACCCCCATGACCGAGAAGACCCCTGACCTCAATCCCGCCCAGGCCGATGCTGTTAACAGTACCGACGGCCCACTTTTGGTATTGGCTGGAGCCGGGTCGGGCAAGACGAAGGTCCTGACACATCGCATCGCGCATATCGTGGGTTCGGGTAAGGCCCGCCCGGAGGAAATAGTCGCAATCACCTTCACCAACAAGGCTGCAGCTGAGATGAAGGCGCGTCTGGGAGCCATATGTGATCCATCTGCCCGAAACATGTGGGTGATGACGTTCCATGCGATGTGCGTGAGAATGCTACGCATCGATGCCGAGCGGGTTGGATACACCAACAGGTTCACTATCTACGACGCCGATGACTCGAAGCGGATGCTCAAGGCTGCGATGGCACAGGCCGAAGTGGATGAGAAGCGGTATCCCGTAGCCGGTGTGGCGAATCGCATCTCCTCGGCGAAGAATGAACTTATCGACCCGGATGAGTTCGCTGCATCGGCGATCACGCCAATGGATAAGGCTGCTGCACGGGTGTTTCCTTTGTATCAGCGGCGACTCAAAGACTGCAATGCGATGGATTTCGACGATCTTCTGGTCGAAGCTCATAGGTTGCTGGCCGATCATCCTGATGTCCTCGATCGCTATCAGTCGAGATTCCGCTACGTCCTCGTGGATGAGTACCAGGACACCAACCATGCGCAATATCGCATCGTCAAGCTACTCGCGGAGCGGCATCGCAACCTGATGGTGGTGGGAGACGACGATCAGTCGATCTATTCATGGCGCGGCGCGGATATCAGGAACATCCTCGACTTCGAACAGGATTATCCGGAGGCCAATGTCATCCGCCTCGAGCAGAACTATCGATCGACCGCCACGATCCTGGCAGCGGCAAATGCCGTGGTGGCCAACAACCTCGGGCGCAAGGCCAAGACGCTATGGACCGCGAATGCTGGCGGCGAGGCCGTGACCTCGTACAAGGCCGATGACGAGAGGGACGAGGCTCGCTTCATCGCACGCGAGATCGAGCGGCTCAGGCTCTCAGAGGATCACGGGTATTCGGACTTCGCGATCTTCTACCGGACCAACGCGCAAAGCCGGACCCTTGAAGATGCGCTGCTAAGAGAGGGCATCCCATACCAGATCGTCGGTGGTACCAGGTACTTCGATCGCGCCGAGATCCGTGACGTCATGGCGTACCTCAAGATCCTGATAAACCCGCTCGATGCCATATCGATCCAGCGGATCATCAACAAGCCTAAGCGTGGGATTGGCAAGACGACCGTCGACCGCATCGCACAGGTCTCGATAGACGACGCTGAGTCGTTCGAAACGACGTTGCGCCGCTTCTCGGCAGGGGATTTCGGCAGCGGCCCCGCGGCGAAGGTGCGACCGTTCGTCGAGCTGATCGACGAGATCCGAGCCATGAACGAGCATTCCCTGCGTGACCAGGTCGAAAGGATCATCGACAGAACCGGACTCCTTCAGGAGCTCGCCAACGAGGGCACGGTCGAATCTTCGGGCAGAGCCGAGAACATCCGGGAGTTCTTCGGAGTTGCCGAGGAGTACGCCGCTACACACGCCAATTCCTCGGAAGCGGGAGCCGACATAGCGACCCAGCTAGCCGACTTCGTGGAGTGGCTCGCACTTCGCAGTGACCTGGACTCGATGAGCGGGGACCAGGAAACGGTGACGCTGATGACGGTCCATACCGCCAAGGGCCTGGAGTTCCCGGTGGTCTTCATCGCAGGTCTGGAAGACACTCTTTTCCCACATGTGAACTCCATCTTCGACCCGGCTGGCCTCGAGGAGGAGCGACGTCTTGCTTACGTCGCCATCACGCGCGCGCGGGAGCGACTGTACCTGACGCATGCGCGCAACAGGTCGCTATTCGGCTCCACCAGGAGCAACCCCCCGAGTCGCTTCATAGCCGAGATACCACGTGAGTGCCTCAAGGCCGATGCGCCCGTCCGCACTCAGAGCTTCCTGTCGGGGACTGTGTCGCAGAAACCCGTCGTCGGTGCCGCAAGCAATGTCGAGTTCCAGGCGGGCGACCGGGTTGAGCACAAGGTCTTCGGGATCGGTGTGGTCAAGCAGGTCTCGAAGGATCGCGTGACTGTGGATTTCGGCTCGAAAGGCGTCAAGAATCTGATGGTGGGCTTTGCGCCATTGAGGAAGATTGCGTCATGATGTCGGTGCGAGATGAAGCAAGGACCAGAGTCAGAATGTGGAGGTGCGTGCGATGGGTCCGATAATGGTCTTCGGACATTTGAGGCCGGATAACGATTCGATATGTTCGGCGGTGGCTTACGCGCACCTCAAGAACGTGAGTGATCCTGACAACGTCTACATCCCGGCCCGCCTCGGACCGATGCCATCTGAGACCGCTTGGTTGTTCGAGCGCTATGGCGTCTCGGTCCCGATCGAGATCGCACATGTGCGCACCCGCGTTCGAGACGTGATGGTCTCCGATGTAGTTACAGTGTGTGCCGATCAGACGATGCTGGAGGTC
This sequence comes from Actinobacteria bacterium UBA912, assembly GCA_002293965.1. Lineage (GTDB taxonomy): Bacteria > Actinomycetota > Coriobacteriia > Anaerosomatales > UBA912 > UBA912. The sequence continues at coordinate 21,530 of DBEG01000165.1, read as the reverse complement.
GGTCGGCTCATGCGCGAGCATCAGGTCCGCGTGTTGCCGGTGCTGGAGGGCGGTTTCGTGAGAGGCCTAGTGAGCCAGGCCCGACTCGCCGAGATGTACCTTGAGGAGATCGAGATCAGAGGATTCCTCACCCGGCATGTGACGGTGGGCGACCTGGCGGGGGCCATTCATGGCAATCTGCTGCTTGGTGACGCGGATCGCGAACTGACAGGCAACGTCCTTATCGGCGCCATGGAGCCGAGCACTATGCTCGGGTATATCGCGCCCGGTGACACCATGATAGTCGGCGACAGGAAGCGTACTCAGCCGATGGCCCTGGACGCAGGAGTGGCGTGCCTGATCCTTACCGGTGGCGCCCGACCCGATGACCACGTGGTCGAATTGGCGAAAGAGACCGGTGCCGCCATCATATCCACCTATCACGATACTTATGCGACAGCGAGGCTCGTCAACCTCTCGCATTCGGTCCGTGACCACATGGAGACATCGGTGCCCTTTGCGGAACCGGACGTCCTGCTGAGCGAGGTCGCCGAAGACATCCTGGTGAGTGCGAACAGGGCACTCGTAGTGGTCGACTCGGAGGGTCGCCTATCGGGCATGGTGACCAGGACGAACGTCGCCCGGGGGCTTCGGCGACCGGTCATACTCGTGGATCACAATGAGATGTCTCAATCCGCTCCCGGCATCCAGGAGGCTGCGGTGCTGGAGATAATCGACCACCACCGCGTCGGTGACGTACAGACATCAGGGCCGATCCTGTTCATGAACATGCCTGTGGGCTCCACTGCGACCATCGTTGCGCTTCGCTACGAGCATCTCGGTGTGAAGCCGACGGAGCAGATGGCAGCACTGATGCTCTCCGCGGTCATGACCGACACAGTGTTGCTGAAGTCGCCCACGACTACCGAGGTCGATCGTCAGGTGGCTTCCCGACTCGCCGAGATACTCGGCGTGTATCCGATGGAGTTCGGCATAGAGGTGCTAAAGTCCCGGGATTCGAGCATGCCCTTCTCGGCAGAGAGGGCGGTTACTGCCGACCTGAAGGAGTACCGGATCGGGGACGCCAGGATCGCCATCAGCCAGATGGAGACAGCGGATATGCGCAATGTGATGGGTCATGCTGCAGACATGAGGGCCGCCATGGAACGGCTACGCGAGTTCCAGGGCTACGATCTCGTGCTCATGATGATCACAGACGTTATCGAGGAGGGTAGCGAGGTCATGGCCGTTGGGCGCATACGCTTAGCCGAACGCGCGCTGGGCGTTTCTTTCGACGAGGGTTCGGTCTGGATGGACGGCCTACTCTCGCGCAAAAAGCAGATCGCCGAGAAATTGCTCGACGCGGCCAGTAACTAGGAGCGGTGGACGCGGGCTCTCGGTAAGCGGACCACGAAGGTCGAGCCGTGGCCGAGCTTGGAGGCTACCTCCACGGTGCCTCCGCTGCGCTCCACGACGTTGCGGACGAGCGAGAGACCCAATCCCGTACTCCCTGTCGACCGGGAGCGAGCTCTGTCCACGCGATAGAAGCGCTCGAATATCCTCGGCAGGTCCTCTGCGGGTATGCCGATTCCAGTGTCGATGACGGAGATGGATATCGTGTCGGCGTCGGCTTCGAGGATCACGCGCGCTCCACCTGTAGCGGTGTAGTTGACAGCGTTGTCCAGCAGGTTGTCGAGTACGATGGCAAGATCCGTGAGATTCACGGCAGCGTAGAGGTCATCACCCTCCACCTCCGAGTCGTCCACCTGCAACGTAAGATTCTTGTGAGCTGCTGCGGTTCTGTGTGATAGCACCGCATTGGCGATTCCTTCCCGCACATCCGAGGAGGAACCGACAGGATCGGTCGACTCGAGTCGCGAGAGGTCGAGCAAGTCGACGACCAGCCTGCTCAGGCGGTGGGACTCAGCGGCGATCTGGGTTGCGAATGCCAATGACTGCTCCACGTCCCCATCGAGAGCAGCGTCACGGGTAGACTCAGCGAGCAACCGGATAGCGGAGACCGGAGTCTTGAGCTCATGACTGGCGTTCGCTACGAAGTCTCTTCGCAGGCGCTCTGTCTTCAGCTTTTCAGTGACATCCCCGATGACCACCAAGACGCCTCCTGAGCCACCCTCTGCATCCAAAGGCGTCAAAGTGGCCCTGAGCGTCGTCCCTGAGGGGTCCGGACCGGACTCGATGACCACTCGATCGTCAGTCAGCGCGCCGATCCCGGCTGCAATCGAGGCGGGCAGGTCTACTGTATCGATCGTTCTACCGACGAGCACCGTGACAGGCATTCCAAGCAGTCTACCCGCCGAGGAGTTCGCATATTGGATCAGGTCTGCATCCACAAGCAACACAGCATCGTCAAAGCCGTCCAGAGCTCGACGCAGATCCTGCTTCTCTCCCAGGTGAACCTCTTCGATGGAGCGGATGTGCTCCTTCAGTGTCGCCAGCGCGATCGCCATCGGCTCGAAGGCCCCGGTCTCCCTTCCGATCACGACCTGCAGGTCCCCGGCAGCTATCTTCTGTGCGGCCGACGACAGCCGCAAGACCGGCTCCTCTACTCTCTTGTCGACCCGGCGGGCCAAGATGATAGCGAGGATGAGAGATAGCGCGAGAAGCACGAGCCCTGATCGAACGGCTGACGTGACGATGTCTGAGAAGTTGCCCTGAGCCTCCGAGACACGCACCACGGCCCTCTCGGCATTCAAGCCGGTCGGCACGGCAACAAAGATCCTTTGAGTGCCATCCAGCCGGTCGATGCGCTGCGCAAGCCCCGTTCGGCCAGCCAGAGCAGCTTCGACTTCGACATCCGCCGAGGCATCGAGAGCCAAGTCCGGTCCCGGGACCGAATCGAACACTACCTCGCCCTGGGAGTTCGTCACCTCAATGCGGAATTCAGTCTGATCGACGAGATCGTAGAGTTGATCGGTGGGATCACCCGGGATCGCTTCGAGAAGAGCGCCTCCCGATCGGGCGAAGGCCAGCAGGTGGCGCTCTTGCCTCTCCTGCAGCATCGAATCCAGCGGTGCCAGGAAGCTCCACGCCCAGAGCACTGCGAGCGCGGCCATTCCTGCAACTATGGAGGCCGGCCGTATCCAGTGCCTGAAACCGAATCTCTGGGTAGTTAGCGATCTATTCACATGCGTTCACCCTGTGAGTCATTCATCTTTGGGGATGGGCTCGAAGCGATAACCCATGCCGTGGACTGTGTGTATGTACGTGAATCGCGAGGGGTCCTCAATGCCCTGACGGAGACGCCGAATGTGCACGTCAATCGTCCTTGAGGTAGGCAACGCCTCGTAGCCCCACACTTCGGATGCAAGAAACTGTCTGGTCCTCAAGACCCCGGGATGGGAAGCGAGGGTAACAAGTAGCTGGAACTCTTTGAGCCTGAGCTTCACCGGAACACCCGCCACCGAGGCCTTGAGTTGGTTGGGCTCTATGGAAAGATCGCCGATGGCAATTGGTTCGTTGCTCAACACATCTTGTTCACGAGTGCGCCTCAGGTTTGCCCGGACTCTAGCCAACAGCTCTTGCATCGAGAACGGCTTGGTGATGTAGTCATCGGCGCCGGCATCGAGTCCTTTGATCTTGTCGGACTCTTGATCCAGCGCGGTCACGATGATGATGGGTGTGTGCTTGTTTATCTCCCGGAAGCTCTGGGCGAACACATATCCGTCAGCTCCGGGAAGCATCAAGTCAAGGAGTATGAGGTCGGGCTTGGATGTAGCAGCAACTTCAAGCGCCTGGAGGCCATTGGCACTCGACACCGTATTGAACCCTGCTCGGCGCAGAGCATATTCGACTGTCTGCCGGATGATGGGGTCGTCTTCCACCAGTAAGATAGTCGTCAATTCCTGACCTCCGCATCGATCGGTGTATCCAAGGAGGTATCATACGCATGCAATACGAACTTCAGACGGACTTTACATTCATTTTACATCTGTAGCGCGATATTTAACATCAATGCAACCTTTATTACAGATGATGCACCTAACATGGTCGATGTTGTTGGCGATATCCATTGCTTGATCAAACAGTCAGCGAGAGGAAGGGTGTCAATGAAGTTCGGCAAAATCATGGTCACTGCGCTTGTAGTCGCACTGATCGCAATCAGCATGGGACTGGTCGGATGTGCCGCACCTGAGGAGAACACAGGCGATCAGGGTGGAGCTGGAGAGACACTCACGGGAACCATCAACATCCAGGGCTCAGATACGATGGTCAACCTCACCCAGGCCTGGGCAGAGGAGTTCATGGCAGCTAATCCTGACGTGGTCATCTCCGTGAAGGGTGGCGGTTCCGGAACCGGTATCTCGGCGTTGATCAACGGCACGATTGATTTGGCGACCGCATCCCGCGGGATGAAGGATGAAGAGATCGCACAGGCCAATGAGAACAATGTTGAGCCCGTTGAGCATCCAGTAGCGGTCGACGCACTCGCAGTCGTGGTCCATCCTGACAATCCTGTCAACGATCTTTCCATGCAGCAGATTGGAGCGATCTACCGTGGTGAGATCACGAACTGGAGCGAGGTCGGCGGCCCCGATCAGGCGATCGTGCTGATTTCCCGCGATAGCGCATCAGGAACCTACGAGTACTTCAAGGAGACTGTAGTAGCTGCCGAGGACGAGAATGCTGAGTTCGCCAAAGAGGCTATGCTTCTGCCTTCGACAAGGGCGATCGTCACCGAGGTTTCCCAGAACGCGGCTGCGATCGGCTACATCGGACTGGGCTACGTCAGTGCAGACACGAAAGTGATTGGCGTGGATGGAGTCAAGGCAAGTGTTGAAACTGCGATGGATGAGAGCTATCCTCTCTCTCGCTACCTGTATGCATATAGCAACGGTACCCCGACCGGCGTCGTGAAGGCGTTCATCGACTGGGTGCTGGGCGCAGAGGGAAGTGCTATAGTATCAGACCAAGGTTTCGTTCCGATTCCTTAGAGATTGAGATTGATGAAACACCTCACAATTTCACAGCTCAAGCAAGGCGACCGCCCGGATTCATCCCGGGCGGTCGAACTGTTCATCAAGTTTTTGATCACCCTATCCGGCTGGACGGCTATCCTGGTCTTGGCTGCCATCGCCATATTCCTGTTCCTAAGCGGGATGCGCGCGATGCAAGAGATCGGCGTGATCAACATGCTGTTCGGCGAGAGCTGGTTCCCCACTTCGAAGAACCAGCAGTTCGGATTCTTGCCAGCGATCACCGGCTCTCTTTGGGCGACCCTGGTGGCACTTTCCATATCGGTGCCTCTCGGCATCATGTCGGCGGTATTCATCTCCGAGTTCACCGGCAAGCGGGTCAAGGAGGTCGCTAAATCGATCATTGAGTTCATGGCCGCCATCCCTTCGGTGGTCCTCGGCCTGATAGGTCTTTCGATACTGGCCCCCTGGGTGCGGGAGACCTTCGGGACTGCCACTGGACTGACCGCCATGACGGCCGGGATGATGGTGGGCTTCATGTGTCTACCGACGATCATCTCCATCGCCGAGGATGCCCTTCATGCGGTACCGAATGAGCTGCGTCAGGGGTCGGCGGCACTCGGGAACACCCGCTGGCAGACTACCTACAAGGTCGTCATCCCAGCGGCGTCCTCGGGCATCTTCGCCGCAGTGATGCTCGGGTTGGGGCGCGCCATCGGTGAGACGATGGTCGTTCTGATGCTTGCAGGGAATGCTGGCATCATCCCCACCGACCCCTTGGTCTCGGTAAGGACCCTCCCGGGCACAATCGCCAACGAGATGGGGGAGACGGTCAGGGGCGGCCTGCACTACTCGGCATTGTTCTTCATGGGCTTCTTCTTGTTCGCAGTGACCTTCATGATCAATCTCGCTGCTGATGTCGTTCTCGAGCGCCAGCGCAGGAGATGGCGTCGATGAACGTCAGGGCCAGGATAAGGCGCGCTCGTGCCTATGAGCTGATCGCCAAGGTCGTGCTTGGCGCGTGTGCTGCTCTCTCGCTGGGGGTGGCACTGCTCTTCGTCGGCTACATCTTCAGTAGGGGTATTGGATTTGTGAGCCTAGAGTTCATCACGCAGCCTCCTCGGAAGTTCATGACTGAAGGCGGTATCCTGCCCGCAGTCGTGGGCACGTTCCTGCTCACCCTGGGAACCGCCCTACTTACTATTCCCGTAGGAGTGATGGCAGGTATCTACCTCGCCGAATACGCCCCTCGCTCCAGAAGGACGAGAGTCATCAGATTGGCGATAGCCAACATGGCCGGAGTCCCATCCGTTGTCTACGGATTGTTCGGACTGGCTCTGTTCGTGACCGTTTTTGGTTGGGGTCGGTCAGTGCTCGCGGGTGCAGCCACCCTGGCCTGCCTCACGCTACCAGTGATCATCACCGCCACAGAAGAGGCACTCAGACAGATCCCAAGCGATCTGAGACGGGCGTCCCTGGCGCTCGGGGCAACAAGGTTGCGGACCATCGGACGCGTGGTACTTCCAGCTGCAGCGCCTGGGATTGTGACCGGCTCCATCCTCGGGCTATCAAGGGCCGCTGGTGAGACGGCACCGATCCTGCTCACAGCGGTCGCCTTCTTCGCTCCCATCGCAACATCCCCGATGTCACAGACCATGGCGCTGCCGTATCATCTGTTCATCATGGCCACTCAGGCGACTAAGGATGCACCGCAGATGGTCTGGGGAACGGCGTTGGTCCTGGTAGCCGGCATCAGCATCTTGAATATGATCATTGCCACCTGGCGTTCGAATCAGAGGAGAAAGATGAGATGGTAAGCAACAATCTCGGCTCATTCGAGTTGACCGATGTCTCGGTCACGTATGGCTCGGAGACGGCTGTTGCGGGTGTGACAATGCACATACCGGCGGAATCCGTGACCGCCCTTATAGGCCCGTCAGGTTGCGGGAAATCCACCCTGCTCAGGTGCCTCAACCGGATGAACGACGAGATCGGCAACGTGACCATAGAGGGAAAGCTGCTTCTCGATGGAGTCGACATCTACGATAGTCGAGCCGTCGATCCAGTTGAACTCAGGAAGCGCGTCGGGCAGGTCTTTCAGAAGCCCAACCCCTTCCCGATGACCATCTTCGACAACGTTGCCTACGGCCCTCGGACACATGGTGTGAAGAAGAAGTCCGAACTAGATCAGATTGTCGAGGAGTCACTGCGTAGAGCCGCGCTTTGGAAGGAAGTCAAGGACCTGCTCAAGAAGCATGCCTTTGAGCTGTCCGGCGGCCAGCAGCAGAGGCTGTGCATCGCTCGTGCCTTGGCAACCGAACCCGAGGTTCTCCTTATGGATGAACCGGCCTCCTCTCTCGATCCGATCTCTACGCAGCAGATCGAGGATACAATCGCTACCCTCAAGGAATCGGTGACGATCGTTATCGTTACGCACAACATGCAGCAGGCTGCTCGCGTATCCGATCAAACTGCATTCATGCTTCGCGACAGCATGGAAAGACCTGCGTCTCTAGTAGAGATGGGCGAGACCCGGATGATGTTCACCAACCCTTCGGACAAGCGCACCGAAGAGTACATCACTGGCCGCTTCGGCTAAGAGCCACAAAGAACCACCGAGTCGATTCCATGGACCTCTCAGTAGCCAAGATCGTCGATCGCGGCACCCCAGTCATAGCGGTCGCTCTTCACGCAGGAACATATATGCGGGAGGAGTTGCTCGGCCGACTGAAGTTGTCTCGCGCAGAGCTTGAGTACGAAGAGGATCCAGGCACCGACCTCATCATGGAAGTGGGATGCAGCACGATCGTCGCCGGGCGATCACGTTTCGAGGCCGACTTGAACCGCGCGAGAAGCCGTGCGATCTATCAGGGCCCGGAGGATGCCTGGGGTCTCGATCTTTGGTCTGAACCCCTCGAGCCGGAGATGGTCGAACGTTCGCTCGATTACTATGACTCCTTCTATCGGGTCGCCAGGGAGTTGATCGAGCGCACCATCGATGCACACGGATACTGCGTGGTGTTCGATGTGCATTCGTACAACCACAGGCGTAATGGCCCGATGGGAGAGCCGGCCGATCTAGAAGGGAACCCCGAGGTGAATTTGGGAACTAGATCGATAGACATGGCAAGATGGGGGCATATGGTTCAAGCGTTCACGTCGGCTGTGTCATCGCTCGATCTCGATGTAAGGGAGAACGTCAAGTTCATGGGCGGACACTTTCCGACCTGGGTGAATGAGACCTATCCAGAGGCTGGATGCGCTCTGGCGATTGAATTCAAGAAGAACTATATGGATGAGTGGACAGGTTCGATGTATGAGTCGCAGCTGGTGAGACGGCGACAGGCTCTGGTGGCAGCGTCACATTCAATCACTCGGGCAGTGCATGAGCACATCGGATAGCGGCTCGACAAAAGCGAAGAAGGGATGAACGTGGATCGACTCAAGATCGGATTCTTGGTGAACGAAATCGAGACCGAACAGGCGGGATACACTACCACAAGGTTGGCGATGGCAGCGATCAACCGAGGTCATGAGGCATGGGTTATGACTCCCGGGGACTTCGCCTACGATCCGGATGAGAAGATCCGTGCGCGTGCCCGCCACGCACCCAAGGACAAGTACAAGTCAGGTGCTGCCTATCTGGCTGGCCTGAGATCGAGCAAGGCGAGGACCCGCAGGATCACGGTGGACGACCTTGATGTGCTGATGCTCAGGAACGACCCCTCGCAAGACGTTGAGGAGGGCTGGAAACAGAACGCTGGCGTCGACTTCGGGCGGCTTGCCATGCGCAACGGTGTCATCGTCCTGAACGACCCAAACGGACTGGGCAAGGCGATGAACAAGATGTACTTCCAGCAGTTCCCGGAGGAAGTCCGCCCTCGCACCCTGATCACGCGTGATCGTCACGAGATCAAGGAGTTCGTCAAACAGGAGGATGGCCGCGCAATCATCAAGCCATTGCAGGGATCGGGTGGCAAAGGCGTGTTCCTCGTCGACCACGCGACCACTCGGAATCTCAATCAGATGATCGACGCCCTAACCCGAGACGGTTACGTGATCGTCCAGGAGTACCTGTCGGGGGCAGAAGAAGGAGACACCAGGTTGTTCATGATGAATGGGCAGCCGTTGCGGTACAAAGGTAAGTATGCGGCGTTTAGGCGAGTAAGGACTGGGGACGACATCCGCTCCAACGTCCATGCGGGAGGCGCAATCGCGCCAGCCGAAATCACCGAAGCGCACCTTAGGATCGCCGAGATCGTTCGCCCCAAACTCGTTGCCGATGGGATGTTCCTGGTCGGCCTCGATATCGTCGGCGACAAGCTGATGGAGGTCAATGTGTTCTCGCCGGGCGGGCTTGGAAGCGCTCAGAAGTTCGAGAAGGTCAACTTCTCCAATGCGGTGATAGATGCACTTGAGCGCAAAACAGCGTACATGACCTCTTACAAGCGCCGTTTCTCGAACGCACAGATGGCCACCATGTAGGGTTCGGATGTCCGGTAATGCGAGCGACGGTCGACCTGCCAGACGTCACTCGGCGGATCGTAGCCATTCGAGGACTGCCGTTTCGACGGCCATGTGGCCGGAATCGACAACTGCGGTGAAGCGCTCGGGTGTGTCTTCGAGTCTCGCGAGTGGGTCGGGGATGGGCGCGATCGATGCCGAGGTCAGCGCCTGGACCGCTTGTAGCATGCCGACTCCATCGAGGTCTGCAGAGTCCTCGGGAAGCGAAGCGCTGTACGGCACTCCTAGGATCGCCTTGAGGACACTGTCGCCGAACTTCGCCCACGCCGCTGTCGATACGACCAGCATGGGGTTGTCGGATTTCTCGGTTTGTGCGATGCGCCATGCAACGGCGGTGTGGGGATCCATCAGGTATCCGGATCCGTCGAGGACTTCTCTGATCGTCAGAAGCGCGGAATCGTTGTCGACCCAGCCGGCACAGAAGTTCTCCTGTAGCTGGCAGAGGGTGTCCGGATCAACCTCGAACCGCCCGTCTGTGCGCAGAGCCTCCGTCCACTCGCGCACCCGCTCGGGACCGGCCAGGTGGTACAACAGTCTTTCGAGGTTGCTCGACACGAGGATGTCCATCGAGGGGGAAGGGGTGGTCACGAAGTCCCTCTCGGCGATGTCGTAGATGCCGGTCTCGATGAAGTCGGCGAGCACCCGGTTCTCGTTGCTTGCGCACACAAGGCGTCCGATCGGGACTCCCATGAGCTTTGCGTAGTATGCCGCAAGGATGTTGCCGAAGTTGCCAGTCGGGACGCAGACGTCCATGGGTTGACCGGGTGCGACAGCCTCTTCGGCGAGTAGATCGGCATAGGCACTGATGTAGTAGACGATCTGCGGTGCCAACCTGCCGAAGTTTATGGAGTTCGCCGAGGACAACACGAGTCCATGCTCGTCGGCGAGCATGGAGTTAAAAGGCGCATCGGCGAAGGCGTCTTTGATGGCGGTCTGGCAGTCGTCGAAGTTGCCTCGGACCCCGAAGACGTTCACGTTCTCGCCTGTCTGCGTCACCATCTGCTTGCGTTGGATGTCGGATACACCCTGGTCAGGGTAGAAGACGGCGATTTTGATGTGCTGGCGGTCGGCGAAGCCCTCAAGGGCGGCCTTGCCGGTGTCGCCGGAGGTTGCAACCAGGATCAGGAAGTCATCGGTGGCTTGCCCGCGCTCCCGCATGGACTCCACGGATGCCGAGAAGAACAGCGGCATGCACTGAAGGGCCATGTCCTTGAACGCGCTGGTCGGGCCGTGCCAGAGTTCCAGCACATGCAGGCCCGAGCCAAGCGAGACGACCGGGGCAATGCGCTTGTCGCTCCACTGGGGGCCATACGATCGCTGCATGAGGTCGTGAATGGTGGCTTCATCAAAGTCCACGCCGAGCAACGAGAAGACCTCGGCGGCGCGCTGCCAGTATGGCAACTCGGCGAATCGGGCAATCTGATGAAGCGACAGGCTTGGAAGCGATTCTGGCACATAGAGACCGCCACTGGATGCGATCCCCTTCACCACAGCAGCCGAGAAGGTCGGCATCGAGAGGTCGAGCCCGCGAGTATCCAGGTAACGTGTATGATGTCCCATGTGCGCATGGTACCTGAAATGCCTCCAGAATGGGGATATCGAGTGAAATATGTGGTCATCATCCTTGACGGTGCCTCCGACCTACCGCTTGAGGATCTCGGCGGACAAACCTGCCTGCAAGTCGCAGCCACACCGAACCTGGACGCCATGGCCGCCGAAGGCATGATCGGCCTGGCTCGCACCGTTCCCGAGGGTGTCGAACCGTCTTCTTCGGCAGCTTGTATGTCGATCCTGGGATACGATCCGCTCGCAGAATACATCGGCCGAGGAGCAATCGAAGCCGCCAGCATGGGAATCGAACTGAGGCCCGATCAGGTTGCCCTCAGGCTCAATCTGGTCTCCCTAGCGGATGGCCGGATGGCGAGTTACTCTGGCGGACACATCCCAACCGCTCAGTCCCGTGAGGTCATCTCTGAGCTCGCGGCTGCACTCGATGACGACACTTTCCGCCTGTACCCCGGCGTGGCTTACCGTCATATCCTTGTGGTCACAGGTCATCCGGAGCTTGTCGATCTGGATTACACGCCGCCCCACGACATCCCTGACGAGATCGTGGTGCCACACTTGCCTCGCGGCCACGGAGCTGCGCTGTTGCTGGACTATATGGAGCGGGCGCGAGCGGTCTTGTCGGCAGTGTCGGTGAACGCTGTCAGGCAGAGCCGAGGAAAGCTGCCCGTGACCGACGTCTGGCCGTTCTGGCCCGGGATCCGGCCACTCGAGGTCACCTCATTCACGCAGCGATATGGGGTGACCGCCGCGATGACCTCAGGTGTCGACCTTCTTGGAGGCCTCGCCACGCTGACCGGGATCCGCAGGCTGCAGATCGATGGTGTCACCGATGGGCCGGACAACGACTACGACGCTCAGGCCGAGGGGGCCATCGAGGCGCTCGGCGAGAGCGATCTGGTGGTCATCCACGTAGAATCGCCCGATGAGGCCGGTCACGCTGGCGACCTATCAGGCAAGATCGCCGCTATCGAGGCGATCGACGGTCGGGTTGTGGCGCGCATACGCGAGCTCGCAGCGACGGAGAACATCAGGGTCTTGGCGATGCCCGACCATGCGACGCCCATCAAACTGAGGACCCATGTCGGGGATCCGGTTCCGTTCGTGATCTGGGGACGGGGAGTGGATGCCAGTGGCATCGCTCGTTATGACGAGGCCGCAGCCAGGCAATCGGGGCTTGAAGTGGATCCGGGGTATCGAATCATGGATCTGCTCATGGGAGGATCCGGAGAGTAGGCCAAGCTCTATCAGATCTTGCCGGCCACCAGGCGCCCCAGGCTTGACGCTATCGCGATATCCGGCGGCGAGTACTCGCCCTTTGTCGAGACACCTCTAACCTCCAGCGTGCCTATCGTCCGTATCCCACTGGCAGCAAGCGTCGATCTCAGTTGGCGTATTGGGCCGTTGGTGTAACCGAAGAAGGTAGCCAGTATCTGGGACGACCGGCATGCGGTGATGATGATCGCTCGCTTAGCCAGTTGCGCGGATCGTGTCTGAAGTGCCGATGAACGCCCGATTCCCGGGAGGCACATCTGATCAGAGCTGAAGTAGCCGGCGAGCCGATCGAGTATCGCATGGGTCGCATCGCTTGATTGTCGGGAGGAGTCAGGAGTTCCAAAGATGATGCCGTTGGCTTCGCTGATGAGATCAGCGAGTGCAGGAAGGTCGTCCCGGATCTTGCAGACGCCCGAAGCATGACACATGCAACAATGAGTACACGTTCTGATCTCGAGATCCCTGAGGTTCACCCTGGAAACGGTGGCGCCCACTGATTCTGCAGCTAGTGCCGCTGCCTCGACGGACCTACTGACGGCCCCGAAATGCCTGCTCGCGTCGATTGCAACAATCTTCATCGGGCGACTCCCTTCGCTCATGTTGCATCAAAGGCTTCGACCTGTAAAGCCTGACCTTAGGCGACCTCCAGGGATTCCATGCAATCGTCCAACCAGTCGATCGAAGCACGGACCTGCGAGATACGTCCGAGAAGCACCATTCTCTTTAGCGTGTGGGGGCGGGGCTTGGATCCTGGGCCAACGCTCTCATGAACGGCGAGGCGCGAGCGAAGCGCCTCGAGTTGCGACTGGAGAAGCTCTCTACGCGAAACGAGGACAGCGCATAGATCCGAGTCCGACACGTATTCGCCGAAGTTGAGCTGGAGCAAAAGGGGGTCGCGCACTGTGGCGGGCGCAGAAGGGGCCGTAAGCCAGGATGAGAGGGCTTCTCGGCCGGCAGAGGTGAGGGCGTACTCGCGACGATCCGGGCGGTCGGATTGACGGATCCTCCTGACGGATACCAAACGCCTGGTTCGCAGCTTCTCGAGCGTGCGATAGATCTGCGCTTGGTCGGCTGGCCAGAGTGGGGATGCCTTCGTGAACTCTCGTGTCTTCAGGTCGTATCCTGTCGAGCCTTTTTCGGCCAGGAACCCCATGATCGCGTGCTCCAAGGACAACTCTTCACCCCGATCGACTATTATATGTGTGAACAAATATATGATAAGACATATAAAAATGCAAGTCTGAAGTCAAGATTGAGGTTTGGAGAAAAAGAGCAGGTCATAGCTGTAGCCGCCACCATGAAGTTGAACATGAGTGTTCTTGAGTGGCTAGATTATCTGCGCACAGAAGAGTTTGGAGGCGAATCCGCCCGCCGTCATGAGCTCTTGGTAGGTTCCACTCTCAACGACACGTCCATCCTCGATCACGATGATCCTGTCGGCCCTTTTCACCGTGGACAGACGATGTGCTATGACGATCGCGGTTCGCTTCGTGAAGGCCTTGTCCAAGGCGGTATGGATCTGCGCCTCGGTACGGGAGTCCACGGCTGAAGTGGCCTCGTCGAGAAGAAGGATGGCGGGCTCCGAGAGCAACACTCTAGCGAGTGCGATCAACTGTCGCTGACCACCCGAAAGAGTGATTCCTCGTTCGCCGATCTGTGTGTCAATGCCGTCAGGGAGACTCTCAAGAAGGACCGGACCTCCGACATCGAGCAGCGTCGAATGGATCTCAGCATCAGTAATGCTGCGCCGCGCATACCTGAGGTTGTCTGCTACGGTGCCCGAGAACAGGAAGGGTTCTTGTCCAACCACTCCAAGCACCCTGCGTAACGAAGGCGTTGCTATCCGAGCGATATCCAAGCCATCGATAGTGATCTCCCCTGAGGCGGGAGCGTACATCTTGGAGATGAGGTCGAGGATCGTGGACTTCCCGGCCCCAGTGACCCCTACCAGGGCCACGGTCTCACCAGGCAGGACCTGGAAGCTGACATCAAACAACACCTGGGGGCCGTCGGCATAGCCGAAGTTGACTTTACTGAAAGCCAGTGAACCCAGCGGCGCATCGAGTTCGATGGCATCAGGAGGGTCGATCGCTCCCGTTTCTGCATCCAGTAGGGTGAATACGCGTTCACTGCCAGCGATAGCGGACTGTGTCTCGCCCCACAAAGTGGATATCTGGGATATGGCATTGAAGAACTGACGCGCATAGTTGAAGAAGGCAACCACGACTCCGACCGTGACCACTCCTTCGGCAGCCAGCATCCCTCCATAGCCGGCCACGAACACGGTCGCAATCGTCGATATCAGCGTCAAAGCAGGCTCGAAAGCAGACGAGATCGCCGAGGCGTGGATGCTCGCATCCCTGTTGGCGGCGTTACGGGCATCGAAGGCCTCGCTACTCGCCCCAGACCGTGCGAATGACTGGGCGACTTTGATTCCCGCCAACTCTTCGGCGAGTAGCGCGCTGACGTTCCCGATCGCGACCTGGCGCTGTCGAAACACTCTCCGGGAGACCTTCCCGAATACCCACGCGGTCGCCATGATGAACGGTAGGGCCAAGAGCGTGACTATCGCTAAGCGGACATCCACGATGAACATCGCGATGATTGTGGCTACCACAACGAGCATCGATCCGATCAGGCGCCGCAGGCCCTGGGACATGAACGAGTTCACCGTTTCGATGTCGTTGACCAGACGACTCATCAAGTCTCCAGCTGCTGCAGACTCGAAGTATGCAACCGGCAGGGAATGGAGCCTCGCGAATACCTCCTGTCGAAGCACGAAAAGTGCCCTCTGGCCGGCATCTCCAAGGTGGATGATCTGGGCCCGCTGGGCGAACCATCCAGCTATCGTGACTACCGCCAGCAAAGCGACTGGAATGTTCAGTGCGTTCAGGTCGCCCGCCCCCGCAGCTTGTTTGACCGCTTGGTCGACAACGTAGCCGATCAAGGCCGGAACCGCCGCAGCAGTCGCCGAGGAGACCAGTAGCCAAACCACCGCGAGAATGACATTCCGACGGTACGTGAGTACGTATCCGATCAACCTGCGTACGTTCTTGTACGCGGTGGAAGCGGCGACACTCTCGACGGGGATCTGTGGGCCGACTCCTGGTGGGTGAGCCATCACGCATCACGTCCTTCGAGTCCACTCATGTCGCAGAAACTCGGGAGTTCATGGGGGACTGCACCTGGCGGCGTCGCCAGGATCTCGGCATAGGTGCAGTTCCTTTCGAGAAGCTCTTGGTGGGTGCCCTCATCGGCGATTCGTCCATCCTCGATTAGTAGGACCTTGTCAGCCCTAGCCAGAGCCGAAGGGCGTTGACCGATGATGATCGTCGTGCGTGTCCGCATCAGGTCGTCGAGATCCTCGATCAACGCGCTTTCCGTGCGGGAATCCAGCGCAGAGGTCGAATCGTCCATGATGAGGATCTTGGGATCGACTAGAAGCGCGCGGGCAATCGAGATCCGCTGACGTTGACCGCCCGACAAGGTCACACCACGCTCACCGATGTGAGTCATGTAACCCTTGGAAAGCGCTGAGATGAATCCATGCGCCTGCGCCATCCGCGCGACCGCTTCGATCTGGTCCTGCGTGGCTTCGGGCCGCCCGTACGAGATGTTCTCGCTGACCGTTCCGCTGAAAAGGACCGGGTCCTGCATTACCATGGCGATATGCCTCCTGAGGAAGTCGAGCTTCAGGGTGCGGACGTCGTGTCCGTCGATTGCGACGACTCCTTCGCTCGGATCGTAGTAGCGGGGGATGAGGTTGACCAGGCTGGTCTTACCCGAACCCGTGGATCCGACGACGGCGACAGTCGTCTTGGTCTCGATGGAGAAGGTCAGTCCCTTGAGGATGTCTCGCGCATCGCCGGGATATTGCAGGGTCACGTCTTCGAAGGTGATGCGTCCCTGCACTTCGGGCAGGACGATCGCGTCGTCTACCTCGGCGACATCGATCTTCGCGTCGAGAATCTCGAAGATGCGCTCGGCACCGGCACTAGCTCGCGCGATCTGCTGCGCTCCGAAACCGAGCATGAAGAGAGGCTGAAGCAGCAACACGAGGTAGGAAGTGAACGCTACGAGCTCGCCGACGGAAAGCGTTCTCTTGACGATCATCACCGCCCCCACCCAGGTGATCAGCACCACACCGAAGGAGCCGACGCTGAAAAGGAGCGGGAAGGCATTCGCGATCGAGTTGCGGATAGCAAGGCCTGAGTCCAGCAGGTCTTGGTTCGCTCGCCGATACCGATCCGTTTCGCTGTCCTCGGCAGTGAAGGTGCGGACTATCCGCACGCCCGATATGTTCTCGCCGAAGATCCCGTTGAGCCGAGACAGTCGTTCCTGGAAGGACTTGAACATCGGGCCGAGTCGGCTCACGAAGAGCAGCAGTATCAACAAGGTCACAGGAATGACCGAAAGTGCGATCAGGGCCAACCACAGGTTCATCGAAAGAAGGATCGCCGCTGTGATAACGAGCATTAGAACGGCGCTGATCATCTGCACCATCCCACCGCCGATGAAATCTCGGACCAGGTCGACATCGCTAGTGACGCGCGTCATGAGTTGGCCTGTCTGAACTCGATCATAGTAGGAGAATGACAGCTTCTGGAGTTTGGCGAATATCTCCTTGCGAAGACCGAACGCGGCACCGTGGCTCACGCGGGCCGAAAGGTAACCGTAGGCGAATCTCGCCAGGCCGGAGAAGACTGCGAGTGCTGTAAGCCAGCCCGCGCTGCGCCATATCTGGTCGCGGTCTCCTCCGATGATCCCATCGTCGATGAGCGTGCGCAGGACCTGAGGGGCGTAGAGCTCGGCGACGGTGCCGGCGACTATGGCGATCAGCGCCAGCAAGGCGATCGTGCGGTAACCATGTATGAATCTGATGATGCGAGTCAGGGTGGAGACCATGGGGCTCCGAGTCCGAAGTGACTGACAGGGGTCGAGTGACACATAGATAGCATAAGTGACTAAGGCAAGAGAAACGGGACCCGGTTGAGGCGAGGTCCCGTTTCGAAGGGAGGGAGGGCTATTTTGGGTCTTGCGGTTGCAGACTCAGCTTGTGAGGACCCTCAGGATTCGGTCGAAGTCCTGGCGGTCGATGTCACCAGCCCGAAGCCGCTTTCTAGCTATCGCAATCGCTCCCTCGGCAGGAGAGTCGGCGAAAGAGGGTTTGCAGGAGGCCTGGATATCAGCGACGGTCTTGAGTGCGAGCAAGGCCAAGGCGACGAAGCCTGCCATCATCAGCACTGTCGGAACCGCGAACATCGTCACAACGATCACCCCTTTCCTCGATTCGAGCTAAAAAGAGTATCGCGGATGGTTGGGTATTGGGCGTGGAGAAGTTGTGTAGACTTCGTGTAGTTTGTTGGCACGCGATGTGCTTCGAGCGAGGTACCTACGTCGCCGCCCTCGTATACCTCGCAGATATCTGCGGCCCGGTCCAGGAACGAGATTCATCTTATGGCTGCTGCAAAGAAACTGAATTGCTGGGAGTATCAAGGCTGTGGCTTCGATGCGGACCGCAACGGTGAGACCGACTCATGTGGATGCCCTTCGGTTGCCGAATCGGCCCTTGACGGTGCGAACGGCGGACTCAATGGAGGAAGATCGTGCTGGGTCATCGAGGGTACGATGTGCGATGGCGATGCGGCCGGCGACTTTGAGGAGAAGGCCCGTACCTGCCGAAAGTGCGCTTTCATGCAACGTGTGGCCGTCGAAGAAGGACTCGATTTCGTCGACGGTGAAGCCCTCGTGTCTATATACAAGAACGGGGATGGAAGCTAGCAAGTTGGCATCACCCGACCACGTCGCTACAATCCCATTATGTCGAATCACTCCCACCCCAAAGCTGCAGTAACAGCCGACGTCGCGCTGTTCGCCGGACCCGCCGTCTGCCGAGCGGTGCTGCTGATTCGTCGCGCGCGGGAGCCTTTCGCGGGAGTGTGGGCGCTACCCGGCGGGTTCGTCGACCTGGGAGAGCCGGTAGAGTCCGCGGCCAGACGTGAGCTTGCCGAGGAGACCGGCCTTCTGTGGGAGGGCCAACTGCATATGGTAGGCGGCTATGGGGATCCTGGTCGGGATCCTCGTGGCTGGACGGTGAGCGTTGTGTTCACCGCACTCGTCGGTGAGTACCTTCCTGAGGTTCTCGGCGGGGACGACGCAAGTCTGGCGCAGTGGCATCCTGTCGATGCGTTGCCAGAGTTGGCTTTCGATCATCAAACAATCGTCTCAGATGCAATCTCAGTACTGAGATCCAATGGTAAGTGGTAGTCTTTTCAGAATCCGAACCAATCGTTCTTCGCTACTGTAAGGGGTCATGATGCCGGATATCCGCAAGCGTTTGGGCAAGGAGCTACTCGTGCTCGACGGGGCTCTGGGCACCATGCTGCAGCGATACGAGATACCCTCCGAACAGTGCCCCGAGCAACTCAACATCATCGCCGATGACCTGATAGCCGGAATCCACCGCGACTATGTGCTTGCGGGTGCCGACTGCGTTGCCACCAACTCCTTCGGCGGAACGCGTGCCAAGCTCGACAAGTACGGCCTGGGTGACCAGGTCTACGAGCTCAATCTCGCTGCAGTGCGCATCGCTCGCGAGTCGGGCGTCAAGCACATACTGGCGTCAGTGGGGCCGACTGGGCTGCTCATCGAGCCGCTCGGGAGCGCCGCTTTCGAGTACGTCTTCGAGCTTTTCGCCGAGCAGATCCGCGCGCTGGCAGCCGGGGGTCCGGACGCCATACTGATTGAGACGATGACCGACATCGCCGAGGCAAGATGCGCAGTCCTGGCCGCACGCAGTGTCTGTGACCTGCCGGTCTTTGCGACGTGCACGTTCGCGCTGTCGGGGCGGATGGATGTCTCGGGTACCGACCCAGCTACCGCGGCGATCATCTTGGAGGCTGCAGGCGCCGAGGCAGTCGGCATCAACTGTGGCCTTGGACCCGCGCAGGTGCTTCCACTGGTGTCGCAGATGGCTTCGGCAACGAGGCTACCGCTCATCGTGCAGCCCAACTCAGGCATCCCGCAGCTCGTGGACGGCAAGACGGTATTTCCCGGCACGCCGGACGAGATGGGCGAGTACGCCGCACGCTTCGTCGAAGCAGGTGCCGCGCTGGTGGGCTCGTGCTGTGGTTCGACCCCGGCGTTCACCGGCGCGATCGGCGATTTCGCGCGTCTGGTGCCGCTTAGCGCCGCTCGCTCAGGGCTCGGGGGGGCGGCGCTGGCCGGACCTCGGCGGTCAGTGGTTCTCGGCGAAGGACGACCGCTCGCGGTCATCGGCGAGAGGATCAACCCGACGGGCAGGCCGGAGCTCGCAGAATCGTTGCGCCAGGGCTCGACCTCACTTGTTCGGCAGTTCGCCGAGGAGCAGGCAGAGGCAGGCGCGGACCTGCTCGACGTCAACGTCGGGGCCGCTGGCGTCGACGAGGTCGCGATGCTCAAGTATGCGACCATCGCGCTGGCTGGCTCTTGCGACTTGCCGCTGGTGCTCGATACCACCGATGTCTCCGCACTCGAAGCGGCTTTGCGCGTGTACCCGGGCAAGGCCCTGGTAAACTCGGTCAACGGCACCCCGGAATCGCTCGCGAGCGTGTTACCGCTGGTCAGGAAGTACGGCACCGCGGTCGTCGTGCTCGCACTCGACGAATCCGGGATCCCCGAGACGGAGCGCGGCAGGCTCGAAGTCGTCGCCCGAATCCAGGCAGAGGCGACCCGCGCTGGCATCGCAACCGCCGACCTCGTCGTCGACTCGCTGGTGATGACGTCGGCGATCGATCCAGACGCCCCCAGGATCACGGTCGGCACACTTCACGCGCTGAAGGAGCAGGGACTGACGACTGTCCTCGGGATCAGCAACGTAAGCCACGGACTGCCGATGAGACCGGCCCTCAACGCCGCATTCATCGGAGTAGCTGCGGCTGCAGGGCTCGATGCCGTGATCGCCAACCCGGCTGATGCGGTCGTCGCCGAGGCCATCAAGCTCGCCGATTCGGCGCGCGCCAAAGGCATCGACTCGACGGCGCACGGTGTCGCTTGGGATGCCTGGGACGCAGTGTATCGCGAGGCTGTGACATTCGCCGATGAGGACGCGAAGTCGCAGCCAGCCACCGACACTCAACCTGCGGCCGGTCGAAACGCGCACGAAGCCGCCCTCCACCCGGCGCTACCGGAGCTCCTGGCTGCCGCGATCAGGCGCGGGGATGCACCCGGGTCCCGGGGTCTCGTTGATGCGCTTGTCGCCGAAGGTACCGCGCCAGAGCAGGTCATCCCCGAGATACTCGCCCCCGCGATCGAGGGCCTCGGCGAGAGGTTCGGACGCGGCGAGGTGTTCTTACCGCAGCTCATAGTCGCCGCCGAGGCGATGAAGGCCGCCGTGGCGCAGGTGAAGACCCACCTCCCCGCAGGCGACATGGAACCACAAGGCACCGTGGTGTTCGCGACGGTGAAGGGCGACATCCACTCGATCGGCAAGGACATATGTGTATCTCTGCTCGAGAGTCAGGGCTTCGAGGTCCAGGACCTCGGGGTCGACATCGAGCCTGCTCGCGTGCTCGATGCGGCCCTCGAGAACGCCCCACAGGTCGTCTGCCTCTCGGCATTGATGACCACGACGCTTCCGGCGATGGCCGAGACAGTCGCCCTGCTTGCAGAGCATCGCCCGTCGCTGCCCGTCATGGTGGGTGGCGCGGTCGTGACCGCCGAATGGGCGGCTAGCATCGGCGCCGGATACTCCGATGACGCGCCTGGCTGTGTGTCGGCCGTGCGGACAGCGATCGCCTCCTCGGCGGGCGGGGGTAGTGGGGCATGATCGTCACGCGACCTCGCGAGTGGGGCAGGCTGATGTGCGTGCTCGAGGAGATCGGTGCGCGCAGTGTGTTCCTTGTGGGCTGCGGACAGTGCGCCACCGTCGGCAAGACCGGCGGCGAGGAAGAGGTCGCCCAGGCTGCACAGCTGCTAGAGACCGAGGGCGTGCAGGTCACCGGCTCGATGATCGGTGAGTCCTCGTGCCATCAGGCGAACATGGGAGTCCGCCTCCGCGAGCGCAAAGCCGAAGTCGAGGCCGCCGAAGCCGTCATCGTGTTCGCATGCGGCGCAGGCACGCAGACCATCGCAGAGCTGACCGGCCTACCGGTCCTCCCCGGCGCCGAGTCGGTATTCCTCGGCAACGTGATCCGACAGGGCCGTTTCGAGGAACGCTGCCAGATGTGTGGCGATTGCGTGCTAGACGCGACAGCGGGGATCTGCCCCGTCACC
>DBEG01000014.1 GCA_002293965.1 Actinobacteria bacterium UBA912 | reverse complement strand
CCTTGAGTACATCGGCGAAGATGATTCACTGATGAAGTTGGTCGAAGACCGCGATGTGCTGTCCTCGGCGTTGAAGAAACTGGACGCTAGCGAACAGGCCGTACTATATTGGCGATTCTACCGCGGCATGACACAAAGCGAGATCGCTACGAAGATGGGACTTTCACAGATGCAGGTGTCGCGGATCCTTAGAAGATCGTTGCGCATCTTGCGTGAGAACATCGTCAAGGAAGGATGAGACTAGTGGAACAAGGGGGGCTCTCGGCCAGACTGATCAGACGCGGGATCATGGTCTGGACGATCATCGGCATCGCGATACTGCTTGTCGCAGCCTTGTGGCTGCTTACCAGGATATCGGCGGTATTCGCGCCATTCGTGCTTGCGATGCTGCTGGTCTTCGTTCTTCGGCGGCCTGTGGCCGCGCTGGAGGCCAAGGGCTTGTCTCGCGGCAAGGCCGTGGCAGTCTGCTACTTGGTCGGCATCATCGTCATCTCGCTCTTCGGCGTGTTCGTGATCCCGTCCTTGGTGGAGCAGGCACGGGATTTCATCTCTGCCTTCCCCGGGTACTACGAGTCTGCCAGCAGACTTTGGTTCCGACTGCAGGCTCAATATACCGACATGCAGGTCCCCATCTGGGTCAAGGACGCTGTCTTCGCCGCTCAGGAGAGCATATCAAGGCAGCTTGCTGCTTGGTCGGCATCGCTGGCGACTGCTGTGCTCGGGATCGGTGGCAGGTTGGCGAGCTTTATCATCATGCTCTTCCTTGCGCTGGCACTGGCATTCTTCGCACTCAAGGACATGCCGGTCTTCAAGGACGAACTGCTGCGCCTCGGCGGGGTCAGGAGGCGTGAAGACCTGGTAGCCGTGTTGCGGCGGGTCACTGACGTTGTAGAGGGATGGCTTCGCGGACAAAGCATGATCGCGTTCATTGTGGGAACCCTGACTTGGCTCGGACTTCAGATACTAGGAGTTCCGTACGCGGCCATCATCGGGATCATCGCGGGAGTGACGAACTTCGTTCCCTATGTAGGGCCGATTGTCGCGGGCTTGATCGCTGCGATATCGGCGGCATTCGTCAGCCCGATCCTGGTTCTTTACACTGTGCTCTGGATCTTCGTGCTCCAGCAGCTCGAATCCCTGGTACTCTCACCGCGGATCATGTCAGACACCGTCAACATCCATCCCGTCCTCATAATCTTCTCGCTGTTGGTCGGGGCGCAAGTCGCCGGATTCGCCGGTATGCTCTTCGCCGTACCCATAGCCGGTGTGCTCAACGCCGTATTCGTATACTATTTCGAGAAGCACACAGACTCACAGCTCGCCACTGAGCAAGGCGCGCTGTTCCGCAGAACCGATTCAACGACCGTCGACGAACGCCGCTGCGACAGCGAGACCGCCGAGGAAGCATCCATCCCCGATGGGACAGACCACGAGGAGCGCACGTAATTGAAATCCGCCGAAATACGCGAAGCCTACCTTTCGTTCTTCGAGGGGAAGGGAGCTTTCCGACTGCCTTCCAGTTCGCTGGTCCCTGACGATCCCTCGCTGCTCTTCACCAGTGCGGGCATGGTCCAGTTCAAGCCCGTTTTCCTCGGCGTGAAGAGTCTCGGGTTCGCTAGGGCTGTGACCTGCCAGAAGTGCCTGTGCACCACCGACATCGAGATCATCGGTACCACGGGCAGGCACCACAGCTTCTTCGAGATGCTGGGCAACTTCAGCTTCGGCGATTACTTCAAGAGCGAGGCGTGTGCCTGGGCTTATGAGTTCTCGACTCAAGTTCTGGGCCTCGATCCGGAGCGGATATGGTACTCGATCTACGAGGACGACGACGAAGCCGAGGCGATCTGGCGCGACGAGGTCGGCGTACCTGCCGAGAGGATCGTGCGCCTAGGCGCGGCCGACAACTTCTGGTCCGCCGGACCGACGGGGCCCTGCGGGCCGTGCTCGGAGCTCTACTACGATCAGGGAGAGGCGGTCGGTTGTGGCTCGCCTGACTGCCAGCCGGGTTGCGATTGCGATCGCTTCCTCGAGTACTGGAACCTTGTCTTCATGCAGTTCGACCGCCAGGAGGACGGTTCGCTTGAACCGCTACCCAACAAGAGCATCGACACCGGCATGGGGCTGGAGCGAGTAGCCGCCATCATGCAGCGGGTGGCCTCCAACTTCGAGACCGACGACCTTCGGGCGATCGTCTCGGTGGTCGAGGAGCTGACCGGGGTGCGATTCGGCGCGGACGCCAAACGCGACACCAGCATACGGATCATGGCCGATCACAGCCGCGCAGTCACCTTCATGGTCGCCGATGGCGTCCTGCCCTCCAACGAGGGTCGGGGCTACGTGCTTCGCCGCCTACTGCGCCGCGCTGTTCGTCACGCACGTCTTCTAGGGCGCCAGGAGCCCTCGATGCGCCCACTCGTCGAAGTCGTGATCGAGCGCTTCGGCACTCAGTATCCGGAGCTTGCCGAGCACCGCGGACTCATCACGCAGATCTGCGAGTCCGAGGAGGCGCGTTTCTCCGAGACCCTGCGCTCGGGCCTCGCTTTCCTCGCCGAGGAGACCGATCGCATGCGCGAGGCCGGCCTAGCGCTCTTCGACGGCAAGCAGGCGTTCAAGCTGCACGACACTTTCGGCTTCCCGATCGAGCTGACCACTGAGATACTCGCCGAGCAGGACCTCGGCGTCGACATGCCCGCGTTCGCCGAGGAGATGGAGGCGCAACGGCAAAGGGCCCGCGCCGCCGTCAAGGACGAGTCGTGGACGAGCTTCGCCGGCGCTTTCGACGCCATCGCCGCCGAGGGGGCGGCCATCGAGTTCGTTGGCTGGAGCCGTGACGAGGCTGACGCTACGATCGTCGCGATCCTGAAGGACGGGACTCGCGTCGACTCACTTGCGGCGGGCCACTCCGCCGATATCGTACTGAGCGCGACCCCGTTCTACGGTGAGCAGGGTGGCCAGGTGGGCGACACCGGGACGATCACCAGTGAGGCTGGTGCCGTCTTCAGAGTCAGCGACACGAAGCTCCCGCTACCTGGCATCACGGCGCACATCGGCGTGCTCGAGGAAGGGTTGCTATCGGTCGGCGATGTCGTGAGCGCCGAGATCGACGTTGCTCGCCGAGAGCGCATCCGCCGCAACCATACCGCGACACACATCCTGCACTGGGCGCTCAAGCTCGTGCTCGGCGACCATGTCCGACAGGCCGGTTCCTACGTCACCTTCGACAGGATGCGCTTCGACTTCACGCACTTCGAGGCACCCGGGGCCGACGTCCTGCACAAGATCGAGCGCATGACCAACGCCAAGATCATGGAGAACCACCCGGTCAGGGCGTACGAGACCTCGCTCACGACCGCCCGCGAATCGGGAGTGACCGCACTCTTCGGCGAGAAATACGAAGACTTCGTGCGCGTGCTCGAGGTCGGCAACTTCTCCAAGGAACTTTGCGGAGGCACCCATGTGGCCCGCACCAGCGAGATCGGGCTGCTCAAGATCGTCTCGGAAGGCTCGGTCGGCGCGAATCTGCGACGCATTGAGGCGGTAACGAGCTTCGACGCCTTCGAGTGGCTCGATAACGCCGAGACGGAGTTACTGCGGGTCGCAGGGGCCCTGAACGTGCCGCGAACCGACGTGTTCGACCGCGTGATCGCGCTGCAGAAGCGATTGAAGGACGCCGAGAACGCAGCCAAGCGCCCGCTTGCAGATGCCGCTGGGCCGGTAGTCGATGAGCTGGTCGCTTCGGCGGTCGACATCGGGTATAAACTCGTCATTGCGCGAGTGCCTGACCGCTCCTCGGCGGCTTTGCGCGAGGTTTGGGACCTGCTCAAGGTTCGGGCAGGAGAATCCTCGGCGGTCGTGCTCGCAAGCGTTGACCCTCAGGGAGGCGCACCGCTACTGCTTGCTGCAGGCGGCAAGACGGCCGTAGATACGGGCTTCGATGCTGGCGGGATCATCAAGGCGATCGCACCGGCTATCGGCGGCGGCGGCGGCGGAAGACCCTCGATGGCCCAGGCTGGAGGCAAGGACGCCGCGGGGATCGATGCGGCCCTTGACCGGGCACGCCAGATGCTGTCGGATCCAGGCTCCCAGGGCTGATCGAAGTGCGGATGCTGGGGCTGGACATAGGCGAGCGCAGGATAGGCGTGGCTCTCGGCGACTCACGTTCGAGGATCGCGACGCCGCTTTGCGTGCTAGAGGCGCCCCTTTCGGCGAAAGCCGCTGACCTCGAGTCGCTCGTCGAGGAGTATTCCGTGAGGCGCCTGGTGATCGGCCTTCCCCTCACGCTGGGTGGGCAGGAGGGCCCACAAGCCCGTGCGGTCCGCGCCGAAGCGGAGAGGTTGGCCCGACTCTTGCCGGTGGAGACGGTGTTCATGGATGAACGCCTGACGAGCGCGCAGGCGAATCGTCATATGTCGGCGTGTGGGGTCTCACAGAAGAAACGCAGAGGCAGTGTGGACATGGTGGCAGCGGCTATACTGCTGCAGGCATATCTGGATTCTACGGTGATTGAGGAAGATGCGAATGAAGGCTAGACCTACAGTCCGGCGGGCTAGGCCGCCTAAGAGCAGGATGAAGCGTCGATTGATGGGCACTCTGGTTGTCCTGGGCGTGTTCTTCGCCCTGGCAGGTGTGGGCGCGTGGAGTCTGCTATATCGCGCCGAAACCGCCGTGCCAGCTGGTGACAGCGTGCCTCTGACCATCGAGAAGGGTTCGTCGACGGCTGCTATCGGGAGAACGCTCGCCGAAGCGGGTGTGATCGACAACGCGAATATGTTCAGACTTCGCGCCCGACTCGCCGAGGTGGACGGACAGATGAAAGCCGGCGATTACACCTTTACCACCGGCATGGATTACCCGGCGGTCTTCAACAAGCTCACGACTGGCCCACAGAAGGGCTTCACCACGGTGACCATCCCGGAGGGCTTCGTCATCGAGAAGATCGCGCAGCGTCTTGAGGAGCAAGCGGGCATCCCTGCTCAGGAGTTCCTCGCGCTGGCGAACGACGGCGCACCGGAGTTCGCCCAGGAGCATCCTTATCTTGCAGGTGCCTTCGGGGACTCGCTCGAGGGATTCCTGTTCCCGAAGACCTACCGTGTCCCAGAAGGCGCGACGGCCCGGGATGTGATCTCAATGATGCTTCGGCAGTTCGACAAAGAGATCGCCACGATAGACATGTCTCCTGCCGTGCAGCGCGGGCAGTCGCTGGAAGAGATCGTGATCATAGCATCGATCATCGAGCGCGAAGCGAGCGTGGCCAAGGAGCGCCCCAAGGTCGCCTCGGTCATCTACAACCGCCTCGCCAAGAATATGCGCCTTGAGATCGACGCGACCGTCGAATACGTCCTACCCGGCAATCGATTCAGGTTACGCTACAAGGATCTCGAGATCGAAAGTCCGTACAACACTTACCGGAACTTCGGGATAACACCGGGGCCGATTTCCAATCCCGGGCTAGCCTCCATCGAGGCCGCGGTGCGACCGGCCAACACCGAATACATATATTACGTCCTGACGTCCCCGGACGGATCACACACGTTCACAAGCACCTGGGCTGAGCACCAGGCCGCAAGGGAAGTATCGAGGGAGGTGTTCGGCAGGTGAGTGAGATCGCAACCGACGAAATCATGAGTGCGTGCGTTTCCGGTGCCGATGAAGCGTTCGCCATCCGCATAGAGAACGCTCACAAGCAGTACACAAGGGGCGGAAGTGTCCGAGAGGCCGTTCGCGACGTGTCGCTCTTCGTTGCCGAAGGAAGCGTCCATGGGCTGCTTGGCCCTAACGGTGCGGGCAAGACCAGCACCATCAAGATGCTGCTCGGTCTGTTGCGCCCGACTGCCGGGCGCTTCGAGATCCTGGGCTATGAGGCCGCTCCGGAGATTCGGCGTTATGTCGGTTTCTTGCCAGAACAGCCGTATTTCCCGCCCCATCTGACAGCCCAGCAAGTGATGTCGCTCATCGGCCGAGCTCTGGAGATGCCCACAAGCCGGATCGCCTCTCAGGCCGAGGAGCTTTTGGAGAAGGTAGGCCTTGCCGGACGCGGCACCGACAGGTTATCGAGTTACTCGCGGGGCATGCTCCAACGCTTCGGTTTGGCACAGGCGCTTCTCGGCGAGCCTCGCGTCCTTGTCCTCGACGAACCCGCGTCTGGTCTCGATCCGCTTGGGCAGCGTGATGTGCGGGACCTCATCAACTCCTTGCGGGCAGAGGGGATATCGATCCTGCTCTCGTCGCATCAACTTTCCGAGGTTGAGGCGGTCTGCGACGAGGTCACCATCCTCGCAGCGGGCCGGGTCGCTTCTCGCGGCCGCATCGAGGACCTGCTTCGCGTTGACGGACAGGTTGCCATGCGGATCGAAGGCACCGGCCCCGATCTGCCGACTTCTGTGACAGCGATCGCCCATTCGATCGACTCCAGTGGTGGCGAGTGGTCGCTCGCAGCGCCCGAGGAGTCCGTTCGCGAGGTCGTCGACGCCCTGTACGAGGGCGGATTCAGGCTGATCACGCTTTCCCCCAGGCGCGAGTCGCTTGAGGATTACTTTGCGAAGTTAGTCGCCGAGGAAAGGGAGGTGTTCTAGATGCCCGCCCGAATCCTAGCAATCGCCGTGGCCGTCGTCATCGATGCCATGCACCGCAAACTCATCTATGTGATAGCACTGTTCGCCGCACTCATGACGGTCGCGATTCCTTTCCTGCCCAGCTACGGCCAGGGTGTGGTTGAAGGTGTCTACAGAGAGGTGGCGCTTGCACTCATATACATCTTTGCGATGGTAGTCGCGATTGCGCTTTCCGCAACGCGGATGCCTTCGGAAATAGAGCGACGTACTTTGTACCCGGTATTGGCCCGCGGAGTAGGTCGGGGCGAGTACATATTCGGCACTTGGTTTGGAATCGTAGCAGTCCTCGCTGCAACGCTTTTGGCATTGGGTGTGGTGACGATCGTGATCGCGTACTTCAACTACGATGAACTGATGCTCGTGTTGCTGGCCGGAGCCTTGGCTATCTGGTTCGAGGCGGGTGTGATAGCCGCGTTCTGTGTTTTGGCTGCAACCATGGCCGGGCCCATCGTCACCAGCGTGGCAGCCTTGGCCTTCTTGTTCATTGGCCATGTCAGGTCGGTGCTGGTCGATCCGGGAACTCTGCTGTTCTCCCTATACCCGTCGTTAGACACATTCAATGTGATCATCCCCGTGGCACATGGCGCCGGGTACACACTCATCTACGGTCTCACCATGTTGGCGTATTGGGCGGTCTACAGCGGGATCTGCCTTGCCGCGGCCACCTTCAGCTTCACCAGCAAGGACCTGTGAGGTTCACGATGAACGCTGCACTTGTCAAAGGCCACAGTCGGATTCAACGCATAGCGATCCTCGCGCTCTTAGTCGTAGCTCTTCTGGCAGCGCAATTCGGTGCCGATGCTCAGGCAGCACAGGTCTCTAGGGACTCCTCGGCTTTAGGCAGGGCTGGATTCGCCTATCTTGCAGGTGTCAGGACCTTCATCGCTGCCGTACTATGGAATCGTATCGAGCCGATATATCACGCCTACTACGAAGATCTTCCGCTGCACGAGCAGCTGCAGACCCTGCCGACACTCCAGATGGTAATCGCTCTTGATCCACAGTTCGTGGACTCGTACTACATCGCTGCATGGATGTTGGCCCAGAGAGGCGACGTGGAGACAGGACTCGACATCGCAAGGCAGGGAGTCGAGAACAACCCCGATTCCGGTATCCTTCGCTTCAACTATGCGCAGATTCTCTATCTGTTCGGAGACGACCTTCAGGGCGCCGTACAGCAAGCAGATGCTGCCCTTCAAGGCGCTCAGTGGAGAGATTACACCGAGCAGCACGATGCCTACGCCGGGTTCAGTGCGATCTACCGAAGTGCGGGCCTGGCTGACCGCGACGCTTACATCCAACAAGAACTCGTGCGCCTCGATGCTCTCATCGGCGATGCACTTGGCCCAGAGGCACACGACCACGATGGTGATGGAGTCCCAGACCACTAGGTAACTTAGAGGAGTTTTGTTTGATGAAGGTCTTGCAGCCCGATATCTACGTGAGTGATGTTCTTGGAATCGATCTCGACGCATTCAAGCGAGAGAGCATAGACACCCTGCTCATCGACCTGGACAACACGATTCTGTCCAGGGATGCCACCGAAGTCACGGGGGAGATCCGCGATTGGATCAGAGGGCTCGAGCAATCCGGTTTCATCACATGCATCGTATCGAACAACTGGCATTCTTCGGCGATCGTACATGCCGAGAAGCTACAGATGGACATCGTCGCCAAAGCGATCAAGCCGCTACCGTTCGCCTTTAGGCAGGCGTTGGTGCGGGTGGGATCAAAGCCTTCCAGAACAGCGATGATCGGAGATCAGATCTTCACCGACATCCTGGGCGGCAATCTTCTTGGGATGAAGACTGTGCTCGTGAAGCCCTTGTCGGCGAGCGATCTCCCGCATACGCTACTACTGCGCAGGTTGGAGAGGTTTGTGCTGGCGGGCCGAGAGCCCCTCGACTAGACTGACCTCAGGGGATGTGTCCCCCTGACACGAAGGATGGAGGGCTGGCCGGGAATGATTATCAGCGGTAGGACGCGCTTGGCAGGCATCATCGGCATGCCGGTGGCCCACTCGCTATCTCCTGTGATGCACAATGCGGCCTATGCGGCGCTCGGCCTGGATTGGGCGTATGTACCACTTGGACTCGATAGCGAGGATGATCTAGCGCGGGTTCTACCCGCACTCAGGGTACTTCCATTCGTCGGCTTCAATGTCACAATGCCCTTCAAGCAAGCCATGCTCGAGCACTGTGATGAGGTCGCGATGCTCGCTCAGATGGCGGGAGCGGTGAACACCGTACACTGTGTCGACGGCAGACTCATCGGCTACAACACCGACGGCCGGGGCATCGTCGAGTCACTCAAGCAAGAGGCGGGATTCTCGGCGCAGGATCAGAACATCGTGATACTGGGAGCAGGGGGTGCGGCCGGTGCCGCCGCCCTGAGCTTCATCCTCGAGAAACCCAAGGGCGTTTCAATCGTGAACCGCACCATCGAGCGCGCGGAGGAACTGGCGGATCGCGTCAGGCCATGCGCTCGCGCGATCGAGGTCGTCGCGGTGGAACCGCAAGATGCCGAAGAGGCGGTTCGCAGCGCGAAGCTGGTGGTCAACGCAACCTCTCTCGGAATGCGTCCTGACGACCCATCCCCGGTGCCCGCCGAATGGCTCAATCCTGAACAGATTGTCTGCGACATGGTGTATTGCGCGAAGGAGACACCGCTTCTGCGGGCAGCCCGCGGAGCCGGGGCCATCCCGGTCGGGGGCCTCGGCATGCTAGTCCACCAGGCAGCACTAGCCATCGACATCTGGAACGAGGCTTCGCAGCAACAAGCTCCGCGCGATGTCATGCGCGCTGCTGCCGAGGTCGCCAGCGAAGGGCGCTGCGAGGTGGCGGAGTGAGTGCGGCTACCGGAAAGCGGCTCGGCCGACTTCTGGTCCAGTCGGGCCTGGTGACCCCCGAGCAGCTTGAGGAGGCCATCGCACAGTCGGGCGAAGCCACGCTTACTTCGACCCTGGACAGACTCGGATTCATCGATGAGGTCAGGATCGCCCAGGTGATCGCCGAGGAGATGAACCTGACCTACGTCGA
>DBEG01000154.1 GCA_002293965.1 Actinobacteria bacterium UBA912 | reverse complement strand
GTTTGCGATTGTCATGACAGCCTGGTCCTTGAAGGAGGAATTGCCTGGTGCCCCGTGGACAAGGTCCCCTCACTGTTAAGGCTGGCACACGCCAGCGCCGCACGTTTGCGAAGATTCCGGAGATTCTGGAAGTCCCCAACCTCATAGCAATCCAGCGCGAGAGCTTCGAGTGGTTCCTGAGGGAAGGTCTTGGCGATGCTTTCGCAGATATCTTCCCTATAGAGAACAAGACGCTCGCCGTGCATGTCGGTGGCTACGAATTCGGTGACGCCAAATACTCTGTCGAGGAGTGCAAGGACAAGGATATGTCCTACAAGGCTCCTCTCTTCGTTGAGATTCAACTGATCAATAAGAAGACTGGCGAAGTGAAGGAACAGCAGATCTTCATGGGCGATTTCCCGCTTATGACGGATCGCGGCACCTTTGTCATCAATGGAACCGAACGAGTCGTCGTCTCTCAGCTCGCGAGGTCGCCTGGCGTCCACTTCGAACTGAAGCGCGACAAGGTGAAGGATCGCCTTCTATACACTGCCAAGATCATTCCGGACAGAGGGCCCTGGCTCGAGTTCGTCATAGACCATCGCGGGATCCTCTCGGTGAAATTGGATCGCAAGCGACCAGCAACTCTGCTCATCAGAGCTTTGGGTATCGCTGAGTCTCGCCAGGACATCCTTGCGCTTTTCGGTGATTCCGAGTGCGTACAGCGCACCTTGGATAAGGACTCAGAGGAGACCCGCGAGGAAGCTCTTATCGAGATATATACTCGCCTGCGTCCCGGCGAGCCGCCGACAGTCCAGTCCGCCCAGGATCTGCTGGAGTGGATGCTCTTCAATCCGAGGCGCTACAACCTCGGCAAGGTCGGGCGCTATAAGATCAACAAGAAGCTTGAACTGGACCTTCCAGACTCGCAGTCGGTCCTGACGAACGAGGACATCCTGGCGTCACTTCAGTATCTTGTCCACCTATGGGAGGGCACCGAGGGCAAGAGTGTCGATGACACCGATCACTTTGGCAACAGGCGTGTACGGAGCGTCGGCGAGCTCATCCAGAATCACTTCTGGAAGGGACTCAAGCGCATGGAGCGTGGCATCAAGGACAAGATGACCATCCTCAGTGACGAGGAAGTCACGCCGCAGTCGCTCTTCAACATCAAGCCGATCGAGGCTTCGATCAAGGAGTTCTTCGGTTCCTCACAGCTGTCCCAGTTCATGGACCAGACCAACCCGATGGCCGGACTTACCCACAAGCGCAGGCTGACCGCATTGGGTCCTGGTGGACTCTCTCGCGAACGAAGCTTCTTCGAGGTTCGTGACGTACACCCCAGCCACTATGGACGCATGTGCCCCATCGAAACCCCAGAAGGTCCGAGCATCGGACTCATCGGGTCGATGGCTACATTCGCCAGACTCAATCCCTACGGCTTCATCGAGACCCCTTATCGGAAGGTAGTCAAGGGCAAGGTCACCGATGAGATCGAGTACCTGACAGCCGACGTGGAAGAGCGGTATATCATCGCTCAGGCCAACGAACGCTTCGATGCTAAGACAGGCAAGTTCCTCGGCGAACGAGTTCTGTGTCGTACCCGCGGCGGTGTCCCCAGTGAGGTTGAACCCGCTCGGGTCGATTATATGGACGTCTCACCTAGGCAGATGGTTTCGGTGACGACTGCGCTCATCCCATTCCTTGAGCACGATGATGCTAACCGTGCGCTCATGGGCTCGAACATGCAGCGTCAGGCAGTACCGCTTCTTCGCCCCAGTGCGCCACTGGTGGGTACAGGACTGGAGCACAGGGCGAGTATCGACACTGGTGAGATCATCTTGGCCCGCCGTGATGGGACTGTAGAGTACATCGACGCAGAGCGGATCGTGATCCGCGCAGCCGACGGCATGGGTATCGATGAATACCACCTACCCAAGTTCTTGCGGTCGAACCAGGGTACATGCATCAACCACAAGCCACTTCCTAGTGTCAACGATGTCGTGACTGCCGGTGACGTTCTCGCTGACGGCCCGTCGAGTGAGGCTGGCGAGCTGGCCTTGGGCCAGAACCTGCTCGTCGCATTCATGCCATGGGAAGGCTACAACTACGAGGACGCCATCATCGTCTCTGAGCGACTTGTGACCGATGACCTGTTGACCTCGATCCACATCGAGGAGTTCGAGGTCGAGGCCAGGGATACCAAGCTTGGTCCCGAGGACATAACTCGCGAGATCCCCAACGTCAGTGAAGATGTGCTGGCGCACCTTGACGAGGACGGCATCATCCGGGTCGGCGCAGAGGTGTTTCCCGGCGACGTGCTTGCCGGTAAGGTCACGCCTAAGGGCGAGACCGAACTGACCGCCGAGGAGCGGTTGCTGCGCGCGATCTTCGGCGAGAAGGCTCGCGAAGTCCGCGATACCTCGCTCAAGGTGCCGCACGGAGAGAGCGGCCGGGTCATCGGTGTGCGTAAGTACAGCCGAGAGGCTGGAGACGACCTCGCCCCGGGAGTCAATGAACTCGTTCGGGTCTACGTTGCACAGAAGCGCAAGATCTCCGAGGGAGACAAGCTGGCGGGACGCCACGGAAACAAGGGTGTCATCTCCAAGATCCTGCCCGTCGAGGATATGCCCTTCTTGGCTGACGGTACACCTGTCGACATCATCCTGAACCCGCTTGGCGTTCCAAGCCGTATGAACATCGGACAGCTGCTCGAGACACACCTCGGGTGGGCCGCACACGTGGGATGGTCGGATGCCGAGACACAGAAGCAACCAGTTGAGGGTCCGATCCACGTTGCGACTCCGGTGTTCGACGGAGCCACTGAGGAAGAGATATCCAATGTCATCGAAGCCGCCAACCGCAACATGATGATTGCGGCCGAGGTGAAGCTTGGTGACAAGGCCATCCCCGAGACGGTGCCCCAGCTCACCCGTGAAGGAAAAGCCACCCTGTTCGATGGCCGAACAGGAGAGCCTTTCCGTGAGCCGGTCACTGTTGGACAGATATACATCCTCAAGTTGTTGCACCTTGTCGATGACAAGATCCACGCGCGCTCCACGGGTCCGTACTCGCTGATCACTCAGCAACCGCTCGGTGGTAAAGCACAGTTCGGCGGACAGAGGTTCGGCGAGATGGAAGTATGGGCGCTTTATGCGTATGGCGCAGCCTATGCTCTCCAGGAGATCCTCACGATCAAGTCAGACGACGTCCTAGGTCGCGTCAAGGCTTACGAATCGATCGTGAAGGGTGACAACATTCCCGAGCCGGGCATCCCAGAGTCGTTCAAGGTGCTGGTCAAGGAGATGCAGTCCTTGTGCCTGGACGTCGAGATCCTCTCCAAAGATGGCGGAGAGATCGCGATCAAGGATGACGACGAGGATATCTTCAAGACCGCCGAGGACTTTGGACTTGACCTCGGTGGAAGTGACGAAGCAGAGAGCGACGGCATCACAACCGAGGCTCTGGAAGAACTGCTTACCAGCGACATCTCTGCCCTTGATCTTCCCGATGGCCTGGATGAAGAGGAGTAATTCGTGCTTGATGTCGATGTGAACAACTTCGATCGCCTTCGGATAGGCCTGGCCTCATCCGAACAGATCCGCCAATGGTCCCGTGGAGAGGTCAAGAAGCCCGAGACCATCAACTACCGTACGCTCAAGCCCGAGATGGACGGCTTGTTCTGCGAGAAGATCTTCGGTCCGAACAAGGACTGGGAGTGCTACTGCGGCAGATACAAGCGCGTTCGTTTCAAAGGGATCGTCTGCGAGCGCTGCGGTGTAGAGGTTACCCGAGCCAAAGTCAGACGTGACCGCATGGGGCACGTCGAGCTGGCAGCCCCGGTCAGCCATATCTGGTACTCCAAGGGAGCCCAGAACCGCTTGGGCTACCTGCTAGACATCGGCCCGAAGCACCTTGAGAAGGTGCTCTACTTCGCTTCATCCATCATCAGTCGGGTGGATGAAGAGGCTCGCGAGACTGACATGGCCGTCCTCCAGGACGAGCTTCAGGCCGACCTCGAAGGTCTTGATGCAGAGATGCAGGTTGAGATCGACTCTGTCATCAAAAC
Organism: Actinobacteria bacterium UBA912; assembly: GCA_002293965.1. Lineage (GTDB taxonomy): Bacteria > Actinomycetota > Coriobacteriia > Anaerosomatales > UBA912 > UBA912. The sequence goes on along the minus strand of DBEG01000154.1, from coordinate 6,082 downwards.
CCGGGATCGGATCGTCGGCATCGCAAAGGGCGAGATAGAGCCTGAGGAAGGCGATCAGGTCGACGAGAACATCAACGACCCTGACTATCTCAAGAAGGTGGTCAAAGAGGCCGAGCAGGAGATACGTGATATTGAGAAGGACTTCAAGGCCCGCGCGGAGCTCTACCAGGAGGCCTTCGACACCTTCCAGAAGCTTACCCCTCGGATGTTGATCGCCGACGAGACCCTCTATCGCGAGATGAAGGCACGCTACGGCGTCTACTTCCGCGGTGGGATGGGCGCTGAGGCCGTCAAGGATCTTCTCGACGGCGTCGACCTCGACCAATTGGCCGAGGAGCTGCGCACCATCATCAATGAGAGTAAGGGGCCTAAGGCCGACAAAGCAGTCAAACGACTCCGTGTCGTCTCGGCGTTTAGGAATTCCAGCAACGACCCATCGTGGATGATCCTCGATGCGATCCCGGTCATTCCCCCGGCCCTGCGTCCGATGGTCCAACTCGATGGTGGGCGTTTTGCGACGAGTGACTTGAACGATCTGTATCGTCGTGTCATCAACCGCAACAACCGACTCAAGAAACTCCTGGACCTCGGTGCTCCTGAGATCATCGTGAACAACGAGAAGCGTCTTCTTCAGGAGGCCGTCGACTCGCTGTTCGACAATGGACGCCGCGATCGTCCGGTGACCGGGTCGGGCAACCGTCCTCTCAAGTCGATCTCGGATATGCTGCGCGGTAAGCAGGGTAGGTTCAGGCAGAACCTCCTTGGAAAGCGCGTCGACTACTCTGGCCGATCGGTAATCGTCGTTGGGCCCGAGCTCAAGCTGCATCAGTGCGGTCTGCCCAAGACCATGGCGCTCGAGCTTTTCAAGCCGTTCGTAATGAAGCGACTCGTTGACCTCGACTACGCCCAGAACATCAAGAAGGCCAAACGTATGGTCGATCGCGGCAAGGCCGTGATCTGGGATGTACTTGAGGCAGTCATCGCCGACCATCCTGTCATGCTGAACAGGGCTCCTACCTTACACAGACTGGGAATTCAGGCCTTCGAGCCTGTATTGGTCGAAGGTAAGGCGATTCGCATCCACCCACTGGTGTGTACGGCGTTCAACGCCGACTTCGACGGCGATCAGATGGCTGTCCACCTGCCGCTTTCCGTAGAAGCCCAGGCTGAGGCTCGCGTATTGATGCTGTCCACCAACAACATCAAGTCACCCGCTCACGGCCGACCACTGACCACCCCCACCCAGGACATGGTCATCGGGTTGTACTATCTGACTGCTGTTCGGGAAGACATGGAGGGACACGGCAGGGTCTTCGCCAATCCGAGCGAGGCCATCCTCGCCTACGACAGCCGTAGCGGATTGGACCTTCAGGCCCAGATCGAGGTCCGGCTCACCCGTGATATCCGCGAGGAATATCGCGATGGCGAGGAACTCAAGATACGCGAACGGAAGGCAGGAGAGCGCCTCCAGACATCCGTCGGAAGACTCTTCTTCAATCGGGCGTTCCCTGAAGATCACGTCTATTGCAACTTCGAGATAGACAGGAAGGGGATCTCCCGCATAGTCGAGGAGTCCGCGAACATCTACACCACAAACGTGATGGCCAAGTTGCTTGATGAACTCAAGTGGCTCGGCTTCCACTATGCAACGCGTGCTGGTCTCACGGTTTCGGTGTGGGACGCCAAGATACCCCCCAGGAAGAAGGAAATCCTGGAGGCGCGTCAGGCTGAGGTCGAACTTGTGGATCGCCAGTACGAGCGCGGTCTGATAACAGCCGAGGAAAGACACCGCAGCATAGTCGAGATCTGGACGAAAGCCACCGACGAGGTCGGGGAGGCGATGGCCGAGAACTTCGACAAGTTCAACCCGATCTTCATGATGGCCAACTCGGGAGCCCGAGGTAACATCAAGCAGATCCGTCAGCTCGCCGGAATGCGTGGACTTATGGCCAACCCCAAGGGTGACATCCTTGACCGCGCCATCATGTCCAACTTCCGAGAAGGACTCTCGGTTCTAGAGTACTTCGTCTCCACTCACGGAGCGAGGAAGGGTCTTGCAGACACCGCTGTGAAGACAGCCGACTCGGGGTATCTGACCAGGAAGCTCGTGGACGTCGCTCAGGATGTCATCGTCAGGATGGCCGATTGTGCTACCGACAAAGGCCTTGAGTTCACGATCGTCCCCTCATCGGGTGACGGAAAGGTCGACTACAACCTTGTAGGACGCTGCCTCCTCGAGCCGACTGTGTCACCAGAAACAGGAGAGGTGCTCGCCGAGGCTGGTGACTACATCGCCACCGAAGCTCAACTGCTGGAGTTGCTCGGCAAAGGAGTGCAGTCCCTGATTGTCCGGACCGTAGCCACATGCCAGGCACCGCACGGTATCTGCCAGCACTGTTATGGATGGGACTTGGCAAGCCGCAAGCCCGTCGATATCGGTACTGCTGTGGGTATCATTGCGGCTCAGTCCATCGGTGAACCCGGAACCCAGTTGACGATGCGGACGTTCCATACGGGTGGAGTCGCTGGCGATGACATCACCCACGGCCTTCCGCGTGTAACCGAGCTATTCGAGGTTCGCAATCCCAAAGGTCAGGCTATCCTCGCTGAGATTTCTGGAACCCTCAGAATCGAGGATGACGCGAACGGTCGAAAGCTCATCATTACTTCAGATGATGGGCAACTCAAGGCTCACCCCGTCTCCCGTAGGTCCCGACTCAAGCGTGGGATTGAAGATGGCGCGATGATCACGGCTGGCCAGCAGATGACCGAGGGTTCGATCAACCCCAAGGACCTCCTTCGCCTCAAGGGGCCCATGTTCGTCCTTCGGTACGTCGTGACCCAGGTCCAGGAGGTCTATCGCTCACAGGGAGTCGATATCAACGACAAGCACATTGAGGTCATCGCGACACAGATGCTTCGTCGAGTGACGATCCTCGATCCGGGTGACACCGAGTTCTTGCCGGGTCAGCTAGTTGACAAGTACGTCTTCGAGGCAGCCAACAAAGCCTGTGAAGAACAGGGATTGAGGCTTGGAGATGCTGCACCTGCTCTGCTCGGGATCACCAAGGCCTCCTCGGCGACGGACAGTTACCTGTCGGCGGCGTCATTCCAAGAGACCACGAAGGCCTTGACCGATGCCGCGATCAACGGCAAGGAAGATCATCTGATCGGCCTGAAGGAGAACGTGATCATCGGTAAGTTGATTCCTGCGGCGACCGGAATGGAGCGGTACCGTCAGGTGAATCTTACACACAAGGGCCAGAAGGCTGAGTGGGACGTCCGCACGGAGGGCCCGTTGCCAGAGTTCGCTCCTGAAGAGCTTCTTGAGCTCCAGGCGCTGCTGCCGGCTCCGAGTTCCTATGATCACTCCGCCGATGCCGCAGACCTTCTGATCGAGATGGAGGACGATCAGCTCGATGACGAGAACTTGCTCGCCGATGTCTCGGAGTTCGTCAACACGGTCTTCGAGCCCGAAGTGGCCGAAGCGACTTCGGCAGTCGAGGATGAGCTCGAGATGGATGCCGGCATCGTCGAGCTCGGCTTGTCGGTTCGCACACAGAAGCTGCTGATCACCGCCGGAATGCTCAGCGTAGGCGAGATCGTCAATCGCGGTCGCGCAGGCTTGCTTTCGGTGGAAGGCATCGGCCCCAAGGCAGTCGCCGAGATCGAAGAAAGTCTTTCGACAGCCGGACTCGAGCTCAAGGCTTAGTGACTCAATATCCCCTCGGCGGATGAGACTTCGCGCTCATCGGCCGAGGGGATGATCGTTCAGGGGGTGGATACGCCCGGATGCGTGGCATTTGACAGTCCGCATGCCGTTTGCTAAAGTTGCTCCTTGTGACTGTTGTCGGCCCTGGTTCATTGTGTATTCGAGCCAAGTCCGTGTGAACTTGTCCCGATTATGACAAAGGAGATTGCGTTGCCCACTATCAACCAACTGGTCCGTAAGGGCCGCAAGGCGAAGGCGATGAAGAGCGCCACGCCTGCCCTGAAAGGCAATCCGCAGAAGCGTGGAGTCTGTACACGTGTATACACCACCACGCCCAAGAAGCCGAACTCGGCACTTCGCAAGGTTGCTAGGGTCAGGCTCGTCAATCAGATGGAGATCACCGCATACATCCCCGGCATCGGGCATAACCTCCAGGAGCACTCGATCGTTCTGGTGCGTGGCGGTCGTGTGAAGGACCTCCCTGGTGTTCGCTACAAGGTGATCCGTGGCACGCTTGACGCGGCAGGTGTGAACAACAGAAGTCAGTCGCGGTCCAGATATGGGGCCAAAAAGCCCAAGAGCTAAAGGTTAGGTCAGAGTCGACGTCGCCGAATGCGAATGGCGGGCGTCGGGTACGTTTTATGTCTACGAATCAAGGAGTGCAAGAATGCCAAGGCGCACTGCAGCAGCTCGCCGCGAGATAGCGGCCGATCCAATCTATAACAATCGTCTTGTCACCCAACTGGTGAACAAGGTCCTCCTTCACGGGAAGCGGTCTCTGGCCGAGCGAACCGTTTATGACGCATTCGCGATGGTCGAGCAGAAGTCTGGCTCCGACCCTCTGGCTACGTTCAAGAAGGCCATGGACAACGTTCGTCCGACCCTAGAGGTGCGCCCCAAGCGCGTTGGAGGTGCTACCTACCAGGTGCCAATCGAAGTCAACTCCCGTCGTTCCACTACGCTGGCAATACGATGGATGGTCAATTTCGCGCGCAATCGCCGAGAGAAGACGATGGCAGAGCGCCTCGCAAACGAGATCCTCGATGCTTCCAACAGCACCGGCGCCTCGGTAAAGAAGCGTGAAGACCTGTACAAGATGGCCGAGTCCAACCGGGCTTTCAGCCACTACCGCTGGTAAGTGTTCGAATTCCGTACGCTGTGATTCGATCAGCGCTGTTGAAGCTACTCTAGAGGAGAGACATTTCCGATGGCTCCAAAGAAATATCCGATATCCAAGACCCGAAACATCGGGATCATGGCACACATCGACGCTGGGAAGACGACGACCACTGAGCGCATCCTCTTCTTCACCGGTAAATCGCACAAGATCGGCGAGGTCCACGATGGCGCTGCCACCATGGACTGGATGGTCCAAGAGCAAGAGCGTGGCATCACCATCACCTCTGCAGCCACCACCTGCTTCTGGAACGACCATCGTATCCAGATAATCGACACGCCCGGACACGTGGACTTCACTGTAGAAGTCGAGAGATCACTCCGCGTGCTCGATGGGGCTTGCGCTGTTTTCTGCGCTGTAGGCGGCGTGGAGCCACAGTCTGAGACCGTGTGGCGACAGGCTGACAACTACCGGGTACCTCGCATTGCCTACATCAACAAGATGGACCGCACGGGTGCGGACTTCCTCAATGTCATCCAGATGATGAAGGATCGACTCAACACCCGCCCAGTGCTCCTGCAGCTGCCTATTGGCGCCGAGGACCGCTTCACGGGCATCATCGACTTGCTGGCCATGAATGCCGTTTTCTTCAATGAGGACGACAAGGGCATCGACCCCACCGTCGGCGAGATTCCTGCCGACATGGCTGACGACGCTGAGTTGTATCGCCAAGAACTCATCGAGGCTGCCGCCGAGTATGACGATGCGCTACTCGAGAAGTTCCTCGCCGAGGAGCCCATCGGCCTCGATGAACTTCGCTCCGCCATACGGCAGGCGACAATCGACTGCGCAATTACACCAGTGGTTTGTGGCGCGTCGTTCAAGAACAAGGGTGTTCAGGCACTACTTGATGCGATCATCGACTACCTGCCCTCACCCGTGGACATCCCCGCTATCAGGGGCAAGGACGTCCGCTCCGGCGACGAGGCCGTTAGAGAGGCTGACCCCAAGCAGCCATTCGCAGCGCTTGCATTCAAGGTCATGACCGACCCGTACGTCGGAAAGCTCACGTATTTCCGTGTGTACTCTGGCTCTATGGACGCAGGCTCCTACGTCCTTAACTCGACAAAGGGCCACAAGGAGCGCATCGGTCGACTTCTCGAGATGCATGCGAATTCCCGCGAGGACATCTCGGGCGTCTCGGCAGGGGACATCGTTGCTGCAGTAGGGTTGAAGAACACGACGACCGGGGA
>DBEG01000117.1:1233-5452 GCA_002293965.1 Actinobacteria bacterium UBA912 | reverse complement strand
GGCGTAGCCGCGCGCGGTCGAGAGGCTCAGGGATGTGTGGCTGCAGGCCCGTCTCCGGCACGCGCCGGGGGCGGGCTTTGCGGTAAACTGGGGCGACGAAGAGAGGATCCCGGATGCTCGAGAACGTGCGGATCGCCGAGGCAACACCGGCCGACCTGCCCCAGGTGCTGGCTGTAGAGAGAGCCGCGTTCGGCGGGGACGATGAAGCCGAACTGGTCGAGCGACTTCTAGACGACCCGAGCGCGCAGCCATCGCTCTCGCTACTCGCATGGGTGGAGGATGAGGCCGTCGGGCACATCCTGTTCACGGCGGCTAGCATCGACGGGCCGCCTCGGCCGGTGTCCGTTGCGATCCTTGCCCCGCTGGCGGTGGTGCCGGATGCGCAGCGGCAAGGTGTCGGCGGCCGCCTGATCGAACACGGCCTGAGCATCATGGCTTCCCGTGGAGTGGAGCTGTTGTTCCTCGCAGGACATCCGGAGTACTATCCGCGTCACGGCTTTGTGCCGGCGAGCCCACTCGGATTCGCCCCGCCCTTCCCGATGCCCCCCGAGCACGAGGATGCGTGGATGGTCCGGGCGCTTCGCGACGATGCGATCGGCTCGGTCCAAGGCCGGGTCGTGTGCGCGGACGCCCTGAACGATCCGGATTGCTGGAGGGAATAGCGCACGGGACGCTGGCACTCGGCTTGCATGATGGCTTCTCGGCAGGTAGACCTATGGAGGGAGTCGACATGACCGAGCGCAGCGTTGAACTCGTGAGACGATCCGAGCCGACCCTCGAAGGCGCCGGTGTCCACCTGCGCAGGGTCTTCGGGCACGGGCTGGAGCAGCGGTTCGATCCGTTCCTGATGATGGACGACTTTAGAGGCGACCACCCGTCCAAGTACGAGCGCGGCTTTCCCTGGCACCCCCACCGCGGCATCGAGACGATCACCTACATGATCGAGGGCGAGTGCGACCACGGGGACTCGCTGGGCAATGAGGGCACGATCTGCCCCGGCGACGTCCAGTGGATGACCGCGGGCAGCGGGATCATCCATCAGGAGATGCCGCGCGGCGACGCAGCCGGGCGCATGGGCGGATTCCAACTGTGGGCCAACCTGCCGGCGGTCCAGAAGATGCGCGAACCTCGGTACCAGGGCATCGAATCGCCGCAGATCCCCGAGGTCGAGTGGGGCGGCGCGCGCGTCCGCGTGATCGCCGGCCGCTACCGTGACGTGACCGGCCCGGTGAGCGACATCACCGTCGAGCCGGAGTACCTCGACGTCGCGCTCGGCCCCGGCACGGAGTGGACGCTCCCCGTACCCGTCGGGCACACCGTGTTCGCGTACCTGTTCGAGGGCGCGGGCACATTCGGCGCGCAAGCAACGCCGGTAACCGCCGACGACGGCACTCTGGTGCTGTTCGGCGACGGTGACTCGGTCTCGATCTCATCTGCCGAGGAAGGCGCTCGGTTCCTGCTGGTGTCGGGCAAGCCGCTTCACGAGCCGATCGCTTGGCGCGGGCCGATCGTGATGAACACGCAAGAGGAGCTGCGAGTCGCCTGGCGCGAGCTCGAAGCGGGGAGCTTCGTGAAGCACGGGGCGAGGTGAGGCGTGGGGGCGTCGGTGACCCCGAGTTCATGCTGCCGAGCAACGCATTTGGGGTATCATCCGGATAGGTGTAGGCATCGTTAGGTGAGAGCGAGAGAGGGGCGCATGATGGCTGAAGAGAGACAGTTCAAACGTCTCAGGCTCTACAACTTGCTCATGGGGTCGTTCCATCTGGTTCAGGGAGCCGTCATCGTCGCCCTGTCGAATGACTTCAAGCTTCCAGTCACGGCGAGCTTCCTCGCCGGCCCTCCAGGTACCCTTCCGGGCCCACCCGAGGTGCTGTTCGAAGTGCCGTTGGGCCTTGGAGTGGCCGCCTTCCTGTTCATGTCGGCACTGGCGCACTACATCATCGCTGCACCAGGGGTGTTTCCCTGGTATGTGAGGAACCTCAAGCGCACGCGCAACTACGCGCGCTGGATCGAGTACTCGTTCTCCTCGTCCCTCATGGTGGTGCTGATCGGCATGCTTCCCGGCGTGTTCGACGTTGCGGCGATCATCGCTATCTTCGGGGCGAACGCATCGATGCTCCTGTTCGGTCTGCTGATGGAGCACTACGAAGAGCCCGGCAACCCCAACTGGATGTCGTTCATCTTCGGGTGCCTGACCGGCATCGTCCCTTGGCTTGCGCTGGGCGTGTACCTGTGGAGTCCCGGCTCGGTCGCTGAGCCTCCGGGCTTCGTGTACGTGATCTTCGCGTCGATGTTCGTGTTCTTCAACAGCTTCGCGGTCAACATGGTTCTGCAGTACAAGCAGGTCGGGCCTTGGCGCAACTATCTGTTCGGCGAAGTGATGTACGTGCTGCTGAGTCTGACAGCGAAGTCGCTCTTGGCGTGGCTCGTGTTCGCCAACACGCTTATTCCGACGTAGCCTCCGGTCATGCTCTCACGCCGTTGCGTAGACTGCTGGCAGGCGGCGGCAGTTTATGCGCGTTGACGTTAGCGGCGGTGAGGCAATCTGAGCCGAGGGCATACGGTTGCGGCTAGTGGGTGGTGAGCGACATTCATCTGCCGAGGAAGGCGCTCGGTTCCGGATGCCACAAAGGGAATATGGCGTCCTCGTGTTCATGTTGCGAGGTGACGCACTTGGAGTACTATGCAGAGAGATATAGGGATTGTTGGGCGGAGTTTGTATGTCTCGGAAGGAGCGAGGCGGATGGAGGGTCTGCTAGGTCGAATAGAGGCAGACATAGGAACCAGGGGAGACGCCTGATTCGGCGGCAAGGCTGCTAAGTGGTAGGCAAGAAGCCAAAACGGGGCGACGGAAATCCTGGAAGGGGCCGTAGTGCTCGGGCGATCAGCCTCTTGCTCTTGCGATGGACAGGAAGGATATTGCAGTGCTTGACGCAGAAATCACTATCGAACGGCCCCTTATCACTGTGTGGGAGTACTTCACGGATCACCAAAAGTGGCAGGGGTGGTGGGGTGACTGGATGGAGTCCGCCCAGTGGCGTAAAGGCGGTAAGCTTGTTTGGGAACTGAGCGGAGCATCAGAGATCATCGACATCGTTCCGTATCAGAGAGTCATCATTCGCGGCAGCTGGACGGACACCAAGTGGGAGTTCGAGGCATTAGGTTCCGGTAGCACTGAAGTACTCGTGAAGTCTGTGCTACGGGGAGGCACCTTTATTACCGATGGCGGGGCCTCGCACTCGAATGAAACGCAACGCGCCCTGAGGCAGTTAAAGGAATGTATGGAAAGAATCGACAGGTCCAAGATGCAGGAAGTGTTCTCTGCAATCTATGCTGGTGATGTCGAGGGGGTGGATGAGTTGCTCGATGAGGAGCCGACCCTCGTCGATGCGATACACGATGGCATCACGCCTCTGCACTGGGCGGCGCGGGAAGGACATGGGACGGTCGCCGCCCTCCTCATCGAGCGGGGTGCGGACGTCAACGCCCAGGCTGAGAATGGCATTTCGCCTCTGCACTGGGCCGCGTACAAAGGACATGCAGCGGTCGCCGCCCTTCTCATTGAGCGGGGTGCGGACGCCGACGCCAAGGCTGAGGATGGTACCACGCCTCTGCACGCGGCCGCGCAGAAAGGACATGAAGTGGTCGCCGCCCTCCTCATCGAGCGGGGCGCGGACGCCGACGCCAAGGCTGAGATTGGCATCACGCCTCTGCACTTGGCCGCGTACAAAGGACATGAAGTGGTCGCCGCCCTCCTCATCGAGCGGGGCGCGGACGTCAACGCCAAGACTGAGAATGGTGCCACGCCTCTGCACTTGGCCGCGCAGGAAGGACATGCAGCGGTCGCCGCCCTTCTCATTGAGCGGGGTGCTGACGCCGACGCCAAGGCTGAGGATGGTACCACGCCTCTGCACGCGGCCGCGCAGGAAGGACATGGGACGGTCGCCGCCCTCCTCATCGAGCGGGGCGCGGACGTCGATGCCAAGAATTTGGATGGCATCACGCCTCTGCACTTGGCCGCGCCGGAGGGACATGCAGCGGTCGCCGCCCTCCTCATCGAGCGGGGCGCGGACGTCGATGCCAAGACTGAGATTGGCATCACGCCTCTGCACTTGGCCGCGCAGGAAGGACATGCAGCGGTCGCCGCCCTTCTCATCGAGCGGGGTGCGGACGCCGACGCTAAGACTAAGAATGGTACCACGCCTCTGCACGTGGCCGC
>DBEG01000117.1:557-860 GCA_002293965.1 Actinobacteria bacterium UBA912 | reverse complement strand
CTCATCGAGCGGGGCGCTGACTTCGATGGCAAGAATGTGGATGGCGGCACGCTTCTGTACTGGGTGGCGCAGAAAGGACATGAAGCGGTCGCCGCCCTCCTCATCGAGCGGGGCGCTGATGTCGATGGCACGAGCAAGGCTGGCGACACGCCTCTGCACGCGGCCGCGTGGGAAGGACATGAGGCGGTCGCCGCCCTCCTCATCGAGCGGGGCGCGAACGTCGATGCCATGTGTAAGCTTGGCGACACGCCTCTGCACGCGGCCGCGTGGGAAGGACACGAGGCGGTCGCCGCCCTCCTCATC
>DBEG01000117.1:0-218 GCA_002293965.1 Actinobacteria bacterium UBA912 | reverse complement strand
CTCATCGAGCGGGGCGCTGACGTCAACGCCAAGGCTGAGAACGGCGACACGCCTCTGTACTGGGCCGCGTACCAAGGACATGAAGCGGTCGCCGCCCTCCTCATCGAGCGGGGCGCGGACGTCAACGCCGAGACTGAGCTTGGCATCACGCCTCTGCACGTGGCCGCGCAGAAAGGACATGAAGCGGTCGCCGCCCTCCTCATCGAGCGGGGCGCTGA
>DBEG01000088.1 GCA_002293965.1 Actinobacteria bacterium UBA912 | reverse complement strand
AACGCCGCTCCGAAACAGGAGTCGCGACTTTTTGCTACTGGTCATTCGCTGCCCTTCGCGCATAGATCATGCTTGCGCACAGAACCCGCGGATCTCGGCAACGGCACAGAAAATCGCAGGATCAGCCCAGCTTGGACCCACCTGCAGACTATATCACGCCATCGAGAAGGATTCCTGCAGTTTCAACTGCAAACGCGCTGCCATGTTTGATTGTATGTACTTCGATTGAACAGCGGCCTGTTGTCAGGTTGTGTCGATGTGTGATACCTTACGTATCCGCCGAGAGGCAACAATAGTGCGGGGTGGAGCAGTCTGGTAGCTCGTCGGGCTCATAACCCGAAGGTCACAGGTTCAAATCCTGTCCCCGCGACCAAGGAATCAGCAGGTCGGAGGCTTAGATGCCCTCCGGCCTGTTTTCGTTCTTGGGGCAAACCTTTCGCAGCAGTTTGACTTCTCCCGGGCAAAACCTCATCGTAAGCAAAACGTTTCGAGGCAGTGGCGTCTTTGTCTTGCGAATGAAGCGAAGAACGATCCTGAGTGAAGATGGAGAGTCATGGGAATGGTTTTGGCGTTGGTAGGAATGGGCGGTTTCGTCGTATTTCTGGTCATGCTTGTCGTTGCCGCCTTCAAGAAGAAGCCAATTAAGATCCAGCTTATAGGTGCGGTGGCATGTTTTGTAATGTTTGCCGTCGGGACTGCGATGGCGCCCCCTGATCCCGCCGTGGTGGACTCTCTTGGAGCTGCCCAGGAACAAGAAGTGACGCCCTCGGCACAGCCGGTGAGACCAGCTGTACCCGAGCCGGAACCCTCAAACCTCGAGCCCGATCAGGAACCCTTGATGCAAGAACCCGCGCAGGCATATGCCCGCAAGGCTACGGAGCAGTCGCTCACATTGTCTGGAGCACTCTCAGAGCTGAGTAGGCTGTTGGCAAACCCCCAGCTGGAAATGGAAGCATGGAATTCTCAGGTGGCTGTCCAGATGGCTCTCGTTCAACAGACCCATCGGGAGCTATCAGCCACTGATCCGCCACCTGAGATGAAAGAAGTCCACATCCAGATATTGGCTGCCACTAGCGATCTTGATGAGGCGATGAATCTGCTGTCGAGCGGAATCAGCAACTTGAACGCACCAAGTATTGAAAGAGCAAGTGAACTGATGATTTCCGGCAGTACAAAGCTTTCCAAGGCGACGATCATGCTCGAGGCTGCTGGGCGATAGCGTGCTACGTGGTCAAGCTGCCCGCTGATCAGCTTCCGTTATCCGCTCCCGCTGCATCCGCAACCGCCCGAGCAGCCCTCGCAGGGAGACGCGCACCCGCACGAGCCTGTGAGGGCGACGATTGATGCCCGCACCGCTGACACACTCGATCGGTGGGAGCACACAAGGTCGACATCGTTCGCCCGAGCTAGGCGATAGACCTCGCGCGCGGCCTTGTGTGAGATGCAGTCGGTGCATAGCACCACTCCATCTGCCGAGGCGATCCTGTCCGCAAGTCCCGGCTTGTAGCGCGGGTAGACTTTGATTGTCAGGTTCTCATGCCCATCGGCGAGTGCGGTGTAGTGTCGGGCTAGGCGGTCCAAGCCGCCAACCAAGGCCACTGTCATCGGGACACCGCCGATCCGGACGAGCGCTCCACCGTCACGCCGCCGGCTGCTGATAGCGGAAGTGTCACGTACCTAGGGCCTTCCAGCTCGACTTCGGCGAAACGAGGGGACGACTCCGGGAAGCGGGCCATCACTCGGGCAGTGACGCCTTCGTTGACGCCGACGAACCGGAATGATTCACCTTCGGCGGTGGGGCTTATCGATGTGACCACGCATTCGGTGGCGATGGGGCAATCGGCTAGTGACACGGTAGCTCCTCTCGGCGGAACGGCTTGTGGTGCTTAGCATACACTAAGAGGATATACGAGCGCAAGCTAAGACGCGCCCACACTTTTGCGTCGCCCCGAGGGCTATCCAGTGAGCAACGGCAATGGTACGATGGGCTTGGTGCTCGCTGCGGGTTTCATTGGGGCACAGATGGTGCGGGAAACACAGCGGACTTCTCAGTACGCATCGTGAGGAGCGGGTTATGGGAGAGTGCTGTGACAAAGGTTCCGAGCTTGAGAAATTACGGGAGCGACAGAGCGGAACGCTGAAGATCGTTCTCGCAATCAATGCGGTGATGTTCCTCGTGATCGTCGCGGCTGCACTCTACGCTGGATCTTCGGCGCTGTTGGCGGACAGCCTGGATAATCTCGGTGACGCCTTGACGTACGGTCTCAGTCTTTGGGCGGTCGGTCTCGGTCTTCGCATAAAGGCTCGTATCGCCTACTTCAAAGGACTTCTGATCCTCCTGGCGGCACTCGCTGTACTGGGCCAGATCGTGTACAGGCTTGCGGACCCCACCGTCCCGTTGTTCGAGGTGATGGGAATCTTCAGTCTGATCGCACTGACAGCTAACGGTGCATGCCTCGCGTTGTTGTGGCGCCACAAGACTGAGGATATCAACATGAGCTCGGTCTGGGAGTGTTCCCGCAACGACATCGTTGCAAACATCTCGGTTTTCGTTGCTGCTGCAGGTGTATGGGCGACGGAATCACGATGGCCGGATCTGCTTGTTGCTTCTTTCCTGGTCATCTTCCTTCTGCGATCCGCCATCCGGGTTCTGGTATCAGCACATGCAGAACTTCGAAGGCACACCTGACATCGTCGCACACCCGGATAGCGAGTCGTTTCCTTGACCTCAGTCCCCGTGTGCGGCTACTATAGTCCGGCGTCGGACGGGGCCAGGTAGCTCAGTTGGTAGAGCAGCGGACTGAAAATCCGCGTGTCGGCGGTTCAAGTCCGCCTCTGGCCACCATCACCCTCCCGATCGACCATCACGCCGATGCCTTCGGGCGGGTCCCGGACGGTGGCATGCTGTGAACCTGGTCAGATCCGGAAGGAAGCAGCCATAAGCGGCCTCTGCTGGGTGTCCGGGATCCACCCGAGGGCATCGAGATCGTGCCTCACGTCACCGCCCAGGGGTATACTGTGATGACTGATCGTCGATCCCTGAAAGGCCTCATGTGACCCACCAGTCCTACTACCGCACGTATCGTCCGCAGAGCTTCGGTGATGTCGTCGGGCAGCAGCATGTGGTGCGCACTCTGACCAACGCACTCGCCGAGGAAGCCGTCGCGCACGCATACCTGTTCACTGGCCCCAGAGGCACCGGCAAGACCACGGTCGCCCGCATCCTGGCCAAAGCTCTCAACTGTCCCACGGGTCTCTCGGCAGATGGCGGCGCGACCTGCCAGGATTGCAGCGATATCGCCGAAGGCCGGCACCCGGATGTCTACGAGCTCGATGCCGCGTCGCGTACGCAGGTGGACAACGTGCGCGAGGAGATCATCGGTCGACTGGCCTACGCGCCGATCCGGGGCACGTGGAAGGTCTACATCATCGACGAAGTCCACATGCTCTCGAACCACTCGTTCAATGCGCTGCTCAAGACGCTGGAGGAGCCGCCTCGGCATACGGTGTTCGTGCTGTGCACGACGCACCCGCACAAGGTGCCCGATACCATCCACTCGCGCTGCCAGAGGCTGGACTTCCACCGGATCGGCGTGGAGGATATCGTCGGTCGCTTGGAGCACATCTGCGCCAAGGAGGGGATCACCGTCGCGGAAGGCTCGCTGATGCTGATCGCCCGGCATGCGGCCGGTGGGATGCGCGACGCGATTACTACCCTCGAGCAGCTCTCGGCGTTCACCAGCAAGAGCATCACGCTCGAAGACGTGGAGAAGCTGCTGGGCGAGGTCGATGTGGCGCTGCTCTTCGAGCTCGCGGACATCGTCACGCACCGCGATATCGTCGCGGCGTTCCGATTCGTCGCGCGCATCGCCGAGGCAGGCGTGGACATGACCGAATTCGTCCGCGACTTCACAGCTCACGTGCGCGACCTGTATGTGACTTCCGTGGCCGGCGACGCTTCCGGCATAGTCGACACCACCACCGACCAGCTCGCACGCCTGACGACGCAAGCCCGCGGATTGGGCTCCACGCGCCTTGTCAGGATACTCGACCTTCTCGGCGTGTTGGCCGGGGAGATCAGGTGGTCGAGCAATCCGCGCCTCACGCTCGAAGTCTCGCTGACGCGCATGGCCAGCCCCGATGGCGACCTGACGCTCGAGGCACTCGCCGAGCGGGT
>DBEG01000107.1 GCA_002293965.1 Actinobacteria bacterium UBA912 | reverse complement strand
TCTTCGCCGATGTACTCAAGGATACTAAAACTCGCGCCACCTTCGGGGCCCTTTTCCCCATCGAGAGACATGAAAGTATATGCCTCGCTGGTCTCCATGGCCTCAAGTACGGATTCGGTGGTGACTTCAAGGTGCCCGGCAATCTCGGCGATCGTTGGTGAACGCTGCAGGTCCTGGGTGAGCGTCTCAATGGCCCTGTTCACCTTGAAGTACAGCTCCTGTAGGCGGCGCGGTATCCTGATCGCCCAACCTTTATCGCGGAAGTGACGCTTGATCTCACCCACGATCGTCGGCGTGGCATAGGTGGTGAACTCAACGTTGCGTTCGAGGTCGAACCTGTCGATCGCCTTGATCAGTCCGATGGTCCCGACCTGTACGAGGTCGTCGATGGGCTCACCCCGGTTACGGAACTTGCTTGCAAGGAATCGAACCAGCTTCAGATATGAGCTGACCAGTTCATCGCGGGCAAGCTCGTCGCCGTCCTCACGGTAGCGCCTGAACAGCTCACGAGTGTGTCGCTTGTTCCAGCTCAGCCTTCCCTGTGTCGCCTTGTCGGCAGGTTCAATCGACGGCATCTTCCGGCTCCGCAGGCAGATTCTTTACGACTTTCAGATGAGCTCCGGTTTCATCGGAGTACATCTCGAATCGGTCACATACCGCCTGCAGTATGAAGGTGGCGTAGGTCGCTCTGCGTTCGTCCTCCTCCCCCGTATTGCGGACGAAATCACCTACGCTCACCCTGATCTCGAGGGTATCTTCACCCTTGTCGAAGACCATGCACACTTCTCCACAGTCGCCCGCGCAATCCGATGCGTAGACGAAGAGTTCCTCAGCGGCGATCCGCACCTCATCAACGCCTTCGTAGGAGAGGTGGCTGCGGCTAGCGAGTTCGGATGCGGTCACCCGCACCGTCCGGGCATACTTGGGGGTAGCCGGGACGATCAATGTGATTATATCGCGCTCCATCTTCCCTCCAAGGTCCTGTCAGTCGCCGGTCTGGCCTCTATCGTGCCCTGCGAGAACGACGCCACCTAGACACAGCGCCGAGAAGCCCGGTTCCAACCGACGTCAGGACCTCCATCGGAGCGCTCACGACCTCTTGCACCGCATTAGTGGTCGAGGTCACCCGGTCGGTCACGGATTCGAACCGCGTCACAACGGAGTCGATGCGCTGTAGTTCGCCGTTGATCGAGTCCAGTGTCGATTCAGCCTTGGCCAGCAGTGGCAGTACCCTGCTGCGAGTCTCTGCGACTGTCGACTGCAGCTCCTGCATCATGTGGATGGCCACCCATATGCCCCAGATCGCCATGGCGCATACCGCTATGGCCGCCACAATCAAGATAATGAGCAGAACTCCGGCTGCATCCACCGTACTAGTTTGTGGCTCGCGAGATCTCGCGGTCGATGAGCTCCCGATCGACGAAGCCTCTGAACCTATAGGTGATGTGGCCTTGATCGTCCACGAAGATGATGTACGGGGTAGCCGTGACATTCAGGTTGTCAGCGGATATCAACCTTGCCACCTTGTCAGCAGTCTCATCCTCGGTAATCCCGGGTTTCAGGGTGATGACTCCTGATGCCCCGGTGGTGACGAACTTACCCACATCGAACGATACCAGGTCGATCACGCCCCGGTAGTCGGCGATGGCGGCTTCGATCTCAGCGCGCTGGTCATCAGTGGTTCGCTGGGCCGGGTCGAAGAAGAAGATCAACATCGGCTGATCGGTCTCGAGTCTGTCTAGGATCACCTGAGGAACAAGATTCTCGTCGGTGGGAAAAGGCACGAATGCCTGCTCAGGGTTAGGCGAGAGCTCCGGGGTGAGTGGCTCGGCAGGGTCAGCAGGGGCAGGCGCTGCAGGAGCGGGAGCTGCGTCAGCAGGCTGTTCTGCCGTGGGTTCATCGGCGGGTGCGCATCCGAACATGAAGAGTGCGCATAGTGCTGCGATGACGACTACGATTCTTCTGTCCATATACTTCCTCCAGGCTAGTGGCCTTGTGCAGGCCAGCCTTGTACGTGACCGGCGCGGTGAACCTGCTCTCAGCAGGTGGGTGCCCGCACCGTCGGCTTCTCAGTGTCCCCTGGTATCAGGGATTCCTGTCCGCCGCAGAATACTAAGGCTCCCGTTAGATAAGTGTTGGTACGACCGCAACATATCCGGAACCACGCGCAAGGCTGGGCCCGAGGACAGTTTACCGCTCAAGAGCGTTCTAGTCGACCTTTAGATGAACTTCGCGCAATTGTTGGGTCGAGACCGAATCGGGTGCGCCAGTGAGCGGGCACGACCCCGAGGACGTTTTGGGGAAAGCGATGACCTCGCGGATCGATCGAGCGCCCGCCAGGATCATCACCAGGCGATCGAAGCCCAGTGCGATACCGCCATGCGGCGGAGCCCCCTGTGACAGCGCCTCTAGCAGGAAGCCGAACTTCTCTGTGATCTCCTCGGCAGATAGCCCCATGAGGGCGAGTACGCGCGCCTGCAGGTCGCTGTTGTGGATCCGCAGTGTGCCTCCGCCGATCTCCACGCCGTTGAGGACGAGGTCGTAGCTGAAGGACAGAACGGACACGGGATCCGAGTCCAGCGCGTCGAGATGCTCATCGAACGGGCGGGTGAAGGGATGGTGGTTGGCTGTCCAGCGCTTAGCCTCGGCGTCCCACTTGAGCAGCGGGAAGTCCACGACCCACAGCGGGTGGAAGCCTTCCAGCGGCAGATCGAGCCCACTCGCGACCTCGAGGCGGATGATGCCGAGAACCTCGTTGGCCACCTCGCGCTGGTCCGCGATGATCAGTACCAGGTCTCCGGGAGCGACATCGAGAGTCTCGCGCATCGCAGCCATCTCCTCTGCCGAGAAGAACTTCGCGATCGGCGAGCGCACGTCGCCCTCGGTCGGGAACGCCACCCATGCGAGCCCCTTGGCCCCGGAATCGATCGCGAGCTGGTTCAGCGCGTCGATGCGCCCGCGGCTGAAGTCGCCGCAGCCCTTGGCGTTGATCGCCTTGATGAGGCCGCCGGATTCCAACGCCGCCGAGAAGACCTTGAAGCCGCTTTCGGCGAACACGCCCGAGAGGTCGACGAGCTCCATACCGAAGCGCACATCCGGGCGATCACTGCCGAAGCGGTCCATCGCATCGGCGTACGTGAGCCGCTCGATGGTGGTCGGCCACTCGATGCCGGCGTCGCCCATGACCTCGGCGAAGACGTCCTCGACAAGCGAGAGGATCTGCTCTTGCGAAGCGAAGCTCATCTCGATGTCGATCTGCGTGAACTCCGGCTGGCGGTCAGCGCGAAGATCCTCGTCGCGGAAGCAGCGGGCGATCTGGTAGTAGCGCTCGATGCCGGCCACCATCAAGAGCTGCTTGAAGAGCTGCGGCGATTGCGGCAGCGCGTAGAACTCGCCGGCGCTCATCCGGCTGGGCACGATGAAGTCGCGAGCCCCTTCGGGCGTGGACTTCGTGAGGATCGGCGTCTCCACCTCAAGGAAACCGCGCTCGCCTAGGCTTCGGCGGAAACTCTGCGCAACGCGGTCGCGCAGCACGAGAGCCGAGAGCATCTCGGGCCTGCGGATATCGAGGTAGCGCCACTTCAGGCGCGTGAGCTCGTCTGCATCCGTGGTGCCTGCGATCTCGAACGCCGGCGTCTG
>DBEG01000136.1 GCA_002293965.1 Actinobacteria bacterium UBA912 | reverse complement strand
TCATTGGTCGTTCAGGAGATCGGGTGCTCGGCGATACAGTCCTTACTGTGAAGCAGAGCGACGCTCGATAGACTCCTCAAGCACGGTGATCTCCTTCTCGATCCTCATGAGTCTACGCAGCACCATGCTGATGTAAACCATGAGTGCGGCCCAGAGGATCGCATAAGCTGCAATGACGAACGGTGCATCGTGAAGCACCAGTGTGTATAGCTCTAGGTTACTCGCTTCCATGAAAAACTCCTCTCGCTAGCTAACCAGCGTCTATGATCCTGACTCGAACTTCTCCTTCAGGGCGGCTAGTCTCTCGCCCAGTCTTTCCTCTGTCATCCGGGCAACATAGATCGCGAATCCGACCATGAGCATTCCGGCGATCGCCACAAGGAATGGAATCAGGTTGGAGATGGCCATCGCCCCCTCATCAACGACCGGGTGGCTGGCCGACGGGATCAGGCGGGTCACAGCAAAGGATATCGGTGCATTCACGACTGCGATGCATGAGTAGGCCGCCGCATAGACCGCCCTGCGTTCTTCGTCCTCGATCGAGTTTCGAAGGACGAAGTAGGCGATGATCATCAGCGTCATGATGAAATACGTCGTCAGCCTGGGTTCCCACTGCCACCAGACGCCCCACGCTGCACGCGTCCATAGGACCCCTGTGATCATGGTCAGAACGACGAATATGAGCGTAGTCTCCATGGCTATCCTGCTCTTGGTGTCGTACTCCCTACGGCGCGTCATGAGGAATCGTATCGAGAAGAACGCCGCCACGCCGAAGACCAAGAACGACGCGAGCCCTACAGGCACATGGAAGTAGAATATCTTCTGGCTGAACCAAGGCCGAGGATAAACGAAACCATCATCGGTGTGGGCTATCGCCTGAAAGACCGTATCTGGCTTTTCGGGCAAGGTGATCGTGCTGGAATGCCTCTGCACTTCGGCTGTGGTGAATGCCATCACGAAAGCTGCCGTGGTCAACAGGCCGCCGATCACGAGAAGTACTATTCCCGTCTTGACTAGTTTCAAGTCACTGCCTCCTCGAAATATACATCCGCTACCAGGTCAGGCACCGATGACGAACTCGTATAGGGCATACGCTGCTGCAATCATCACAACATCGTAAATCGCTATCATACCCATGGCGGACCAGAACTGCTGCTCGGAATCCACGCCTCCCAAGACCGCTACCGTTGTCGCCGACACGCAAGCCATGAGTAGCGGATACATCAGGGGGACGAACAGGACTGCGAGCACGAAGTCCTTGCCCTTCGTATTCACAGACATCGTAGCGAGGAGCGTGCCGACTCCGGCGATTCCAAGCGACCCACCCAGCAACACCAAGGGGATCATCCACAACTCACCAGCGTAGGATCCCTGCTGGAGGAAAAGGAAGCCAAAGACCGGAATGGTCAGAACCTGTACGATCAACAAGAATATGAGGTTGCCCACCATCTTCGCGAAGAAAATCACAGGGCGATCAATAGGACTCAGTAGCAGGGCCTCAAGGCACCCCTGGTCCTTCTCATGGACCAGAGAGCGGTTCAGGCCCAGCATGCTGGTGAAAACGAAGGCCAGCCACAGCAGGCCTGCTGCGATGTTACGGGGATCGAATCCGGTTCCGGCCTGGGAAAGGGCTACCTGATAGATGACCATCGTGAGCAGCGAATAGATGCTCATCGTAGTGATCATCTCTTTGGTTCTAAGCTCCATGACGATGTCCTTGCGAAGGATCGCCTTGAACTGCCGCCAGGAAAGCGACCTTTGCGAGATGGCGGTAGCCTGATTAGGGGCACTCATGCTACACCCGTTCCGACGGTGGCCCTGAAGGTCGCAGCGAACTCGTTCTCGTCTATCTGCTCCTTGGGAAGAGAAAGAACGATCTTCCCGCGAGACAGGATCAGGGCATGAGAGCACAGCTCCAGACCCTTCGCCAGATCATGGCTGATCATGATGAAAGTATGGTCCTGTCGGATCTGCTTCATGAGTGAGTCGAATATCTCAACCGCATGCGGGTCGAGACCGGAGTATGGCTCGTCCAAGAACAGAACGTCAGGACGATGCAGCAGTGAGCGCGCGATTGACAACCGTTGGAGCATACCGCGGGAAAAGGTGCGCACAAGATCCATTCGGCGATGATCGAGTTCGACGGCGGTAAGGAGCTCGCGGACCCTTTCCGTCGGCTTGGAGATGCAGTACATCTCCGCGAAGAACATCAGGTTCTCCTCGGCGGATAGATCAGGGTAGAGCAGCGGATTGTGGCTGATGAGCCCGATGCGCTCCCGGAGCTTGACGGCGTCCTCGACGACGTCCAGTCCACAGACGCTGGCCTTGCCTTTGGAAGGCGTCATCAGCGTGGTAAGCACCTTGACCAGCGTGGTCTTGCCGGCACCGTTAGGGCCGAAGATCGACAGGAACGAACCCGCCTCCAGCTGGAAGCTGACGTCATCCAAAGCCTTGCGGGTGCCGAATGTCCGGGTCAGGCCCCGGACATCGACGGCGCTTCCACAAGTGTTGTCAGCCATCTATCGGCTACCTTTTCTTGGCAGTCTTGGCAGGCATGGCCTTGCGGGCGGGTGCCTTCACAGGCGCAGGCTCCCGCCTGGGCCACATCGCCCAAGCAGAACCGACTACCAGTACGCCAAACCCGAACCATACCCAGGAGATCAGGGGGTTGATCTTCACCTGCAGCACGACGCGATCGTCCTGGACGCCCTCGAAGACCATGAAGACATCCCGGAAGAACTCTACTACGACATCAGCGTGTAGCTGTGTCTGCTGCTGCCTGAAGAACTCGACCTTGCCAGGATCCGCCGTTCCTATCCTCTCCCCGTTCCGATAAACATCGAATATCGCGAAGGTGCGGATGTCGCCGTTCTCCTTTTGGTACTGATCGACTTCCCGAAGGACGAGATCGTAGCCGCCAACATTGATCTGTGCGCCAGGGACGTTCTCGACCGAAGGCCTGGACTGATCGACATACATCGAGGAACCGATCAATCCAATCAGGATGATGCCTATTCCCAGGTGGGAGAGGTAGCCACCCGACTGCCTGCGAGCCTTCAACAGGATATTCCCGAAGGCCTTCAGGTACGACTCGCCCTTGGCCTGGGCTCGCTGCTTGGTCGCAGATACGAACAAGTAGATGGCCGAGGTTATCGCAAAGGCTCCGATGATGTTCCCAATCACCGAGTAAAAGATGACCAACGGTACCGGCTCGAGCACGGATGCAGAGCCGACCCGCATAAGGATTGGCAGTAGCTTGTAATACCAGATGGCCAAGAGCGGAACGCTCAGCACCGCTGCGCTGATGATCGGCCACTTGATCCTTCTCCAGAAGTTCTCTTTGTCGGTCTTGAGCCACGACAACAACGGGCAGACCGCCATGAGTAGTACGAAAGCCAATCCGAAGGGGTGGGCGAGCGCATCATAGGTATCCCGCCCATACACCTTGCCGCCAAATGCTGGTGACAGAGTCAAGGCAACGATGACCACTGCCGACAAGATCATGATCACGTTGGTGAAGTAGAACGAAGACTCCTTGGATGTGAGGGACTCGAACTGATATTCGTTGCGGAACTCTGCGTCTCTATACCACAGACCATAGATAGCCAGCAGGATCGGGATGATCATCATCGCCCCGAACATCCAAAGTGACAGCGGATCGTCTGTCCATGCATGGACCGACTGGATCACGCCGGAACGAACTATGAAAGTCCCCAGGATACATGCCGCGAAAGAAACCGCGGCCATCATGATCGCCCACCACTTGAATCCTTCGCGTCGGCGATAGACTACAAAGCTGTGCATCAGCGCCAAGCCCGTCAACTGAGGTATGAAGGATGCGTTCTCGACCGGATCCCACGCCCAGTAGCCACCCCATCCGAGTACGACATATGCCCAAACCGCGCCGATGCCATTACCCACAGCAAGAAACACCCAGGCGAACACGGTTATCCTGTCCGAACGAATGACCCAGTTCTTCGACCCGTCGTTGACGATCAATGCCGCCATCGCGAAGGCGAACGGTACCGTGAAGCCTGCGTACCCGATGAACAGCGTAGGTGGATGTACGATCATCGCCCAGTGCTGCAGCATCGGATTCATCGCGGTTGTCGTGAGTAGCTCTCCCGTAGGACCGAACCACTCCGGCGGGGATACCTTGAACGGAAAGTGTCCGTCGGTGAAAAGCTTCGCGAGGAAGATACCCTGCACGATGTTGATAACTGCGATGGCTATGTTGGATAGCCTGTCCATCTCCTGCATCCGCTTCCAGGCAACATAGGATCCGAAGAGGGTTATAACCCACATCCAGAACATGAACGATCCCTCGCGCCCAGCCCAGATAGCCGAGAACTGATACAACCATCTGAGGTTAGAGACATCCGTTGGATGTTGTTGTGCGACGTACATGAAGGTGAAATCTTCGCGGAAGAACGCTAGCACGATGACGGCACAGGAGATCGTCGCGGCACCCATCGCTGCAAACGTCGCATAGTAACCTAGACTGGTAGCCCCCTCCCCTTCCTTGGGTCCCAGCTTATGGCCCCAGAAGAGTGCGACTATCGAAACGACCGTGGAAATCAGCGCCAGCGCCAAGAAAACGATTCCGAGTGTCATCATTGAAGTATGAACGCTCCCTTCGATCTGTTGCATTTAGATGACATTGCATGCTCACGCATCAGCTTGATGACCTGACTGTCCTCAACGATGCGATGTATCACTACTGTTCGGCCTTTGACAGCGCCACTGAAACCGCCACGAAGGTTCCTTTGTCATCAAGCTCTCCGCCGAGAACCACCTGTGATCCGGAGTCCATGCCTTCCGGCAACGCTCCTTCGTAGAACACGGGCACCACGCTACCGCCGTCAGCGGTGTTCTGGATACTGAAGCGGAACTCTTCCGTGATCGGGGCGATGCTACCAGTCACTACCCATCCGGTGACCACTCGATATCCTGGAGCGGTGTCGCCAAGGAGATCATCCACACTGAGGGCACCTTCGATGGATTCGTAACGTGAAGGACACTTGGTGACCATGTCCTGGGAGTCGATCTTGCGGCTCGCACCATCAAGAGTGCCAGTGACTATCGCCACCACACCATCGCCGAAAGTCGCAGGCACGGCTCCATCGAACTCAACTGTCAACTGTGGTCCATCGGTGGCACCTTCATTGCGAATCTCGAAGATCATGGGGGCTGTCTTGCGATTCCAGGAGCCTTCAATGACCGATCCGGTGACCCTCACCCTCTCGCCAGCGTATCGTTCGTTGCCGGAGACTTCACTTACGGTCTTCGAATATGCTCCATCGGCACCGGATCCCACGATAATCGCTGCCACGGCGAATACGATGATTGCCGTGATGCCGATCAATCGATTCCGAGCACGCTTGTTCACGGTATTCGACTCCTTTC
>DBEG01000054.1 GCA_002293965.1 Actinobacteria bacterium UBA912 | reverse complement strand
AGAGGACATCACTGTGATGTCAGCGCCGCACCGATCCAGCCGAACCATTCCAGGCCCGCTGCACCTTGCAGCAGGCGCGGTGCTGCGGAGGGTCCGGTGTGGTGATGTCACCATCGAGCTTCCGGACGGAGGGCAGCATCGGTTCGCAGGACCCCAGCCTGGGCCTTCGGCGTTCCTAAAAATCCACGACAATGCCGTTGTCCGCCGAATCATCTCAGGCGGCACCATCGCAGTCGCGGAAACCTACATGGACGGCCTGTGGGACTCGCCAGACCTTGGAGCCGTGTTGGACTTCGGGCATGCGAACCTCTCGGCAGGTTGGGTCGCCAACGTCCCACCGATCATGCGGCCGTTCCATCGGCTCTGGCATCAGAAGCGCGACAACGATCCGAGCGGCGGAGCGAAGCGCAACATCGCCTACCACTACGACCTGGGCAACGACTTCTACAAACTGTGGCTCGACGAAACGATGACGTACTCCTCGGCGTGCTTCACGGGTGCTGGGGGCGAGGGGCTCGGCCGAGACCAGCTCGCCACCGCTCAGCGCCGCAAGTGGGACCGCATCCTCGACCTGTTGCAGCCGGGCGCCCGCGACCACATCCTCGAGATCGGGTGCGGCTGGGGCGGATTCGCGGCACACGCGGCTAAGGAGTCGGGCTGCCGAGTCACCGGAATCACGCTTTCCGAGGAGCAAGCCCAACTCGCGCGCGAGTTGGGCCGCCGAGAAGACCTCGAAGGGCGGGTGGACATCCGTCTGCAGGACTACCGAGAGATGCCGGGGACATTCAGCGGCATCGCATCGATCGAGATGTTCGAGGCGGTCGGCGAGAAGTGGTGGCCCACGTTCTTCCGCAGCGTAAAAGGGCTCCTCGATCCGGGTGCTGCCGCTGCCATGCAGGTGATCACGATCGAAGACGCTCGGTTCGAGGAGTACCGAAGGATCCCCGACTTCACTCAGCGCTACATCTTCCCTGGCGGGATGCTGCCAAGCCCCGAGCGGTTCAAGAGCGTCGCGCAATTCGAGGGCCTGGCGGTGTCCGAGCCGTACTTCTTCGGCAGGGATTACGCGCGAACGCTGGAGGCCTGGGCAGAGCGGTTCGAGGCTGCGTTACCGCAGGTCAGAGAGCTCGGTTTCGACGAGCGCTTCATTCGGATGTGGCACTACTACCTGGCTTACTGTCGGACCGGGTTCTTGTTTGGAAGCATCGATGTCATGCAGGTCAAGCTCGAGTCGTAGTCTCGCGGATGCGGCTCGCGGATCAGGAGGTCGCTCATGTCACTCATAGATTTGGTCGTTCTGTACTTGATCTGCGCGGCGGTGTTCTTCGCGATAGACCTGGTGTGGCTGCTCACGGCGACACCGCGGATATACAAGCCGCTTCTGGGCGACTTACTCGCCGACAATCCCAAGCTCGGGGTGGCAGCAGGCTTCTACCTGCTGTACGTGGTCGGCGTCATCGCGCTCGCTGTCCTGCCTGGAGTCGAGGAGGGCCAAGTCGGAGGTGCTCTTTGGCGAGGGGCGCTCCTGGGCTGTCTTGCCTACGCGACCTACGACCTAACCAACCTGTCGACCATACGCGGCTGGCCCTGGAGGATCTCGGTGATAGACATCGCATGGGGTACGGCGCTGACCAGCGTGGTCGCTGTGGCAGGTTACTACGCGGCGGTGTGGCTCGGCATGTGAGCTGTAATCTGTATACTGTTTGGCAGCCGATAGACGGGAGACGCTAGTTGGACGCCCAATTCATGCACGAGTGGACCAAACTGAGGTCCGAGCACACTCATGATCGCGATGCAGCCAACAACTACGGCTGCTTCAATGTTGAGGCTTGTCGGAACTGCAACTACGTTTACAACTCACGGGCCTGTATCAGTTGCCACAACTGCGACTCGATCATCGAGTGCGTGCAATGCGTCGACTGCAGGGACTGTGCTTACTGTGTCGGACTCAACGGAGCGCGATTCCACATCCTAAACAAGGAGTACTCAGAAGCGGAGTACTACGCCAAGCTTACAGAGATGGGCATAAACTGGAATGTGGAGGCCTTCGAGGATTTCATGGGCTGAGTCCGGAATACGTGCACAGTTCCGGGAAGCGGTTCATCGGCATCGAACCGACGCTTAGTCGCTTGCCGACTCCCAGTCATGGGCGTACAATATGCGAGCTATGTATTCCTTGGGAGGGAATCGAGATGGACGAACAAGCAGCAACCTTGTCAGAGGGAGCCTCGGCCCAGATGCAGGATCACATCTGCACCGCAGTCATCGAGGACATGGTCGTAGAGACCTCCGACGACGCATGGGATGAAGAGTAACCGCAGCAATCTCCTGCTTTGGGCACACTGGCCTGTGATTCATGGCTCCGGCCAGTGAGCCCTTATGCCACCAGTTGGAGCGACGCAGTCGAGATAGACCTCCCGCTTCGCGGGGAGTGGACCGCGGTCAACTCGCCGGGCTCGAAGATCCCCAGCCACGGGACCGACATGCTCGGCCAGCGGTATGCGTTCGATTTCGTGCGAACCCACCCTTCGGGGAAGGGCATGCGATTCTACAAGCAGAGCCCCGCCCGCTACCTTTTGCTCGGGGCTCCGCTGGAGGACTGTTTCGGCTGGGGGCAGCCAATCTACGCGCCCTTGCCCGGAACCGTTGTCGCGGCGGTCGACGGCTGGCCCGAGCGCGACCCCGTACACCTGCTCCGCGATATCGCCACGGTTCTCAAGCACGGCTTCACCTTCGACCCGGACAAGACGGACCTGAAGGCGGTGGTGGGCAACCACATCATCATCGAGACAGAGCACGGGTACGCATTCTTCGCTCATGCGCAGACGGGATCGGTCGCGGTTGCCGCTGGCGATGAGGTCCACATGGGCCAACTGATCGCAAAGGTGGGACACTCCGGAAACTCGACCGCGCCGCATCTGCACTTCCAGCTCATGGACTCCCCGGATCTCAGGGTCGCGCAGGGAATCCCATGCAGGTTCAGCGAGTATGAAACCTTCCGAGAAGGCGTCTGGCATCAGGTCGAGGGCGGAGTGCCGCTCTCGGAGGAGCGGATCCGCAAGCTGTAATCCGAGGCGTGAGTCCGGCGGTCACTGCTACAATGGCCCATAGTGCTTCCTCTATGTTACCCGTTGCGTGACGAGGAGTTCCTATGATCAGCGTGTCGGACCTGACTTTGACCTATCCCAGCGGCAAAGGTGTCTTCGATCTCGATTTCTCGGTCGCCGAAGGGTCGGTGGCGGGATACCTCGGTCCCAATGGGGCGGGGAAGACCACGACCATCAGGGCGCTTCTCGGCTTCATGCGTCCTGACAGCGGCAAGTGCCTGATCGACGGAATGGATTGCTCGGCAGAGGCGTCGCAGATCCAGCACCGGTTGGGCTATCTGCCCGGCGAGATCGCCTTCCCCGACGGCATGGATGGCGTCGAGCTCCTCACACTCCTGAGTGCTCTGAGGGGAACCCGCAACGGCGGGCGCAGACAGGAGCTGCTCGACATGTTCGAGCTCGACCCTAAGGGCAAGATCCGGAAGTTCTCCAAAGGGATGAAGCAGAAACTGGCGATCGTGGCCGCTTTCATGCACGATCCAGACGTCCTGGTACTCGATGAGCCCTCAAGCGGACTCGACCCGCTGATGCAGCACCGCCTGATGGAGCTGATCTTTGCGCAAAAAGCCCAAGGCAAGACGATCCTCATGTCCAGCCACGTGTTCGAAGAGGTCGAGAAGGTCTGCGACAGCGTGCTCATCATCAAGGAGGGCAGGCTCGTCGCCCAGTCCGACGTGGGGTCGCTCATGGGATCCCAGCGCAAACTCTTCGTCCTGACCGTAGCCGACCCTGCCGAGGCGACCAGGCTGCTGGAGGCCGAAGGCTTCCCAGCGATGCTCCAGTCAAGCGGGCAACTGGAAGTCGCGGTGCCGGGCGAACAGGTAGATCGCTTCGTCAAGACAGCTGCCAAGCTGCAGGTGCTCAACTTGGACGCGAAACATCAAACGCTGGAGGACATCTTCATCGGCTATTACGGCAAGGGGGGTTCTGGGCAATGAGCCTCGTACTTTTCGGACATACGGTCAAGCGGAACTGGGGATTGCTCCTGATATTCATCTTCGTGCTGTCCTTCTACATGACCGTGATGACCGCGATGTACAACCCCGATGACATGGGTGGGGTTGCGATCATGGTCGAGGCTTTCCCCGCGGGACTCACGACTGCGATGGGATTCGACCAGATTCCCACCGATCTGTCGGGATTCCTGGCTTCTTGGCTGTATGGGATGCTGATGATGGCCTTTCCGATGGTCTACTCGATAATCCTGGGTCATCGCCTTGTGGCCAAGATGGTCGACAATGGGTCGTTCGCATACTTGTTGTCGACGCCTCTCACCAGAGCGAGGATCATCGTGACCAAAGGGGTCTACGCGCTTGTATCGATGATGGCTCTGTTCGCTGCCCTGTTCGCGGTCGGCACGCTCTACGCCGAAGCCCAGTTCCCAGGGAAGCTCAACGTAGCGGCGTTCCTCTCACTCAACATCACGACGATGCTTCTGAGCATGAGTGTGATGATGATCGTCTTCTTCTTCTCCTGCCTGTTCAACCAGGCCAGATACTCACTCGGACTGGGAGCTGGTGTGCCGGTCATGTTCTTGCTGATGAACATGCTCGGCGGGTCATCGCCTGACCTGGCATTCCTCTCGGATATCTCTATCTTCGGTCTCATTGATCCGATGGCATTGGCGGCCGGGGAGTCGGCACTGGCCGTGAACCTGCAGTACGGCGCCATCATCACGGTGCTGTTTGTGGCGTCCGTCGTGATCTTCGTCAGAAAGCGCCTGCCGCTGTAGGCTGAGTGATTGCCCCGGGCGTGCTTCGCGGGTATACTCGCCCTTGCGCTTTTGCGCCGGTATCGGCGCGGCGCAGCGTACGCGGAGAGCTGACCGAGTGGTTGAAGGTGCACGATTGGAAATCGTGTGTGCGGTTTGAAGCCGTACCCAGGGTTCGAATCCCTGGCTCTCCGCCATCACGCTCGCAGGTGCGGGTGAACTCACACGAACTTGGGGTATCATCACGGTATGGACCTGCGACCCGATTCGCCGATGAACTCCGACGCCCTTCGGCAGGCAGCGCACTCGTTGCGCTCCACGCTCGAAGCCAGCCTCGCATCCCGTGATCGCGCAGGCGCCGTCAACGCGGCGCTGGCCGCAGTCGACTCCGGGTCTCTCGGCATCGCGGAACTCTACACGCTCGTGCTCGGGCCGCTGCTCGCCGACACCGGCTCGGCCTGGCAGCGCGGCGAGACCATGGTGTGGGAGGAGCATCTCGCGAGCGCGACCGTGCGCACGATCATCGAGTCGCTGGCCCCGCGCGTGCTCGCGCAAGCTGCCGAGAAGCCCGCGCGCGACACCGTCGTGCTGCTCGCGTGCCCGCCCGAGGAGTACCACGACCTCGGTCTGCGGATGCTCTTCGATCGCTTCCTGCTCGCGGGCTATCCCGCGTTCTACCTGGGAGCCGATGCTCCCGTCCCCGAGATCCTGCGAGCGGCACAAACGCTCGGTGCCGGGCTCGTCGTGCTCTCGGCATCGACGCACTTCCACCGCGTGAGCCTGCGCCAGGTCGTTGAAGACATCGTGTGCGAGCTCCCCGGTAGGGCCCAGGTCGCCGTTGGCGGACCGGCGTTCGAAGGCGAGGCCATGTGGACCGCGTGCGGTCTGGCCGAAGTCCTCGACCAGGCTGCGTGGGAGCTGCCCGGCCTGCCGCCCAGCGAGGAGACCCGCTGATGCTCCCGCTGCGGATCGCGCTACGCTTTCTGCGGTCGGCTCCGGTGCAGTCGTTGCTGATCGCCGCGGGCATCTCGGTAGGTATCGCCACGCAGGTGTTCGTGGGCTCGCTGATCGTGAGCCTGCAGGCGGGGCTGGTCGAGCAGACCGTCGGTTCGAGTCCGCACATCACGATCCGCGCCCCTGACGAGGGCGACCCCGTCACCCTCACCGACGACATCCGCACGCTGATCGCCGAGGACGCTCGCGTGGAGGACGGCGCGATCGCGGCCGTGCGCCAGACATCGGCGCTCTTCACCGACGGCGAGGACTCCGCGCCGCTTTCCCTCAAAGGCGGCGATTTGGCGGGAATCGACGCCATCTACTCGCTCTCGGAGCGCACGGTCGAGGGCACGGTACGCCTCGATGACGGCGACATCGTGCTCGGCACCGACTTCGCCGAGAAGTACGGGCTCTCGCCGGGCGACCCGGTCCGGCTGACCTTCGCCGGCCGCGAGGCCGTGCGCCTCACCCTCACCGCGATCGTCGACCTAGGCGCCGCGGCCGCAAACGAGCGGCAAGCGTTCGTCGGCGGCGCACTCCCGAGCTCGCTTTTGGGCTGGCGCTCCGACGAGTACTCCGCGATCGAGGTGCAGGTCCGCGAGCCTTTCGCCTCCGCCGAAGTGGCGGCTGCGTGGGACGGATCTCTGCGCGGTCTCGAGATCGTCGAGTGGCAGGAGGCCAACGCCGACCTGCTTTCGGCGCTGCAGAGCCAGTCGGCGTCATCCTACATGATCCAGGCGTTCGTGCTGGTGGCGGTCGCGCTGGGCATCGCCTCGACGCTCGCGATCAGCGCTGTGCAGAAGACGCGGCAGATCGGCATCCTCAAAGCGATGGGCATGTCCGACGCGCGCGCCGGGCGGATCTTCCTGTGGCAGGCGACGCTGCTGGGCGTTGGCGGCACCAGCGGCGGCATCGGGCTTGGATACCTGCTGCTGTGGGCGTTCTCGTTCGTCCCCGTCGACTTCGCCATCGAGCCCGAACCCGGATTCATCGCCTTCTCGGCGGCTGTGGGCATCGCGGTCGCGCTGGCCTCCAGCATCATCCCGACGCGCTCGACCTCGCGCCTCGACCCGATCGAGGTGATTCAAGGTGGCTGAAGCGCCCCTCGCACCGGCCGCGCCACTCCTCGTGGTCGACTCGCTCGACAAGGTCTACGGCTCCGGCGACACCGCGACGCACGCGCTACAGGGCGTCTCCTTCGAGTTCGCCGAAGCGGAGTTCGCCGCCATCATCGGCCAGTCGGGCTCGGGCAAGTCGACGCTACTGAACCTCCTGGGCCTGCTTGACACGCCCACATCGGGGACCGTCACCTACCGCGGCACCGACATCGGGTCGCTCGGCAAGCCGCGCCGCGCCGAGCTGCGCAACTCGCTCATCGGCTTCGTCTTCCAATTCCATCATCTGCTGCCCGAGTTCAGCGTCTACGAGAACGTCGTGATGCCGGCGCTCATTGCAGGCGTGCCCGACGACGCGGAGCTTCGCCGACGTGCCGAGGAGACGCTGGGGCTACTGGATTTGGAGGGTGTCGCCGACAAGAACGCCAATGCGCTCTCTGGCGGGCAGAAGCAACGGGTCGCGATCGCGCGGGCGCTGGTGAATCGACCGGCGCTGGTGCTTGCCGACGAGCCAACCGGCAACCTCGACACCACCAACACGGGCCTGGTCTACGACTTGTTCCGCTCGATAAACGAGCAGACGGGCACGGCTTTCATCATCGTCACGCACGACCGAAACGTCGCGCAGCGCACGGATCGCATCCTCGAGGTGCGCGACGGTCTGCTGATCGCCGATGAGCGCAACCGCTACATCGGCTGGGGCGACGTCCCCGCAGGGGCGCGCCGCCGCCAGCCTGTTTAGCGCTACGGGACCGAGATCAGCTCGACCTCGAAGACGAGTGTGGCGTTCGGCGGGATCACTCCACCGGCTCCAGCAGCTCCGTAGCCTAGGGCAGGCGGGATCGTGAGCCTGCGCTGACCGCCGACCTTCATGCCCGCGACGCCCTGGTCCCAGCCCGGGATGACCCGACCTGCGCCAAGCGGGAACTGGAACGGCTCTCCGCCCACGGACGAGTCGAACTCGGTGCCGTCGGTCAGCCAGCCGGTGTAGTGCACGGTGACGTTGCTTCCGGCCACAGCCTCGGCACCGGTGCCGACCTTGATGTCCTCGATGACGAGCTCGGTGACGTCTCCAGCGGCGGGTGCCTCGGGTGTCTCGCCCTCAGGCGGCATCGAGACCTGCCCGGGTTCGCTCGGCGGGGCCGTGGTCTCCTCGGCAGGTGTTGCGGCGCATCCGGCTGTTCCGCCGACTGCCAGCACCGCGATGAAGCTGATAGCTGCTAGTAGGATCTTTCTGCTCACGTTTACCTCCGTTGGGGTTTGGGTACTCAAGGATGTTACAGCAATTCCCGTGCGACGCTCGCGCGAGTTGGGTATCTACTTGCTGTGAGTAGCGTGTCACTGTCCGCTTCCAGCGCGGCTTGATCGCCTGGACCGAGAGAGGAGAACACCGCATGAGTGAACACAGCTCAGGGCAGGCCGGGGGTGCTGGTCACCCGCACGCGGCACGCCGACCAACCACGAACAAGGACTGGTGGCCTGACCAGCTCGATCTGGGTCTGCTGCACCAGAATCCGTCGGCTGGCGACCCGATGGGCGAGGATTTCGACTACGCCGCCGAGTTTGCGACGCTCGACCTCGACGCCGTCAAGCAGGACCTCTACAGGGTCATGACCGACTTGCAGGATTGGTGGCCAGCGGATTACGGCCACTACGGCGGGCTCATGATCCGCATGGCGTGGCACAGCGCAGGCACCTACCGCACCGGCGATGGCCGAGGCGGCGGCGGGTCGGGGTCGCTTCGGTTCGCGCCGCTCAACAGCTGGCCGGATAACGCGAACCTCGACAAGGCGCGCCGCCTGCTGTGGCCGGTCAAGCAGAAGTACGGCCGCAAGATATCGTGGGCCGACCTCATGATCCTCGCGGGCAACTGCGCGCTCGAGTCGATGGGCTTCAAAACTTTCGGCTTCGGCGGCGGACGCAAGGACATCTGGGAGCCCGAGCAGGACATCTACTGGGGCTCGGAGACCGAGTGGCTCGGCGACGAGCGCTTCTCGGGCGAGCGCAAGCTCGAGACCCCGCTCGCGGCCGTGCAGATGGGCCTCATCTACGTGAACCCCGAAGGCCCCAACGGCAATCCCGACCCGGTCGCTTCCGGCCGAGACGTGCGGCAGACCTTCGGCCGCATGGGCATGAACGACGAGGAGACCGTCGCGCTCGTGGCCGGCGGACACACCTTCGGCAAGAGCCACGGCGCTGGCGACAAGGCGCACGTCGGGCCTGAGCCCGAGGCTGCTGGCCTCGAGGAGCAGGGCTTCGGCTGGAAGAGCAGCTTTGGCAGCGGCAAAGGCGCCGACACGATCACGAGCGGCATCGAAGGCGCGTGGAAGCCCAATCCGGTCACGTGGGACATGGGGTACCTCAAGGTGCTCTTCAAGTACGAGTGGGAGCTCGTGAAGAGCCCGGCCGGCGCGAACCAGTGGCTGGCCAAGGACGTCGCCGAGGAGGACATGGTCGTCGACGCCTTCGACCCGAGCAAGAAGCTCAGGCCCATGATGACCACGGCCGATCTGTCGCTTCGCTTCGATCCGATCTACGAGCCGATCTCGCGGCGCTTCCTCGAGAATCCCGACGAGTTCGCGGACGCCTTCGCACGCGCGTGGTTCAAGCTGAC
>DBEG01000120.1 GCA_002293965.1 Actinobacteria bacterium UBA912 | reverse complement strand
ACCCTGGGCGCTTCGACGCAGAGCTCGAACACTCCGTCGGAGAGTTGACGTCTTTCGATGATCCGATACAAATTGCGCCTCCGGAATCCGGCGAAGACAAGTAATGTGGCAGTATAATCCGGAATCATGACTCCTGCACCCACTTTTTTGCGACGGCCCGAATTGCGCCGAATCATCCTCGGCACGCTTCTGGCCGCCTTGTTGGCGCTGACGACAACGGGTTGCGCCAGCGCGTCCAAGCCAACTCTGGATGCGCGCAACGCGCTGGGAACGGTCGTGAGCGTCACCGCATACCCCGCCGAAGGAGTCGAGGATGCCGAGACACTCCGGCCGGCGATCGACGCCGCCTACGGGCGGATGTTCGAGGTCGAGCGGGCACTGGATGTCCACGATCCCGACTCGGCGATCGCGCGACACAACGCCGAGGGCGGGAGTATCCCCCAGGAAGCCCAGGTCATCCTAGCAGCGATCGAGCGCCTTGGAGTCGGCGAGTACTTCTCCCCCCACTTGCTCGATGTGGTCGCACTCTACGACTTCGAGGGAGAGCGCAACGTGCCTTCCCCGGATGAGCTGACTGCGGCGCTCGCCAGCCGTCGCTACGACTTCGGCGGTGCCGCCAAGGGACTCGCGCTCGATCAGGCCGCCGCTGAGCTTTCGGCCTCACCCGACGTCCAAGCGGCGCTGGTGACTGCGGGCAGCACGACCATAACGCTGGGCGGCAAGCCGGATGGCTCTCACTGGCGCATCGGCATCGAGGACCCGCGGGACCCGGAGTCGACATTCGCTTCGATCGAGACGCGCGGCAACCTCACGGTCTCGACATCCGGCGACTACCAGCGCTACTTCGAGCGCGATGGGGTCCGCTACCACCACATCCTCGACCCGGCCACGGGGCTCCCGGCATCCGGGTTGCGCTCCCTGACCGTCGTCGGCGAGATATCCGCCCTGGATTCCGACATCCTCTCGACGGCGCTCTTCGTCATGGGTCCCGAAGCCGCCGAGGACTACGCGAGATCCCACGGCTTGGGGCTGGTGATGGTCACCAGCGATGACCAGGTCATCGTGATTGAGGGCCCCACCGGCGCCGAGTGGACGATCACCGAGTCGCGTCAGCGCTAGTCGCCCAGTCGGCCCCGGATTTGCTCCAGAGGTACGTCGATGGTATAGTGACCAGTGATTCAAGCCTTCCGTGGCAATTGTAAAACTGAATCCCTGCACGCCAACCGGAGGATATACTGCATGAACCGAAGCCGCGCATATCTTGCGACATTCCTCTCCCTGATATTGTTACTAGCCACCGTCGTTCCGGCGCCTGGCCTTACACGCGCACAGCTTGAGCAGTCCCGTCAGCAGGCCGCCGAAGCACGTGAGCGTGCAGCGAATGCCCGGGAGCAGGCCGCTGATGAACAAGCCGAAGCCGATGTCTTGCGCCGAGAGGTCGATCTGCTCGATGGGCAGATGTCCGCGCTCACCCTGGAAATCCGGGCGCTCCAGCCTCAGATTCAAGCCGCGAACGAGCGCACAACTCAACTGAACAACGAGGTCGCAGCATTGCGGGAGAAGATCGCCCAAAAGGAGGCCGAGATCGCCAAGGTCGAGGCGGACCACACCAATCAGACGGAACTCCTATCTGAACGACTCACCACCACTTACAAGCAAGGCAACGAGTTCTTCCTGGAGATCATTTTCCAGGCTGCTGATCTGAGGGACTTCATCGCACGAACCACGCTCGTTCAGCGGGTGATGGAATCCGACAGGGAGATCATGCTCCGACTGGAGGAGACCCAGGCCAACCTAGAGCGCATCAGAGCCGAACATGCGCTCGCACTTGAATCCGTCGAGATCAAGCGCCAAGAGGCCGCTCTCATCGAGAACAACTTGCGCAAACTAAACTCCCAGCGCCAAACGGCCCTCAACCAGCAACAGGCCGCCCAAGCCCAGAAGTCGACACTCCTTGCCGAGACAACCGCCAATGCTGAGCGTCTCCGCAAACTAGCAGACGACGAGGATCGGGAGTCGGCCAGCATCGAAGCTGAGTTGCGCAACCGCATGTCCCAAGGGTCGGGCACCTTCGACGGTGAGATGGCCTGGCCCACACCCGGGTTCTACAGGGTCTCCTCCGGCTTCGGTCACCGCACTCACCCGATATTCGGTACTAGGCGCATGCACTGGGGCATCGATATCGCCGGCCCCGGAATCAACGGGGAGGCGGTTGTATCTGCCGAAGACGGCGTAGTGGTTTCAGCGGGCCATCGCAGAGGCTACGGAGTCACGGTCATCGTGGACCACGGCAATGGGGTCTCAACCCTCTACGCTCACCTCTTGACCGGTAGCATCGACGTCCGGGTGGGCGAACAGGTCGAGCGCGGACAGCGCCTGGCTTCCGTGGGCTCCACCGGCTTTTCCACAGGACCCCACCTGCACTTCGAGGTCCGCATCAACGGGAGTCCTGTCGACCCGATGCCTTACCTGCGCTAGCATCTACTGCTTCGAGTTGAATTCCCGCATCGCCGAATCGACTCCGTGTGCGAGCAGATGCCTCACGCACTCGGCGGCCTGCCCGATCGACACCTGCAGATCCTCCCACGCCTCACCCCGAAGCGTCTGCAGGACGTAGTCGGCTCCCGACATCCGCCCCTCTGGGCGCCCGACTCCGATCCTGACCCTGATGTAACCCTCGGATCCCAGTTCATCGGTGATCGATCGCAGTCCGTTGTGCCCTGCGTGGCCGCCCCCCACTTTGACCCGCAAGCTGCCGTTGGGGATGTCGATGTCGTCATGCACCACGACGATCCGGTCGACAGCATACTCGTACTTCGAGGCCAGCTTCGCGATCGCTTTCCCGCTCACGTTCATGTAGGTGAGCGGCTTGACCAACAACAGCGAGTCGCCGTCCAGCACTGCCGAAGCCGTCAGCGCACCCGCCTCGTTCTTCCAATAAGCTGCCGAAAGATCCTCGCCCAAGGAGTCGATGACCAAGAACCCG
>DBEG01000049.1 GCA_002293965.1 Actinobacteria bacterium UBA912 | reverse complement strand
TCTGATACGGCAGTACCAGGTCGGCGTGGAATTCGAGTCCTCCTGCCGAGAAGCCCAAAAATGCCCCGGCTACCTTATCTTTCGGGAAAAGCCTCATCCAAACCTCCGCTCAGAAACATCTCCGTGATCCAGTTGAGCGCGATCCAGGATGTGCCTGCGCTCCTCCGGCAGTAATCCCCGCACAGCCTCAAGAACTTCGTACTGCATGATGCTGGCGTCGAAGCCAGCAACTTGCGCAAACCCGTGTGCGTTCTGCAGGCAACGGGGGTAATACGGCACTGGAAAACCGTTGATCGCATCAGAAAGCAAGTGGCCGAACACCTCCTGGGCACTGTCGACTTGGGAATCGAGCAAGTCTATCGTCCAGATTGGATCTGAGACACGCTCTCCGAATCGCACGAAGAACATCTGGCCTGCCTTGAACTTGGCAGCCTCGGCCCCCTCCTCGGCGTCGCCCCTCCCGCGCGCCCACTCATCCCACTTGTAAGCCTTGGCCTCCAATGCGGTGGGGATCGCGATGTAGCGCGCCCCACCACCCGGGATCACGTTCTCGAGAGCCATAGCAAGCTGATAGCGCTGCAAGACCTTCGAGTGCTTCGCTATACCGACAAGGTAGATGTTGCGCTTGTTGATCCTCCGGGCCCGTTCAACCGCCTCTTCGATTCGCTGCATCATTCTAACGAAAAGATCGCCGGCGAATATCTTCGAGCGAAGCAGACCATCACGAACAACGAGCGTGTCCGTGCCGAAGTCACGCGATACGATCAGACGATACAGCAC
This sequence comes from Actinobacteria bacterium UBA912, assembly GCA_002293965.1. Taxonomy (GTDB): domain Bacteria; phylum Actinomycetota; class Coriobacteriia; order Anaerosomatales; family UBA912; genus UBA912. The sequence goes on along the minus strand of DBEG01000049.1, from coordinate 3,070 downwards.
GGCCCACTCAACTAGATCCCGATACACTTGGACCCAGGACGTGCTTACCTTCTCCGGCGCCTCGCGAACTTTGATTCCTAGGGGAATCATCGGACTCAAGTCATGCAAGTGATGTGTCTTGACCCCTAGCTCGTCCATAAGAAACCCGAGGTCTGACGTGGGCTTATGGGCTTCGTCGAACTGGCGGCGCGATAACACATCGGTATCGGTAGTGGGTGAAACAACGTCCAGACAAAGCTGCTTTCCACAGGAGTCAACGACACGAACCATCTGGAACAGGAAAGGATCGAATTCTAGCCGGTTGTTACCACCATCACTTGCGACGAGCGAGACAGCTGTGGTCGTGCGAGGCCGGATAACCCGCACGGCGGACTTGAGCGCACTCACTTCTTCGCAAAGGATGTCTATAATCCGCTTGTCTGCCTGAGCGCAGGAACGAATGGCATTCCGGACAAGCTCGATGTCCTCTGGGTTGAGCATCCTATCCCCTCAGAATCGCAGTGACGTCGATTTCTGTTATCGGCTTACTGCGAACAAATCCAAACTGCTGCGCTTGGCGGCGGCCCGAATCGGCAGCACCCGCATCGTTGACAGCGAGCACCCCCCAGTCGGAGCTCGCTCGCTCCAGTGAATCCAAAATCAACTCCTTTGGGTCCGATGGAACACTGGGCACCGCACCGAAACGAATTGACAGTCGACATCCCGCTATCGAGTGGTCGGCCACATTGTCCCATACCTGCGCTATATCCTTCGCGAAAGCAGCGGGACTCGAGGTGTCGAGTTGCCGGTCGGCAGAGTAGTCAGGTGATTCATCTCCTCCCAGAAACCAGTTCCGCAACCATTGGTCGGACATATAAGTTCGCATCCCATAATATGGTGGAGAGGTCACTACGTGCGAGAACGGACCGACACTTGCTGGCAGCTTGGCCTTGCGTGAGTCTGCCTGCAGGACCATGCCCCTCACCGCAGGCGGCGCGCCACCACACGCTCGCTGTGCGCGGCGCTCAACGATGTCCATTACAGACACGTACTGAGGAGTCATTTCGCGAGCCTGCCAATACCTCACAGCACCAGCGGGCTTGGTGGCATAAGTGCGCGGCATCTGGTTGGAAAAGTAAGATTGCACGCTCTTCCCGCGTGGTCCGTGCAAAGCTCCAAGCATAACGGCGCGCAACATGATGGCCGCATCGCCTATTAGACTCGCGTCCAGTAACCCCTGCCGAACGGCACAGATCTCGCGAAGCGTCTCTCTATGATACGCCAGACGCCAGAACTCGCCGAAGGGTAGCTCAGCGGCATCACGATGAGTACGAATCAGGTGCTCCGTGAGATCGATAGTATCTTGAGCGGTTGTGGCCACCAGTTTCGCTGCGGCGATCGCAACTGCCACCGGACTCGCATCAACACCCACTGTCGGCAATCCAAGCAGACGGGCTGCGAAGTTGGTAGTTCCTCGGCCACAAAAAGGATCGAGCACCCAACCTGAAGTGCCCTCGAGCGCCGAGAGCGGGAATTCCGGCTTGAACATCGTATAGTAGGGAGCAACAGTGTTGAGGGGGTGATTTGCAGGTCCGGCTGCGGGGGTCATGCATAGCCTCCTTGCCCGAGCCGCTCGAGAGCGAGGCCCTCATGGTCCACATAGAAACGGACGGTCGTCAATCGCTTGTGGGTGTCCGGGACTCCCCTCGATGTATAGGTTCTCATTTGCCCTGAGAATAGCATAGCGGGGCATTGAAGTGCGGTTCTGCCCTATACTATCCCCAGGCCGCCTTCTGAAAGGAGCCCGACATGTCCCGAGTAGCCCTGGATGCCGTCGCTCCGGATTTCACACTCCCCGACTTCACCGGCAACCCGGTGAGTCTCTCGGACTTCCGAGACTGCAAGCACGTGCTCCTGGTCTTCAACCGCACCTTCGTTTGACCGTTCTGCCGAAGGCACATGGCGCAGTTGCGCGATACCCACCCTGAGTTCGTGAAGCGCGATATCGAGGTCGTCGTGGTAGGCCCCGAGAACGCCCGCGCATTCGCGCGCTACTGGAAGGACCACTCGCTGCCCTTCATCGGCTTGCCCGATCCGGCGCACACGGTGCTGAAGCGCTACGGCCAGGAAGTGAACCTCTTCAAGCTGGGACGCATGCCTGCGCAGGTGCTCATCGACAAGGCTGGCATGGCACGCTTCGTCCACTACGGCCACAGCATGCAAGATATCCCCGAACCCGCCGAGATACTCGCCCTCGCCGAAGAACTCTAGCGCGAGTCGCTCGGCACCCCAGCCTACAGGGCTTCGGGGCCGCGCTCACCGGTGCGGATGCGCACTGCGCCCTCGCAGTCGTAGGTGAAGACCTTCCCGTCCCCGATCTTGCCGGTTCGAGCGGACTCTATGATCGCTTCCTCCACCTTCGGTGCGAGATCGTCCCCGACCACTACCTCGATCTTGACCTTGGGCCGGAATTCCACCGTGTACTCGGCGCCTCGATAAATCTCGGTATGACCCATCTGGCGGCCGTAACCCTTCACCTCGTAGGCTGTAAGTCCCGCTACACCGCACTGCGCGAGCGCGTTCTTCACGTCCTCCAACTTGTGCGACTTGATGATAGCCTCGATCTTCTTCACTTCAGCATCCTTCCTCTCGTAACGCGAATGCATCGCGCGTCTCCTACAGCACATACCCGGACTCGGCGTGCTCGGACAGGTCGCACCCGGCCTCCTCGGCTTCTTCGTCTACGCGAAGGCCGATCACCAGATCGATAGCTTTGAGCAGTACGAAGCTGACACCGAACGAGAACACAATGGTCGCGACCACACCGATCACTTGCTCGAGGATAAGACCACCGCGGCCGACCTCGGCAAAGGTATCGACAAGTCCAGGGGCTATGACTGTGCTGGCGAACACACCCGTCAGAATCGCGCCGACCGTCCCTCCCACCCCGTGGATGCCTACGACATCGAGGGCGTCGTCGAAGCCAAAGCGCTCTTTGAGCGAGAGGCCGAAGAAGCAGAGTGCACCCGCTATCAAGCCGATCGCGATGCCGGCCATCGGGGTCACAGAAACCGGCGGCCGGTGTGATGCC
>DBEG01000009.1 GCA_002293965.1 Actinobacteria bacterium UBA912 | reverse complement strand
GCGATCAATGCCGAGGCGGCCGCATCCACCGTCGCTCCGGTCGTGATCACGTCGTCGAGCAGCAGTATCCGCTCGGGGAGCTGGACCTCAGACGAAACTCGGATGGCTTCTGCCGTATTGGTTTTGCGATCACTCCTGCCGAGGAGTCGCTGGTCCTTCAGTGCGGAGGACTCCAACGGCTTGAGAATCGGAACCTCCCAGGCATCCGAGATCCGCTGGGCGATCAGCTCGACGTGGTCGAAACCCCTTCTCGCCACCGCCTTGCGGGAAGCGGGTATCGCCACTATCGCCTGGGGCCAGGCATGCCACGCTTCGAGGTTCTCTGCTAGCAGGTCCGCAGCCACGTGCGCAAGACGCACCTCTCCCCCGTCCTTGTACATGGTCACGATCCTCGAAAGAGGCCTGGCGAGTGACCCCACACACGTGGCTTCGGTGAAGGCGAACTCGACCTCCCAGCACTCAGTGCAGGTCAGGGCACCGTGGGGCGCACCACACTTGCGGCAGGTATCGGGTGGCATCATCGCTTCTATGGCGGTCTTACAGACTGGACAAAGCAGCGAGCCCGGGAGGTCACATCCCGCACATCGGGTTGGGTATATCGCTTCTAGCAGCCCTTGGAGCCACATCATTCCCCCAGTGATGCGTCGGCGAGTCCAAGAACGATCCGTCAGCCCATCAACAGTCGCATCACAGGGATCGTGACGACAGAGAGCGTGGTCGTCACCAGTATCGCCGCCGCGATGAATCCGGTGTCCAGGCCGAAGCGTGAGCCGATCACCAATGTCAACATCATCGAAGGCATTCCCGCCGAGAGCACCAATTGATCAAGAGCACCTGCGCCTTCAAGCAGTACCGAGCCAACGACGAACGCCGCCATCGGAGCCAGCACCAGTCGGATACCGGACAGCGCCATCAAGGGCCTGATGTGCTCTTGGAGGCTGCCCATTCGCAACGTCAATCCAACTGAGATCATTATCAGTGGCGTAACCAGTTTCGCAAACGTGTCCAACCAATCACTAACCAAAACCGGAATCTCGACCCCCCGCAGCAACAGCGCAAGGCCAAGGGCGATAACCGCAGGAAACGTGAGTATCTCCTGTGCCGGTCTGACGCGACGGCCACCCGATCTCCCGAACCTCTCGGCGATGAGTAGGCCCACCAGTAGCATCGCCCCAACGGTGCCGAAGATGTCGTAGAAGATCGCTCGGGCCAACCCTTCTTCGCCGAAAAGGGCAAGTGCTATCGGGTAGCCCAGATAAGCCGTGTTTCCCAGCGCCGACGCGAGGATGAAGCCGCCCGCAACGGGTCGCGCCATACGCATCAGTCGAGCGGTGCCCCATGCCACCAGGGCCGTTGCACCGAAGACGATCCAAGCCGACACGGCAATGAAAACCATATCCCACTCGAGGGTGGCGGTTCTGATCGACTGGAAGACGAGGGCCGGAAGGCCGATGTAGACGATCAGGACGTTCAGTGGCTTAGCGTCATCGGCGCTCAGGAGCCCAGTCCATCGGAGCAGCCATCCGATGGCCACCATCCCGATGAAGCCGAGAGTGATCCCGGCTGTTCCCAGTGCGTCCATCGCCTAGTCGATCAGCACCTCGTGCAGTGCGCCTGAACCCATGCCCATGAGTCCCAGAGAGGTCTCGTAATCCGGGCGAGCCACGCCGCGCTCGGTGATGATGGCCGTGATGTACTTGGATGGCGTGATATCGAATGCCGGGTTGTAGACCGGCACGTTGAGCGGTGCGATCCGAGCCCATCCATCTAGCTGGAAGGCACCCCCTTTGCGCGCGACCATGAGTTTGTGTCCGCGCGTGAGGCTGAACTCGTGCGGTCCTTTGCTGGTCAGAGCCTCGAAGGCACGGATCTCAGCGGGGTCGGTAGTCTCGAACACAGCCGCCCATGAGACACCCGTGACCTCTTCTTCCGAGCGCTGCTCGATGACCATCTCGGCACCGGTGCTTATCGTCAAGTTCACCGTCGACGACGGAGCCGCGACGTAGAATGGTATCCCGTGCTCGTGCGCGAGTACCGCAAGTCCATACGTGCCGATCTTGTTGGCGGTGTCGCCGTTGGCTGCAATGTGATCAGCGCCGACGATGACCGCATCGACGCCACCTTGCTGCATCACCCAGGCGGCCATGTTGTCGGTGATGAGCGCACAGGGAATGCCCGCCATCATGAGCTCCCAGGAGGTGAGTCGCGCGCCCTGCATCACCGGGCGGGTCTCATCCACCCAGACGTGCTCGATCTTGCCTTGCTCATGTGCGGTGAAGATCACGCCCAGCGCAGTGCCGAAGAACGCGGTCGCCAGCGAGCCGGCGTTGCAGTGCGTAAGAATCCTCGACTCAGGATTGATGAGCTCGGCACCGTTCTCGCCGAGTACACGGTTGATCTCCTCGTCCTGGGAGATCATAGCAAGCGCCTCTTGGAGCAGCAACTCACGCAACTCAGGTAGCGGCATATCGGACTGGTCGTAAGCCAGGCGCCGCATGCGCTGAGCGCCCCAAGCAAGGTTCACTGCGGTAGGTCGGGTCGATATGACTGTTTCGACAACCTCTTCGAGGCCCGCAAAGAAGGCGCCGTGGTCGTCGATATCAATCGACTCGTTGACAGCCCAGGCTGCAATAGCGAGCGCGGCTGCAACGCCCAGTGCCGGGGCTCCTCGGACGGCCATTCCCTTTATCGCCCAGCAGACTCCGCCGTGGTTGTCGCACTCCAGGATGTCGCCGACCAGCGGAAGCCTCGACTGATCGATCAGTCGGACTTTGCCGTCTTCCCACCAGATAGTGCGGGGAATGTCCTCGATAGCCATTTAGATGGTGCCTTCCTCCCAGGAAGAGAGATACTTGATCTGCTCTTCGGTCAGCTCATCGATCACGATGCCCATCGCGTCGAGCTTCATCTTGGCGACCTCGACGTCGATCTCCTCGGGCACGTCATAGACGCCAGCCGCAAGGCTCGCAGCGTGCTTGACCATATGCTCGGCGCATAGTGCCTGGTTCGCGAAGGACATGTCCATGACGTTGGCTGGGTGTCCTTCGGCGCATGCGAGGTTCACAAGCCTGCCGTCGGCGAGCACGAAGATCACTCGGCCGTCGGACAGCACGAACTCCTCGACCAGCGGACGGACCTCGCGCACCGAGACAGCCATCTCGCGAAGCTTGCGGATGTTGATCTCGACGTTGAAGTGGCCGGAGTTGCAGATGATTGCGCCATCCTTCATCGCCGAGAACATCGGCACGTCGATGACGTTGATATCGCCGGTGACCGTGATCCAGATGTCGCAGGCGGCAGCCGCCTCGACAGCGGGCATGACGCGGTATCCGTCCATGACAGCTTCGAGGGCCTTGAGGGGATCGATCTCGCATACAACGACGTCTGCGCCCAGACCGGCGGCGCGCATCGCAACGCCCTTACCGCACCAGCCGTAGCCGGAGACCACGACGGTACGCCCGGCAATCAGCCTGTTGGTCGCGCGGATCACGCCATCAAGGGTCGACTGGCCCGTGCCGTAGCGGTTGTCGAAGAGGTGCTTGGTCTTGGCCTCGTTGACCGCGATGATCGGGTATTTCAGCGCCCCGTCGCGGGCCATCGCCTTGAGGCGGATGACGCCTGTGGTGGTCTCCTCGGTCCCGCCGATGATGTCCTCGAGCGCCTCGGGAGCCTCGGCATGTATCCTGCCGACGACATCGGCACCGTCGTCCATCGTGATGTGCGGCCGGTGCTCGATCGAAGCATCGATGTGTGCGTAGTAGGTCTCGGTGTCCTCGCCCTTGATCGCATAGGTGCGGATACCGTAGTGGTGCACCAGCGCTGCGGCGACATCGTCTTGCGTGGAAAGCGGGTTGCTCGCGCAAAGGACGACGTCAGCGCCGCCATCGGCGAGAGTGCGCATGAGGTTCGCGGTCTCGGTCGTCACGTGCAGGCACGCGGAGATGCGGATGCCCTCAAGCGGCCGCTCAGCGGCGAATCGCTTGCGGATGATCTCCAGCACAGGCATGTCGCGATCAGCCCACTCGATGCGAGCCTTTCCGGCATCGGCCAGGGCGATATCCTTGATGTGATGCTGCATTTCGACTTCCTTTCACGGGCGGCAACAATCGTATGAACCGCCGAGGGTTGGCGGGCAAAACTCAGAGTCGTGACAGTATACCAGCGAACAGCCGAGACAGAGCCGGGGCCTTTTGGGCAGCGACCTCCAGTACCGCTTCATGGCCGATGTCGTCGCTGGCAGCGACGTTGGTGACCAGCGCGATCCCGAGGACTTGCATCCCGGCGTGCACCGCCGAGATGACCTCGGGGACCACCGACATGCCCACGACGTCGGCGCCGAGTGTGCGCAGCATTCGGACTTCGGCGGGTGTCTCGAATGCGGGGCCGCGCACACCTGCGTACACGCCCTCGCGCATGTCGATCCCGAGAGGGGCTGAGACTTGGTGGGCGAGCGCGCGCAACGCAGGCGTGTACGCGTGCGTCATCGCGGGGAAACGTGGCCCGAACTCCTCGGCGTTGGGACCGCGAAGCGGGCTTGAGCCTGTGAGGTCGATGTGATC
>DBEG01000115.1 GCA_002293965.1 Actinobacteria bacterium UBA912 | reverse complement strand
GGCCGATCAGGCGGAAGTTCAACCGCTCAGCCGTGCGCTGCACACGCGTGTCGCCCTTGATGCCGACGATCAGAGCCGCCGAAAGCAGGAAGGTGAGTGAGTTGATGAACACTCCGGCGCGTGGGCCTAGAAGTGCCGGAGCGAAGAGGCCGACCAAGCTTGCCACAATGGGAAGATCGGCTGTAATCACGCCTCCGACGATCGACTCGAACCCGGCGAGCACCGCGCCCGAGGCCGCCAGGCCGATGACCATGCTGGCCTGTTGGGTGGCGTATGCAAGGCCCTGAGCGGCGGGAACGTCCTCCCGCTTGACCAGGCGCGGAATGAGGGCGCTTCTCGACGGGAAGAAGAAGAGCGAAGCGATCTCCATGAGCAGCACCACGAGATAGATGGCTGCCAGGTTGTTGGTGAAGAACAGCGCCAGCGTCAGGACCGCCCTGACGATGTCGGCGACGATCATGGTTTTTCGTCGGTCGAAGCGATCGACCAGAGCGCCTATGAACGAGGAGAGGAACAACGCAGGGACGATCTTGGCGATCAGGATGCCCGCAACCGCCAATGCCGAGCCACCCGAAAGCGCGGTGACAAGGGGCATCAAAAACCCGATGACCAGCCAGTCCCCTACTCCGCTTACGAACTGCGCAACCCACAGCCTGCGAAAACCCCCGTTGCGAGCGAGCCGCCTGTACGCGCCGCGCGCCGTCTCTACCGCCTCGTGCGTCTGTAGCGGTAGGCCCCTCTCAGCTTCCAACGACTTCCACGCTCACAGACCGGATGGCGCAGCAGCCGAGGTTGACCGCAACGGGCATCGACGCGATGTGCGACGGGGCCGTCTTCACGTGGACCGCAAGGGCCGTGATGTCACCCCCGAAGCCACCCGGGCCGATGCCTGTGGAGTTGATCGCCGAAAGCAGCGCGGCCTCCAGCTCCGCATGGGCCTGGCTTTCGGCGGGCTTGCCGACAGGCCGAAGCAGCGCCTGCTTCGAGAGCTTCGCAACGCTGTCGAAGCTGCCGCCCACACCCACGCCCACCAACAGCGGTGGACACGCCGAGTGCGCTTTGCTGCGGATCGCTTCGAGGACGTGCTCGCGAACGCCTTCGATGCCGGCTGTCGGCGGCAGCATCCGGATCGCCGATGCGTTATCAGAGCCTCCGCCTTTGAGCACGACGTGTACGGTCGCGCCCGAACCCGGTCTCTTCGTGACGTCGATGGATGCCGGGGTGTTGTCGCCAGTGTTGGTTCGGTCGAAGAGGCTGTCGCGGACTATGCTGGTCCTCAAGCCGCCCTCCCTGTAGGCTGCGGCCACCGCGGCATCGACCGCCGCCTGTAGCGGCCCGCCGAGAATCTCCGCCTCGCCCAGCTCCACCCAAACCCACACCGCACCGGTGTCCTGACACAGCACAGCCCCGTCGCTCTCGGCGATCCGGGCGTTCTCCAGCATCTGGCTGATCACGTTCCTGCCCCGAGGCGAGCGCTCAGAACGCAGCGCAGTCTCCATCGCGAGGCGGACATCGGGACGCAGCTCCCATGCAGCGCGCAGGATTCCCTCGCGGACTGCCTCGGCGATCGCCTTAGGGCCGATCATCGCTGTTCAGTCCCTCAGCCCGAGCGATACGAGCGTCTCGACGATGCTGTCGGCCGACGCCTTGAGCGCGCGGGCCTCCTCGGCGGTTATGTCGAGCTCGATGATCTCCTTGACGCCCTCGCGGTCGATCACGGCGGGGACGGACATGTACACGTCGGCGACGCCGTACTGCCCCGAAAGGCGCACGCAGCTTGGCAGCACCACGGGCGTGTCCGAGAAGATCGCCTCCACGGTGCGCGCGATGCTTGCCGCCGGTGCGTAGAACGCGCTGCCGGTCTTGAGCAGGCCGACGACCTCTGCGCCGCCGAACACGGTGCGTTGCACGATGCGATCAACCTCATCTGCCGAGAGCATCTGCGCGAGCGGCACGCCATCCACGCTCGCCTGTGAGGGCAACGGCACCATCGCGTCGCCATGAGATCCGCACGCCAGCGCCTTGACTCCGGTGACCTCTACGCCGAGATGGTCCGCGATCGCGTGCTCGAAGCGCGCCGAGTCCAGCACTCCGCCCATCCCGAACACGCGGCTTGAGTCCAGTCCCGAGACCTGCCACGCCAGGTACGTCATCACGTCGAGTGGGTTGGTGACCACCATGATGAGCGCGTCGGGCGATGCGGCCACGACCTGCTCCACCACAGAGCGCACGATCGACGAGTTCGCGGCCAGCAGGTCATCGCGGGTCATCCCGGGCTTCCTGGGAAGCCCTGCTGTGATGACGACCAGATCGGATCCGGCGGTCATCGCGTAGTCGTTAGTGCCCTTGATGCGCGGGCCGAAGTGCTCGATCGAGCTCGCGTGCATCATGTCCAGCGCCTTGCCCTGCGGCAGACCTTCGGCGACATCGATCAAGGTGACGTTCGCCAGCCCCTTGGCGAGCAGCATGTATGCCGCCGAAGCGCCGACCTGGCCAGCTCCTACTATGGTCACTTCAGGAAAGCGCATTTGAGTCCCACCCTTCGGCTGGAAAAATGATCCTGCTACTTCTTGGCCCTACCCCTAGCGGCTTTCTTGGGCGCCTTGGTCGTTTTAGGCGCCGGACGGGCGGGGCACGCCGGGTCGATGCAGATCTTCCACGGGCCCTTTTTGGTGTGCACGACGATCTTCGGGATCCCGCAGGGCTCGCATAGCTCGTCGGTCGGTGCCAGGTCGCCGGTTTGCGGCAACGGATACGAGATCGGATGCTCCTTCGGGTCGTATGCATCGCAGCGCACGAAGCGACTTCCTGTCTGAGAATACCGCACTCGCAGGGTGCCCCCGCAAGAGGGGCACTTGCCGACCTCGATCTCAGGGCCGGTCTTGCTCGGACAACCCGGAATGAGGCAGAGATCCCTCGCCGGGCGCTTGAACTGCAACACCTTCACCTGAGGACCGCCGCAGGTCGCGCAAGGCTCCTCCACGGCGGCAAACCGCGCGTTCTTGGGCAGCGGATACGTCACCGTGCACTCCGGATACCCCTGACAGCCGACGAAATACGCCCGGTTCTTGGGCGAGTACTTGATCAGCAGGTCGTCGCCGGAGGTCGGGCACTTCCCGACCTTGGCGTCCTCATCGGCAGCGGCCTTGAGCGCCTCTCCGACCTCGGGCACGCTTTCCAGAAGCGACGCCATCACCTCGCCGAGGATCTTGCGCGAGTGCCCAACCACGCCGGAGCGGTCCGCGCGCCCGTGCGAGATCGCGTCCATCTCGCTTTCGAGCTCGGCCGTCATCTCGGGATCGGTGATCCGCTGCGCCCGCACGACGAGCGCATCGATGACGGAGCGCCCCTTGCAGGTGGGCTCTGGGGACTCGCCGGTGATGTACTTGCGGTCATAAAGGGTCTGGATGATCTCGTGACGCGTCGCTTTGGTGCCCAGCCCGCGCTTCTCCATCTCCTGGATCAGCCGACCCTGCGAGTATCGATCGGGCGGCTGCGTCGACTTGGCTTCCAGCCTACTGCCGAGGAAAGCGCAGGTTCCACCCTCAACAAGTGCCGGTAGCTGCTCTTCCTTCTTCTGGCCATAGTGGTAGACGGCACGAAAGCCGGGCACGACAACGACTTCACCCTTGGCGACGAACCTCTCGCCGTTGACCTGCAGCGTCGCCTTGGCGCTCTCCAGGACCGCAGGGGCCGAGAGTGTGGCCATGAACCGACGCGCAACGAGGTTGTAGAGCTTGTACTGCTCGGGCTTCATCTTGTCGGAGTCAGCCGCGCCGGTCGGGTGGATCGGCGGGTGGTCGGTCGCCTCCTTCTTGCCGCGCGTTGGCGTGAGCTTGTCCTGCCTGCTCAGACTCCCGGCATACTCACGGTACGCGGGCACCTTCTCCAGCGTCCGAAGGATAGCCCCCAGGTCGAGGCTTGGTGGGTAGACGGTGTTGTCGACACGCGGATAGCTGATGAACCCGTCCATGTAGAGGGACTCGGCGATGCGCATGGTGCGAGCCGGCGAAAGTCCTTCGGCGGCCGCTGCTGCAAGCAACGACGTCGTGTTGAACGGTGCCGGCGGTTGAACAGTCCTGCGCTTGGTCACCAGCGAGATCACGTCGGCGGACCGCTCCGATGCCACTGCGGCGACAGCGGCCTCAGCCTGCTCGGCGCTTGCGAAGCGACCGGCCTCGTGGACGCCTGCGAACTGCGTCCCGTCGTGCTCGAAGTCGGCCTTGACCACCCAGTAGTCCTCGGGCGTGAAGGCTTCGCGCTCGATCTCGCGATCCACTATGAGCTTGAGTGTCGGCGTCTGGACCCGCCCCGCCGAAAGGACGTCGCCCCAGGCGCGCTTGGACGCCATGTTCGATGCGATCGTCAGGTAGCGCGTCAGGACGGCGCCCCAGATCAGGTCGATATCGCGGCGGCTTGCGCCTGCATCGGCAAGCTCATGGTCGAGCGGGCCTCTCTGCTCCAGCGCGCGCACGATCTCTTCCTTCGTGATCGCCGAGTAGCGCATGCGCTCGATGTCGACTCCGGGATTGGACGCGAGCACGATGCGGCTGGCATCGACACCGATGAGTTCGCCCTCGCGATCGTAGTCGGTTGCGATCAGGACATGCTCGGCCTTCTTGGCCAGATTGCGCAGCGACTGGATGATGCCCTTCTCGGCGGGCTCTTCGACGACCTCGGCCTCGACCAGCGCCTGAAGGTCATCGAGACGCCACTTCGCGAACGCCTCGGGGAAGTCGACACCGATGATGTGTCCCTTGAGCCCGATGCTCACCCAATCCTC
>DBEG01000098.1 GCA_002293965.1 Actinobacteria bacterium UBA912 | reverse complement strand
GCGCAATGTGCCCGAGAACACTCGGCCGATCGCGATCCGGCCCACGTAGTCCGAGTAGTCGATCGTGCACACCTGCATCGCGACGGCACCTTCCTGGTCCACGTCGGGTGCGGGGATGTGCTCGAGGATCGCGTCGAGCAGCGGGGCCATGTCGGCGTTGCCGTCGTCGGGCTCATGCCGCGCGTAGCCGTTGACCGCGCTCGTGTAGATGATCGGGAAGTCGAGTTGTGCATCGTCCGCGCCGAGTTCGACCATGAGATCGAAGACATCGCCGATGACCTCGTGCGGGCGCGAACCCGGGCGGTCGATCTTGTTGACGACGACCATGGGCTTGAGGCCGTGGCGCAGGGCATGACGCAGCACGAAGCGTGTCTGGGGCATGGGGCCTTCGAAGGCGTCGACGATGAGCAGGCAGCCGTCGGCCATCTTGAGGACGCGCTCGACCTCGCCGCCAAAGTCGGCATGCCCGGGGGTGTCGATGATGTTGATCTTGATGTCGCGCCAGTTGACCGCGATGTTCTTCGCGAGGATGGTGATCCCGCGCTCGCGCTCCTGGTCGTTGGAGTCCAAGACGCGCTCCTGGACTTCCTGGTTGTCTCGGAAGACCTGTGTGGACTGCAGGAGGCGGTCGACCAGCGTAGTCTTGCCGTGGTCGACATGAGCGATGATCGCGATGTTGCGGACGTCGTTGGCGCGCATGGGTACTCCGGATTCGATGGGGGGAGGGCCATGAGAGGTTACACGAGAACGCGGGCGATGGCAAAGCGGGCGTGACGTGGCGGGGCGCCCTGCTACCTAGGGACTCCCACGACGATGATGACGGCGCCGTCGGTGCGGATGCGCTCACCTGCGTATGGAGCCTGGTCGTTCACGCGACCGACTCTGTTGTCGTCAGCGGGCTGATACGTGGGTATCGCTCGCAGTCCGGCCGCTCGGATCCGTGCTATCGCTGCCGACTCTGTGAGGCCCATGACGTCTGGGGTCGGGATGCGACCTACTGTCTGGGTGCCCTTGGAGATGGTGATCGAGATCGTGGACCCGATGCGCAGCATGGTGCCGCCGTCGGGGCGTTGGCGCATGACGGTATCGGGTGGGAAAGTATCGCTGTAACCTTCGCTGACCGAGACTTTGAAGCCAGCGGATTCGAGCTGGTTGGTGGCGGTCGATAGCGTCCAGCCCATCACGTTGGGAACCTCGCGCTCGTCACCGAGGTTCTCTGGGAACAAGGGAGAGTCCACCCTCCCCGGTGCAGCGCTGATCGTGAGACGCACTAGCGTGCCGCGCTCAGCCAGGGTGCCGGCGGGCGGATCCTGCTCTGCCACATCACCGGGCCTGGCATCAACGGTGGTATCAGATCGATAATCGGCCTGGAATCCCAGGATGTTGAGTCGATTGACCGCAGCAGCTCGCCTGATGCCTACGACATCGGGCACCACGACTGTCTCCTCGGCTTGTGCGACACGCCCGGCATCTGGCTGTTGCGTCTGCCACCAGCCCCAAAGGAGCCAGAGGACGATGAACAGTACAAGCAGGAACAATAGCGCGAACAACAGGTTCTTCTTCGAGCGCTTATCCTCGCTTGCCGTGCTCTGATCACTCATCGAGTTCCACCAATCACCCCCGGCGCGTATGTCCGCGCCGTCACTGGCTGATAGTATAGCAATCATCGGCCGAAAACGCTTTCGAAAGGTTGATTCGCGGATGACGAGTTCCGACCCTGTCACAGTGCGACTGTTCGGCATCTTGCGTGAGCAGGCTTTGAAGCATGACGGGCATACGACGCTGACCCTGGAGGTTGAGGTCTCGGGTACTGCGGCCCTGCAGATCGCGCTCTCGCTCGGGCTCGACACGGACCTTATCGAAGGCGTCTTCGTCAATCACACCGTCTACGGACTCGATCACCCGGTGCTGCCGGGCGACCGGGTCGCGTTCGTCCCTGTCGGCACGCCGGGTCCGCACCGCTTCACGTTGGGGCTGTATTCGGCGGGTAGGTCGCGCGATTCTTCGGCAGATTGATTCGCCCGAATCATGATATGACTTTCGCGCATTGGGAATATTATGCATAGGCGGCTGATGCTGCTGTAGTCACTGTTGTTGCCGCTCGCCTCGGGCGTCTTTCCCAAAGGAGGTTGGAATGCAGAAGGTTCTTCGCGTGAACATGTCTGATCTATCCATCACCACGGAGGCGCTGCCTGAAGCCTGGGCGCGATACGGGGGCCGGGCTCTCACCTCGGCGATCGTCTTCAAAGAGGTGCCTCCCACCGCTGATCCTCTAGGTCCCGACAACGTGCTCGTGTTCGCGCCGGGCGTGCTCGGGGGAACGACGGCTCCCAACGGCGGACGCATGTCGGTCGGAGCGAAAAGCCCGCTCACCGGCGGCATCAAGGAATCGAACTCCGGTGGCCAGGCCGCGCACGCGATGGGTCGCATCGGCATCTCGGCGTTGGTGATCACGGGCAAGCCTGCCGACCCTTCGGCACTCTACATGCTCACGATCGATGCCGACGGTTCGGCTGCACTCAGCCGCGTCGACGAGTGGAAGGGCCTCGATAACTACGCCACCACCGACGCAATCAAGCCGCTGCGCCCCGCAGATGACCGCTACTCGACGATCACCAACGGTCCCGCTGGCGAAGCTGGCATGAAGAGCGCGGGCATCGCGTTCTCCGACATGAAAGGCCTGCCCAACCGGTTCGCCGGCCGCGGCGGTCTGGGTGCGGTCATGGGCAGCAAGGGCCTCAAGGCGATCGTGATCTCCGACAAGGGCCTCGCCAACAACCCGCATGCCGACAAGGACGCCTTCAACGCCGCGATGCGCCGCTTCGCCAATGCGCTCAGGGAGCACCCGGTCTCGGGTCAGGGGCTGCCGACGTACGGCACCAACGTGCTCACCAACATCCTTTCCGAGGCAGGCGGCCTGCCCACCCGGAACTTCTCGACGGGTTCGTTCGAGGGTGCCGAGGCAACCTCCGGCGAGCGTCAGCGTGAGATCACGCTCGAGCGCGGCGGGGACGTCAAGCACGGCTGTCACACCGGTTGCGTGATCCAGTGCTCGCGCTACTGGGTCGACAAGGCTGGCAACTACAAGACCAAGGGGCCGGAGTACGAGACCGTGTGGTCCTTCGGCGCTGACTGCGGGATCGACGACCTCGATGCGATCGCGGAACTCGACCGCATCTGCGGCGATTTCGGGCTCGACACGATCGAGACCGGCGCGACCATGGCGGTCTACATGGACTCCGGGCAGCTCGCCTTCGGCGATTCGGAAGGTGCGATCAAGGCGCTGCGCAGCGTCTTCGAGCCCGGCTCGCCCACCCGCGTGATAGGCGATGGTGCCGAGGCGACGGGCAAGGCGTTCGGGGCCAAGCGGATCCCAGTGGTCAAAGGCCAGGCGCTGCCGGCATACGACCCGCGCACGGTCATGGGCATCGGCGTGACGTACGCGACCTCGACGATGGGCGCCGACCACACCGCCGGATACGCGGTGGCGACGAACATCCTGAAGGTCGGCGGCGACGTCGATCCCTTGAAGCCCGAAGGCCAGGTCGAGCTTTCGCGCAACCTGCAGATCGCAACGGCTATGCTCGACTCGCTGGGGCTTTGCATCTTCGTGGCGTTCCCGGTCCTCGATATCCCCGAGGCCTTCACGGCGATCCACGAGATGACGCAGGCGCACACGGGCGAGACCTGGGGTGTCGATGAGCTCATGCAGCTTGGCAAGGAGACGCTCACGCTGGAGCGCATCTTCAACGAGCGCGCCGGATTCGGCCCTGCCGACGACCGGCTGCCGGAGTTCTTCCACGCAGACAAGCTGCCGCCACACAACATCGTCTTCCAGGTCACGGACGCAGAGATCGACTCGGTATTCGACTTCGTGCCCGAGACGGCGAAG
>DBEG01000032.1 GCA_002293965.1 Actinobacteria bacterium UBA912 | reverse complement strand
AGCCGTATGCCGAGGATGACGTTGTCGGACACGGGCCCGGCCACACCGGAGAGTGCCCGCCCAATCGCAGCGAGCACATCGGCAGGTGGAACCGAGACCGCCCCGAATCCGACCGCCGCCAGAAGCGCTGCACCGAGCGCAGCGAGCAGCGCACCGAATGCCAGTGCTGGCGACACACGCGCGGCTTCAAGCTGCTCCTCGGCGGCCTGGGGTCGGACCCGGGCGGTCATGGCGGCTGGTGGCCTACTGGAAGGCGTCGGGGTGCAGGGCTTCGGCGATCTGGCGCACGCCCTCGACCACACGCGGGCCGGGCCTCGAGACGAGGTTGTCATCGAGTACATACACGCGGTCGTTGCGCACCGCAGTCAGGTTGGCGAACCCGGGGCGCTTCGCGAGATCGGCCGGGTCGCTCATCGAGCCCTTGGTCGCGAGGTAGACCTCGGGGTCATCGGTCACGATCTGCTCCAGCGAGTAAGCGCCAAAGCCCGGAACGGTGATGACGTTCTGGCCACCGGCCGCGCTGATCAGATCATTGAGAAGCGTATCGGCACCAGCCGTGAACAGCGGATTCTGCGAGATCTCGACAAAGCAGCGCACCGGCTCCCGCTCGCCGATCGCCGAGGTGATCTCGCCGAGATCAGCCTGCATGCCAGCGACGACTTCCTCGGCAGCAGCACCCTGGCCGGTTGCATCCCCGACAGTCTGGATCGACGTGAATAGCGCTTCAAGCGTCTGCGGGTCGATCGCGACCACGACAGCGCCCATAGCCTCGATCTGCTCGATCACGTCGGACTGGATGCCTGTGGTGGCGAGCACGAGATCAGGCTCGAGCGCGGCGATCGCCTCGAGGTTGGGGGTGATGAAGTCCCCTACCTTGTCGATCTCGGCGACCTGGGCCGGATAGTCATCGAAGGTTGTCACTCCCACAAGCCGCTCGAGAATGCCCAGCGAGTACACGATCTCGGTGTTCGACGGAGCCAGCGACACGATGCGCATCGGCTCGCTTGCTATCTCGACCTCTCGGCCGGCATCATCGAGCACCGTGATCGGGAAGCCCGTCTCCGGCGGTTCGGGCGCGTTGGCGTCGCTCCCGGGATCGCCGGGGGCAGCACAGCCGACAAGCGCGAGCGCCACCGCCAGCATCACCGCCACTACCGCCAAAAGCCCTGATTTCCGAAGTTTGTCTACCACGAACAACTCCTTCCTGGTCTTGCGGCCCCAATGCGAAGACCCACCTCAGTGGTGAGGCGGGTCTTCGAGCATCAGTCTTGTCCGGGTGCCGCCGCCCTGAAGCGAGTGCACCGCGATCAAGCCTCTTCTCCTCGAAGGCCGCATCGCAATCACCGGGCAGGTCTCCTGACTTGGCGACGCTGCGCTCTTTCGCAGGCCGCATCACAGTGGCGGGTCCGTGCTGGAATCTCACCAGCTTCCCTATTCTCCCGCTCCCTAGTCCGCTCCACGGCTTCGGTTCACGGGCACCCGATGACGCTTATTCGATTATCACACCATCAAGATACACGATTGTGACCCTGAGTTGCGCGATTAGTTCTCCTAGAACATCGCCTTGATATCGTCGAGCGCAGCCCCCGCGTTCTCGAACATGTAATCATCCACGCACATGTAGAACTTCGGAGACAGGGGCATGCCCAGGGTCAACAGGGCCTGGACCAGCTTCTCACCCCAAAGCGTGTCGGTCAGCAGAGCCTCGGCCATCCCAGGCGAGAGGAAATCCGAATCCACCCCGGCCAGCGACGCCGAACCCCATGCGCAGTGCAGGTTGACCGAGTCAACCCGGTTCCCGTCGCCGACGAACTCCAAGCATCGCCGGGCCTGGGCATCGCCGAACTCCAGGCGCCACGTGTCGCCCTCGGCCAGATAACCCAGCGTGCGACCGAGCATCTCGAGACGCTCGGGGATCAGGAAGGATTCGCTGGGCAGCTCGGCGATCAACTCACGTAGATTGCATAGCGACACCAGATGGGCCTCGGGCACGCTCTCCCGCAACATCCCGACCGCCAGGCTCGCCTCGGCATTACATCTCGAGTTCATCAGCAACTTGACGAGCTCACTGTGCTCGCCGTCCGCATGCTCGGCGGCTGTGGCCAGGCCCTTTTGCAGCGCGATCATGTTCACTGTGCCACCACTTCCGCCCTATGCCCTATACTGTCACCGGCCAGTCTGTCTTGCTGTTACGCTTATCATCGGCCCGCGACTGACGAGCGTGTAGTTTTTTGCGATGAACGGCACCGCCTGACCGCCTGACCGCCCTTTACCCGCCGAGGAGCCCTCATGTGTCGCTTCTGCACCCAGCACGGTGATGGCAGGTTGTGGTACCTGCGCGCCGAGAACTACATCGCCGACCTAGATGCCGACCTCGAGCGTCGCGGGTACATGATCGAGTTCGCTCAGGGCTTCAAGACGATGCGCCCGAAGGCTCTGCTCGGCGCTAAGGTGCTGGATGTACTGCCCAACAAGCTCGCCGATCCCATCCGCTCGCGCGTGACCGCCCGCCAGGAGGAGCATCACTTCGGTCAGCCGGTGCCGATCGAGGAGTGCGAGCGGATCTTCGACATCGCGACCTCGATCGTGCGGCTGCCGTGCATCTGCCGCACCCACGCTGGCAAGCCAGACAACGCAGTGTGCCTCGCTGTGACCACGCACCCCAACGACTCGGCGCTGAGCGAGGTCGTCGCAGGATTCGACGCCGGCCCCGACGTCGCCCCGCTGCAGCGGCTCACGAAGGAGCAGGCGCTCGAGTTGCTGCGCGAGTGCGAGCGCGACGGGCTCATGCACTCGGTGTGGACTTTCAAGTCACCGCTCATTGGTGCGATCTGCAACTGCGACATGGAAAGCGGCTGCCTGGCTATGCGCATGAACGTCGGCCACAACATCAAAACGATGTGGCGCGGCGAGTACGTGGCCGTGCTCGACAAGGAGAAGTGCACCGGATGCGGCGCATGCGTGAAGCGCTGCCCGTTCTTCGCGTTCGACCCGCCCGCGTCGAAGGGTGCGCCGGCTGTGCTGCGCGCGGTCGACTGTTGGGGCTGCGGCGTCTGTCGCTCGGCCTGCCGCGCCGACGCGCTCTCACTCACTCCCCGTTCAAGCGTGCCCGAGCTCAGTCAGCTGTGGTAGCGGCCATTGCAGATGCCTTCGCCTGCCTCGATCGCGCGACCTGATCCTGCACCAGCACCACGAGCAGCAGTATCGCCAGCGACAAGGCGGCCAGGATCGCAAAGAACGGCGTCTGGATCTCGGGCCCGGAGTTCATCACCGGATTGTCGGGGTGCAGTGCCCGCGCCTCTGGCGACATCAGGACAGACCCGAGCATCGCCCACATCACCGCCACGAAGGCCACGTCCATCACAGCCCGCCAGCGATCACTCTCGATAAGCCACCCGGCGACCAGCAACGCTGCGACCAGGAGCACCAACTGCAACTGCACCATGAGCCGAGGGTCGGCCTGCGCGATCACGAGCGGGCTTGCGGGAGAGCCGGTGAAGTCC
>DBEG01000015.1 GCA_002293965.1 Actinobacteria bacterium UBA912 | reverse complement strand
GGCTACCTCAGCCTCGCGGCCATTGCCCAATACCTCTTACTGCTGCCTCCCGTAGGAGTCTGGGCCGTGTCTCAGTCCCAGTGTGGCCGATCAGCCTCTCAGCTCGGCTACCCATCGTTGCCTTGGTAGGCCATTACCCCACCAACAAGCTAATGGGCCGCGGGACCATCCCTTTCCACATAAAGCTTTCCCAGGTCGATCATGCGATCATCCCGGAGTATTCGGTATTAGCACCAGTTTCCCAGAGTTATCCCGAAGAAAGGGGCAGGTTTCCCACGTGTTACTCACCCGTTCGCCACTCTATATACTCACCGAAGTGAGCTTTAATCGTTCGACTTGCATGTGTTAAGCACGCCGCCAGCGTTCATCCTGAGCCAGGATCAAACTCTCCGTTGAAAGTTTCACAGGACAAGTCCTGTGATTCACGAAGGTAGATCCGGTTCGTATCCGGATCGATTCGTCGACTTCACACGGGGGTGCGAAGTGTCCGAATCAATTTTGTGTCAACCGGTTTGGTCCTTTGTCAGACCCTCTCGATCGACGATTCATAAGATTCGCTTGCGCAAACCTTCTGGCTTGTCACAGTATCCGGTTTTCAAGGTTCAGTGCTCGCAAGAAATACCCGTTTTACTGGGCCTTTCCTTGCTTTCGTACCGCCGAAGCGTTTTCGGCGACAAGTGAACACTCTACGCATTTGCTTTCTCGCTGTCAACACCGAACTTTGAAGAATTTTTCGACTTGTTCTTTCAGTCGTTCAGGAATGAAAAACGCCTTCCGGATGCTTCCGAAAGGCGCCGTCGAGGCGACAAGCCGTCCTATAATAGTCGGCTTACCTCGATGACACCCCTGGGTCGCGATCTATCAAAGTCATTCCTGATCCTCGCCGTTGGTTCGAGCCTTTGGATGATACCATTTCCGGCCTTGAATATACAATCATTCGCAAAAGATTTTCTTGAAGGGCACACGATGACTCAAGTCTAGCGGATTCAGGTTCCCGATAGATCCCGGACGTCTCTATACTATATAGAGCGTGCGGGCATAAGGCTGCTCCGGTCCGCGTCAATTCCGTTTCGGCCTGGCGAATCGGCGGCGACCGACCTGGATGACTCGGCCGTCAATGTCTTCGGCGGGGCAGTCGTAGATCCCGGAGCCAAGGGCGCTTCCGTCGACTTTGACGCCGCCCTGATCGATCATGCGTCGCCCTTCGGCGTTGGAAGAGACGAGTCCGAGCTCCTTGAGCAGCGCCGGAAGATGCACGAGGTCTCCCAGTTCAACAACGACCTCGGGCACATCCGCAGGGATCGAGTGTTCCTTGAAGACCCGATCGAATGCGGCCTCGGCCTCGGATCCGGCCGATCCGCCGTGGTAGATGTCGACGATATCGCGAGCGAGCCTGCGCTTGACCTGCCCGGGATGCAGCTCATCGGCGCGTAGACCCTCCTCGATGGCGTCGATCTCCTCGGCGGGTATGGATGAGCACAGGCGGTAGTATTTGATCATGAGCTCGTCGGGGATGGACATGATCTTGCCGAACATCTCGGCAGGCTCATCGGTGAGGCCGACGTAGTTGCCGTAAGACTTGCTCATCTTCTGGACGCCATCGGTGCCCTCCAGCAGCGGGAGTGTCATGCAGACTTGCGGCCGCATCCCGTGACGCTCCATGAGTTCGCGCCCGGCCAGCAGGTTGAAGAGCTGGTCGGTGCCACCGATCTCGACGTCCGCTTTCACCACCACCGAATCATACGCCTGCGCCAGCGGATAGAGCAGCTCGTGCAGGGATATCCCGACGCCCTCGCGATACCGCTTCTGGAAGTCGTCGCGCTCGAGGATGCGGGCCACGGTGAACATGCTGCTTAGGCGCAGCAGATCGGCGAAATCGAGACACGAGAGCCATTCGGAGTTTCGGCGGACCTCGGTGAGTTCGGGATCGAGCACCTTGAAGACCTGTGCGAGGTAGGTCTCGGCATGGGCGTCGACCTCCTCCTTGCTCAGGGGTGGGCGGAGGGTACTGCGTCCAGACGGATCGCCGATGAGTGCGGTGAAGTCGCCGATGATCAACACTACCTGGTGACCGGCCTGCTGGAACTGGAGCAGCTTGCGGAGCGGGACAGCATGGCCCAGGTGCAAGTCGGGTGCGGTGGGGTCCACACCCAGCTTGACTCGGAGCGGGGTGCCCGATTCCAGACGTGAACGGAGTGCGTCCTGCGGCACGATCTCTGCGGTTCCACTGGTCAGTCGATGGTATTGCGATTCGGGTATACTCATCGTTCGGGTCCGACCCCTTCGCGTTTGGCCTGTATGTTGCACGTCATACTAACATGTATGCAACACGTGCCCGGCACCGATGCCTCATCTCGCTTATCGCTTAGGCGGATGTTGTCGATAGCATCGGTAGCGCCCTGTACGCTCGGCAATAGATGGAACAATGAGCCCACAGAACAGAGACGACAACCCACGCAAACGTGATGCCGGGGATCAGCCCCGGCCTCAACCCCGCCCACGGCCGCGCCCGCGGTCCGAGTCCTCGGCCGATGGGCGACCGAGAAGCGAAGGCGGAAAGCCCCGTAAGCGCCCTCCGGCTCGGGGTGAGAGGCGACCACCCGCTCGAGGCGAGCGACGCCCTTCCTCGGCGGATCGGGCCAGGAAGCCCGTCGGCAAGAAGCGGCCGGCCCCCAGGCGTCGCCGGCGCAGGACTCGCACGCTGCTTTTGGCGCTTCTCGGCATCGTGTTGCTCGTGTTGCTGGCGGGAGGGCTGGCGTTCGCCTCGATCATGCGCGACCTGCCTGATCCGGGCGCGGACCCGAAAGGCAGGGATCAGACCTCGGTCATATACGACCGCAACGGTGAGGTCCTCGCGAGCCTCTTCGCAGAGCAGAACCGCACGGATGTCCCGCTGGACGAGATGCCTCAGGATCTGGTGGATGCGGTCATCGCTACGGAGGACAGACGTTTCTTCACCCACGATGGAGTCGACCCGATCGGCATCATACGGGCTCTATGGGTCTCGCTGACGACCGATCGACTGCAGGGCGGATCCACGATCACCCAGCAGTATGTGAAGAATGCGTTCATCACGCCGGAGCGAACGGTCCGACGCAAAGTCATGGAGGCCGTGCTCGCCTACCAGGTAGAGGATCGTTTCAACAAGCGCGAGATACTCGAGCTCTACATGAACACGATCTACTTCGGGCACGGCGCATACGGCGTGGAGGCCGCTTCCCAGGCATTCTTCCGAAAGCCTGTCCAGGAGCTGACTCTGACCGAGTCGGCGGTCATCGCTGGTGTGATCCGATCCCCGGGACGCTTCTCGCCGTATCTGAATCCCGAAGACGCCGTCAACCGCCGCAACACCGTTCTCGGCCTGATGCGAGACCAGGGCCTGATCACCGAAGAGGAGTACACTGCGGCAGAAGCGACGCCTATCGAGACCGCGGGGCTACCCGATAACGACGCCAAGGCACCGTACTTCGTCGAGTACATCAAGGCGCAGCTGATCGATCAGTTCGGCTCCGAGGTCGTCTTCCGAGGAGGGATCAGCGTTCAAACCACGCTGGACCTGCGTCTCCAGAACGCCGCCGAGAAGGCGGTCCTCGACAACCTAGAGGATCCTGAAGGACCTTCGGCGGCTCTTGTCGCCATCGACCCGAAGACCGGCGAGATCCTCGCGATGGTGGGTGGGCGAGACTTCGCATCGAAGCAGTTCAACGTCGCCGCCCAAGGGCGACGTCAGCCCGGCTCGGCGTTCAAGACCTTCGTGCTTGCCGCAGCTCTCGCCGAGGGCGTCGGGACCGAGGAGACGTTCGAGTCTGGACCGCGGGCGTTCACCCTCCCCAACGGGCAGACGTGGGACGTCACGGGGGCGAGTCCCGGCGGCCCCATGCGTCTGCGCACCGCCACCGAACGCTCCGTCAACTCGATCTTCAGCGAGTTGATTCTCGATGTCGGGACCGACAAGGTGGTCGAAACCGCCAAAGCCATGGGCGTGACCACAGAGTTCGAAGCCGTGCCCGCAATCGCCCTGGGCGGCATGGACCAAGGCGTCTCGCCGCTTGAGATGTCTTCAGCCTACGCGACTCTGGCCTCCGGCGGAACCGCCAGTAATCCTTTCGGCCTTGCCGAAGTGACCGACTCCGCTGGTGACGTGCTGTTCTCGGCAGAACCGTCCCTGACGGTGGGTGCACTCGACCCGGCCGTCGCCTACCTTACCACCGACATGCTCAAGGGCGTGCTGACACGCGGGACCGCCACCGCAGCTCGCATGGGGCGCCCCGCTGCTGGCAAAACGGGTACGACACAGGATTACGGCGATGCGTGGTTCGTCGGTTACACACCCCAGCTATCCACAGCGGTCTGGGTGGGCCACCCCGAGGCGGCCCGCGAACTCAAGGATTCCGCCGGGCGCAACATCACCGGCGGCTCGGTTCCGTCCCGGATTTGGGCGCAGTTCATGAAGGCGGCCCACGAACCATGGCCGGTCCAGGATTTCCCGCGCCCGGAGGGCCTGACCCAAGTCACTGTATGCACCCTAAGCGGGCAGCGCGCCGGGCAGTGGTGTCCGGAGAGCTTCACCAGCCTCTACCTGGCGCAAGGTCTACCTGACCCATGTCCGACCCACACCGGACCCACTGAAGTCGAGATCCCCGATGTGATCGGGATGACCAAACAAGAAGCGATCGCTGCGTTCAACCGACTGATGCTGCAGTTCAGGATCACAGAGAAAGACGTCCGCGGGGTTCCTGCTGGCGTAGTGTCAAGCCAGAATCCTGTTGGTCGCAGCAGTGGGACGACAGCCACCGTCGTCACGATAGTCGTCTCCGACGGCGGCGCTTCCGACAGGCCGCCGCGCGCCGTCTTCAATCTTCCTGCCGAGGCGACCGTGGGGCAACGATTGACCTTCGACGCCGTCGGCTCCACAGACAACGGGGCCATAACCTCGTACCAGTGGGAGTTCGGAGATGGAAACAAGCTCTCGGGTGCCCGTGTCGAGTACGCCTACACTGCTCCGGGCACCTTCTCGGTCACGCTGTGGGTGACAGATGATCGGAACCAGACCTCGTCGGTGACTCGGAGGATAACGATTCGGTGAGTCGACCGGATCGCGCGCTCATGGCTCTACCCACCGTCCGAGGCCGACCGCAGCTTCACTTGACCCCGCGATAGAACAACCCGCTCGTGGAGTCCTGCGCTACGCGCGGTCGAGGGGCCTCGGGTATTTTACCG
>DBEG01000057.1 GCA_002293965.1 Actinobacteria bacterium UBA912 | reverse complement strand
TCTTCAGTTACATCGAGGGCTTCTGCAACCGTAAGCGGCGGCACTCGGCGTTGGGCTATCTAAGCCCGGAGGAGTTCGGGCAGGAGGCGGCGCGGACCCGGCGAATCACAGCTCCAGGTAAGCTGTCGGCAACGGCCTGCAGCGGTTGACTGTCCACAAAAGCGGGACAACTCCACTGTGTGGGCGTCGTGACCCCGTCGCGACTGGCTATCACTCGATTGATGCAACTCCCCTACCGATACCTTGAGGGGCTTGTCGCCATCGGGCTTGAAGGTTGGAGTGCGGAGCGTGCGAACGGCCTTCTTAAGGCAACTCTTGCAGACGTGAAGACACCTGGGGCTTGATCCTTTGTTCGGGGGACTGATTTCATTGGGCAACGTCCAACCGTTCCTAAAGGGAATCCTCAGAGCCTTCGTCCTTAGTAAGTGGCTGGCCCTAGTGGCGTTGGTTGCGGCCCTAGGGATAGCAGGCCTCATGGAGGCCTATCCTGTCAGGTTCATGCAGTCGGCTATCGACACCCTATCAATTGGGGGACCCTGGACTACCGTGTTGGGGCTCGTCGGTCTCTGGTATGCATGTCGACTGGTTGGTTCTCTAGCGCTATTCGGCTCTACGGTCATCTCGGGAACTGTATCGGCTGAGTTGAGCCGACAAGTGCGGAGATTCGTCTTCGACCGTCTCAAGACGGCTGGGCTCGAACGCGTGGAGAGCATAGGTACATCCGAGACCCTGTCACGAGCTGTCATAGATGCCTCGAACATGGGTGAAATAATCACTAAGCCCCTGATTCTGGTGGGCAGGCACGCCTTCATCTTCGCTTGGTCTGTGGTGTTCCTGTTCCGTATGGATGCTACCTTACTGGGGCTCTGCCTCTTACTGGGTCTCGTGATGCTGGTTGCTGGCAAGTGGGTTTCGGGTGCGAGCCGGCAATCCGTAGAGAAGCATCGCACCTTTCAGACTCAGGCGATCAACACCCTGTTGGAAACGGTCAAGGCCTATCGAGACATATCGGTCTTCAACCTATGGCCAAGGCAGACGCGGGTGTTTTCGCAGGCCAACGACGGTGTAGCCAGCACCCAGCGGTCTGTATCGGTGCTTACCGGGGGACTTGACAACTTCCTTGATGCCCTCTGGCCCCTTGCCACAGTCTTGTGCCTTTCTGTGGGTGGCTATCGCTTGCTAGCAGGTGACTTGTCCCTAGGCAGCCTCATGGCCTTCATGTGGTACGTACAGTGGGTGATCCACCCCGTCAGCCAACTGGCCTACTATCAGACCCAAATCCAGAACAGCCTTGTGGCCGCCAGAAGAGTTATGGAGCTAGTTGACTGGTTGCCACCCCGACCCCAGTCGGATGCGCCAGCGAGAATCGCTGGGGAATTGCGGCTTTCGGGGATAGAATTCAGCTACTCTGGATCTCCTCCTACGCTGGAGTGTATCGACTTCGTGATAAGAAAGGGCGAGGTCGTGGCGGTAGTGGGGCAAACGGGCTGCGGCAAGACCACCTTACTGAAGGTTATCCTCGGCCTTCTACGTCCCTCCAAAGGTGAGGTGATCGCAGACTCCAAGCCGGTGGCTGCGGCGGAGTTCGAGGGTTCGCCCTCGTTGGCCGCGGCCTTTGGTGACGCATACCTCTTTGACCTATCAATTGCCGACAACGTGCGCCTCGCAGTAGATCCAGGAGCAGCCGGGGATGTCCTCATGGACCGTGCGCTAGCTGACTCTGGTGTCAATGAGTTCTGTAAGGACATGCCTCAAGGGGTTGAGACCGTTGTCGGCGAGGGAGGGTCCAGGCTCTCAACTGGACAGCGCCAACGTGTAGCGATCGCGCGCGCCTTAGCTAGGCGTCCTTCGCTGTTGGTCCTAGACGAGGCTACCTCCGGCCTGGACTCAGCGACGGAAGAGGCGATCCACCGTGCTTTGACCGAGTGGCGGAACGACCTCGCGTGCATCATCGTATCTCATCGCCTGTCAAGCGTCATTAACGCGGATCGAATATACGTCATGGACAAAGGTCGTGTGGTCGCCTGCGGAACGCATCAAGAGCTGCTCGCAGGCTGCCCAGAATACCGCGAGATCTACTCCGCGCAACTCAGACCGGAGGTGAGGCTCGGGTGAATACGCACGCAGTCCTAAGGCGATCTCCGGACCTTCGCGTATCAAACGTCGGCGAGGATTACCTCTTGGAGCTCGTGAATGCCGATGTATACTGCGTAGTCAACCAAGAGGCCTAGTCCATCGTCATGGCGATCGACGGTTTGCTCACAGCAGCGCAAGTATGTGCCGCAGGAGCCCAGGACGCAGATGCGGCATACGCCGTTTTGGAGGAGCTTAGGCAGTTGGGATTTGTCATGGACTCTTACCCCAAGTTCACCCTGGAGTTGCCCCGCTTTTGTGGACAGTCAACCGCTGCAGGCCGTTGTTCCGGGTCGATGCCGAGCTCGGCGAGGGTGAAGGGGCGGGCGAGGGACATCATGGCGCACCTCCAGCGGAACAGGTGTTCGCCTCAATTATAGCACCGCGCGGTGTCGAAAAGTGTCGCGTCTTGCCGCGCCAGCAGCTGATGCTCTCGGGTCTCGGGTAAATGACTAACCGCCCACAGATAGAAGTCCCTGTCGGTGACCGGAATCCTGGCCCGGAGGTTTCTAGTGTTTATGGTGATTTCCGAATACGGAATAGGTCGGGCGTGGTGAGTATCTCGTGAGGGTAGGCCGGTAGGCCACGGGCGTCGCCTCATCTGTGGTGTGTAGATATGATTTCGCTGACGCGTACCCTTCCTGGATGCATCCCCAGCGCTCTCGCCGTTTAACTACCGGGGTTAGGCGGAATACGCCCCTACGGCGCCGTGGGGAAGCTGCCTCTATCCCCCGCCTCAGAGGCGAGTCAGTCCTTTACGCAGGACAGCACGGTCAAGGGGTACTCGCCTTCTCCCAGCAAGTTGGAATCGTATAAGTGGTCTAGGCGCGTCTCCCTGACCTGCAGGCCGAGTTCATCCCGTAGCATCCGCATCCAAGTGTCACGCGGGAAAAGACCCAGGGTGTGGAGGTCGGTGGCCAGCTCCCGGCGGCCGCCCCGGTGGATCAGGTAGACCATGGTGGCTTCA
>DBEG01000166.1 GCA_002293965.1 Actinobacteria bacterium UBA912 | reverse complement strand
TCGCCGAGCGGCTCGTACGTGCCCGAATCCCAGATCTCGACGGTCCCGGCGCCGTACTGCCCCTCGGGGATGACGCCCTCGAACGCGGCGTACTCCAGCGGGTGGTCCTCGACGTGGACCGCGAGGCGCTTGTCGGCCGGGTCGAGCGACGGGCCCTTGGGCACCGCCCAGCTCGCCAGCACACCGCCGGTCTCGAGCCGGAAATCGTAGTGCAGGCTGCGCGCGGCGTGCTTCTGCACCACGAAGATTCGCGCGCCGGTCGGCGCCTCACCGCCGCCAGCCGGCTCGGGAGTCACCCCGAAACTGCGCTTCTCCCTATAGCGATCGAGCGGCATCGTCGCCTAGCCGCTCTGGGCGGAACGCGCGGACTTCGCCTTCTCCAGCGAGCGCTTGAGGAGCGATGCGATGTCGATGATCTCGCCCTCCGCCTCCTGAGCCGCCGAAGGGGCGGGTGGTGGCTCGACGGTCACCGCGCCTTCGGCTTTGCGCTCGATGAGTGCGAGCAGCTCGTCGTGGTAGGTGTCGCGGTAGCGCGGGTCGGCCGGGTCGAAGTCGGCCTCGATCACGTGCACGAGTTCGGCTGCAATCGCCAGCTCGGCCTCGGTGACGCCGATAGCCTTCAGGTCCGCCGAGGGCAGGTCCAACGCCGAGGCGTCGCGCAGCTCGTGCGGGTAGCGGATCACGGCGAGCAGCAGCAGGTCGCCGCGCGGGATGAGCGCGACCAAGCGCTGGCGTGTGCGGATGACGACCTTGCCCAGGGCCACGCGCCCGGCCCGCGCGAGCGCTTCGCGCAGGAGAGCGTAGGCCTTGCGGCCGGCCTTCGTGGGCTCGAGGTAGTAGGGGCGCTCGAAGTATTCGGGGGCGATCTCCTCGGCGGATACGGCGGCGAGGATGTCGATCGTCTGCGTCGCCTCGACGTTGGCCGCCTTGAAGTCGCCGTCCTCGATGACGACCCAGCGCCCGGGCGTGACCTCGTGGCCCTTGACGATGCGGTCCCAGGGCACCTCCTCGGCGGTGCGGGAGTTCACGCGCTTCTGCCTGATCGGCGCGAGGTCCTGGCGGTCCAGCAGGTGGAACGAGAGGCGCGACGCGGCGCTTTCGGCGGGAAGGAGCGTGACGGGGATGGTGACGAGCCCGAAAGAGATGGTGCCTCTCCAGATCGCGTTGGGCATGTCGCCTCCTTTTCGGGTCGCGGCGGACGGCCGAAGGGCTCGCAGGACATCACCTGCCGAGAAGCTCGCAGGCTGCTGTCGGTAGGATACCACTCGGCGGGGGTGGGGGGGTCGCAGGAGAGTGGGCTTGGAGTATGATGGGGGCGGGCATGGGTTTGCTGACGCAAATGAAGGAGGGCATTGATGTGCAGGCGAAAACATCGTTCTTCCACTGTAGCGACAAGCTTTTAGACGGGCTTTCGAAGGAGATTGACGAGGTCCTAGGGGCTGTAGCTGCTGTCGAGTGGAAAGGCGATTTCGTTTTCGATTTCGCCGGAGCATCGCGTCTTAATCAAGCCGGCTACAACCTTGCCTTCAGAGCTGAATTTGAGTCCCGGGGATGGGATTGTCAGCCGACTCTGAGCATGCATCCGAGATTGGCGGGCGACTTCCAAAAGGGTTTTGTTTTGGTCGAGGTTCAGTTTGGGAATAGTGCAACTCTGTACCGCGACTACTACAAATTTCAGTATGGATTGGCAAACGGCTTATTGTCTCTGGCGGTACTCATAGTGCCCACTAGGCCGTCGCAGTTCTTCCCGTCGCGCCCTTCAAGTGTAAACAATATGGCCGAGTACGCGGTCGCCAAGGACTGCTTGACGGTGCTACCTATTAACGTGCCAACGATGCTGGTCGGACTGCTCCCAGAGAACTAGCTACACGCAATTGAAAGTGCATGCGCATTTAGGGACTTAGCACTCGAGATGGTTAGTAAGGACACCGACCCGCTAGTGCGTCCAACCCATCATGCAATACGGCATCCTTGGCCCCGGAAGGGCGAGGGGGTACGCCACTTCTTGAATGTAAGGATCTTTGTCTGGAAAGGGAATCACGTGGACTCGAGGATAGTTGCAACGGACCTGCTGGCCGAGTCCACGCGTCGTCGTGACATTCACTTGTCTCTCTTAGTCGCGGATACTGGACTCTGGGTCAGCCCCGACTACTACCGGAGACTGCTTGCTGACACGGGGACGGGGGCGCTCTTTCCCCGTGTACGCCGAGCGCGAGTTGGTCAAGGTGAGGCCCGCGGGCAGCTGGTCGGTGACATTCGCCTGGATGACAATAGCTACGCGAACGTTGCGATCAAGAGGGCGCTAGGCTTGCCTCGAGGAGCGGCGGTCGGATTTGAGGCGTGCCATATCTGGCCGCTTACCTGCTACGACGAGCGGTACCACACACTCGTCGCCAACATTGTTTTGATCCCTAGAGCATTGGCTGGGCTCTCGGATCACGAGGCAGAGATACAGAGAGCCCTTCAGTACCGTGCCTTCGAGCTCTATGAATGGTGGCCTGATGAGCAACCCCGTCCCGAGAAGCCGGACTTCTACCCGGCGGAATGGCGCGATCCTTTGCCAGACCCGGCGACCGTGCGGAAGTTGCGCCCCTCGCGTGAGCGTACTGCGAGAGGTGCGACTGCCGAGACGCAGCGCACTCTGGAGGGCAGAATTCGGTCATGGGCGGAACAGCCGAATCTTAACGTTCACAAGATCATCGCAATAGTGGCTTCTGCTGGCGACGGGATTGAACGGAATGAGCTTGTGGGTAGGGTGTGTGAAGCAACAGGTTCGAAGAATCCATATGGCGCAGTCGCCAGCCTCACAACCAACGCTGCGAACGCCTATGGTCGTGTTTTCGAGGTCGACGGCAAGATCGTTCGGATTGATCCGGGACTCGCTCAGCTGGTTGGATCGCTGAGCTGGGATTCTGCTGATCGATAAATGAATTCAAATTGATCAACAGAGCCGTCGAGCGACTAAGATGGAGCATAGCCGCGGGATCGCAGAATTGACTGCAGGTCATGTCTGCGGCAAGTAATGTGAGGCTTGGGCGGCACAGCTTGCGTCCGAAGCTCATCCCGACGTGGATGAAAGAAATGCTTTGAGGCAACACATTCGGATTATCATCCAGGTGGATAGATGTTGTTTGGCAGAGAGGCGGACATGGCGCCGCAAGTCGCTCTGGCTGAGTTGTTGAAAGCAGGCAGAAGGAGGAAGCATGGCGATTCGAGTCGGTAGTACAAGGGTGGAGTCTTGGCTTGTCAGCAAGCTTGCGGCCGCATTCAGCGACGCGTACGAGGGCAAGACGAAGCTTAAAATGCCTCTGTTCCAGCGCGGAGTCGTTTGGTCACCTGCGAAGCAAGCAGAGCTGGTGCGTTCCCTGAAAATGGGGTTCCCAGTTGGCAGTCTGCTGTTTTACAAGCCACCTATAAATGGAAACGAAATTGAGATCAATTTGCTCATCGATGGCTTACAAAGGACGACCGCCATCAGGGACTATACGCAAAGGCCACTTGCCTTCATGAAGTTGAGCGATCTGGAGACCAACGTTCCTGCAGAACTGGCAGAGGCTTACGTTCGTGCTGCTGACCACCGGGAGCTGCATGGAGACATCGGTGAGGTCATTGAGAACTGGATGACGGCCACAGAGACACTAGAGGCGGGGGACGGATTTGACGTGTATGGTTTGCTTAAAGTGCTGAACGCTACGCTTTGTCCTGATGACCCGGTGCCGCTGGACGACGATCTCGCTGATGCGATCAGGCTGTTTCTGAGGGCGTTGAAGGATGAGTGTGACATTTCGGGGATCGATGTCCCGGTTCTCTTTTATGAGGGCGCTGCTTCAGACCTTCCGGATATATTCGAGAGGATCAATGCCACCGGAACCAAACTCTCAAAGTACGAGATTTTCGCTGCTTCATGGGTTAATCAAAATGTCACGATAGCCAATGAGAGGGTCAGTGAGGCGATCCGCAAACGCTACTACGCACTCATGGCCACAAAGAATATATCAATAAATGGCGTCAAGGCAGATGGTACGCCGGAACAGATGAGCTTGTTCGACTACCTGTTCGGGCTCGGAAAGGTGCTGGCAGACGAATACCCGCTTCTATTCGGGGCCAGCGACGACCCGACGACGATGGAGTCTGTGGCCTTTGCACTCGCAACAATCTGCCACCGACTCCCACTGTCGCAGATGCACCGGTTACCCGAGGTCATAGATCGTGATTCTGACGGGAAGCTTGTCCCAAGTGCCTTCGAGGCCGCTCTCCTCGAATCGTCGCAGTTTGTTTCCGATGTGCTATCGCCGTTCATTGGCCTGAAGCTCAACTCGGAGAGCGCGACTTCTGCTTCCGTACACACCGACCTGCAGATTTCCTCAATGGTTGCGCGTGCTTTTTGCGGTAAATATGTTCCAGGAACCTGGGAAATCCGTGAAGGTGACACTGCCGACCGAGAGGCACTCCGTCGCTGTCTTCCACAACACTACCTTGCGGATGTGCTCCAGCAGAATTGGAGGGGCTCCGGTGACAGTCGTCTCTTCCAGATGGCTTGGGATGTCATTGAGCAGCAGGAGCAGAGGGTTCTCGCGCCCGCCAAGCACTATGTGCGGCCGTTTGAGTCGGATGAATTCGATCGCGTGCTAGAGCAGTGGTTTGGCGATCAGATTCGACTCAGTCAACGCAGTCGCGCCTACGTTACCGCATCCGCGCGCGCATTTTTGAAGTATATCTACTCTGATGTTGTCACGATTAACGCTGAGAATAAGGAGACCTTTGAGCTCGACCATATCTTTCCAGTGTCGCGATTGGTTGGACCGGCCAAGGCGGATGAGGATGGCTGGCCAATAAGTGCAGTTGCCAATCTGGCTCTCTTTGACTGGCAGACAAACCGCGAAAAGAGCAAGCTAGATCTTCTCCAATACTTGGCGAAAGTGGAAGAATCGGCGCGCCCGAAAAAGCGCCAGGCCATCGAGAAATACCTGTTTGTGAAGGTAGATACGGCGACGATCCCGCTTGATTCAGTCGGCGATGATGCTCTGACCCGAGAAGCTTACCTAGACTTCTTGAGGTTACGCTACGACTCAATGAAGGAATTGGCCTTCGCAGCACTTGGAATTGAGCTTCCGGCGAAAGGGCATTCCTAAAGGACGGCTCACCTCGCCGAGGTATCAACACAGTTCGCTGCACTCGTGGACAATCCGGCATTCGCCACGAGTGCGACTACGACGATCAAGGAGGTTGCATGGGAACGGATGCGAACCAGAATCCCGGTTGCTTGGGGGCGGTCTTGCGACTCCTCGGCATAGGAACTGAGGCGTCGCCCTCTGACACGGCACTCCCATTCCGCGTACGCGATGATTTCCTGTCGCCTGCGGAGTTGTCATTCTACCGGGCTTTGAGCGCCGCCGTGAACGCACGGGCCCACATCTGTCCCAAGGTGAATCTCGCCGACATCTTCTTCGTGGTCAGACCGAATGAGAATCAGGGAGCGCGTGGGCGCATATCGCAGAAGCACGTCGATTTCTTATTGTGCGACTCGCAGACGATGAAGCCCTTGGTCGGCATCGAGCTGGACGATTCCAGCCATGCACGATCGAAGCGCCAAGAGCGAGATGCTCTGGTCGATGCGGTATTCGTCGCCGCTGCGCTTCCGCTACTGCGGATCCCCGCAGCCGCTAGCTACAGCCCAATCGAGCTTGCCTCAAAGCTGTCGGCGCACCTTTCGGTGGCTGCTCCTGCTGCTACGGAATCGGCTCCGTTGCCAGCCGAGGCTGCGGATGCCCAGGAGGGGATGCCGGCATGCCCCAAGTGTGGCGTGTCCATGGCGCTGAGGACTGCATCGAAGGGCGAGCAATCCGGTCGCCAGTTCTACGGATGCCAGAACTACCCAAAGTGCAGGGAGACCCGACCGGTCGGCTAGGCGGGGAGGGGTCTTCGGCTGACTTCAATGGCCAGGCAGACTCCGACAGCCTGTCCGCCTCGAATGATTGACTCAGCCACAAGCGCACGTCAGCACGATGTCCGTTACACTTAAGCGCGCCAGCAATGTGCTCTCGTTTCTTGCGGAAAGATGAAGGACTTATGAGCGAAGTAAACTTCCTTTGGCTGATACCAGTGGTAATACTTTTGCTCGTGGCGACACTATTCCTGATCAGGCGTCCTAGTCCCAAGGAACCGATTCCAAACGAGGACCTAGCTATATCGCCCCTGCCTCCCTCGACAGTACCTCAGCTGATACAACCGCCTCCCATGCTCGTCCCTGAGCCGCAAGATTCTCGACCCAGTGCAATTGTTATTGGTACGAGTTCTGATGCGCCAATGATTACCATCAGGCCCCTCTCTTCGTTGGGCCAACTCGAGCCGATGGCTCCACTGGATCCAGAGAGCAAGGGAACGATCGATCGCCTCAGTCCGCTTCTACAGGCGGTACCGGGCCTGTTGTTGGCTCAGGAAGCCGCCGGCCGACAGCTGATGGAGGTGGTTGTTGACGGGACTCTCGTCGCAGCGGCTGACGGCAATGGGCTACGTGCCTTCGCCATGGGCCCCAATGGCATTGCTGAGCATGCCCGACTGTTTGATGCAGGAACTCTCACACACGCGATCAATGTAACCGCATTGTGGCACGTGGCCTCTGTCTTGGTCGCCCAGAAGCATCTCGCTGACATCAGCCGCAAGCTGGAGGGCATCCAGAAGGGCATAGACGGGATCTCGCAGTTTCTCGATAACCAACGAAGGACTCGCATTACGAGCACCTATAAGTATCTGCTCCAGATTCATTCGGCCCTGCGGAGCGGCGAGCTTTCGCAAGCGGCCAGAGGTGAGTTGGAGTCCTGTGAGCGCAGCCTTATCGAAGTGCAGGATCACCTCATGGTGGAGTACGAACAGAAGGCGAGTGAATCGATTCAAGTCGGACGTTGGGGCACGAAGAAGGCCTGCCTAGGGGTCGAGTCAAGATTGATTCAACTTGACCAAGTGGCCCGGGACATCGCGGTGTGCATCGAAACGCGGACTGCTGCTTGGGTGATTCTTTCGTTGTACCCGGGGAACTCGCAGCAGAAGATTGCTCGGCGCGAGAGCATCGAGGCGTCCATTTCGGCTTTCGAAGCACTTGGTCCGGCCAACCGGAGCAAGTTGGAATCGGAGATCGCATCCATTAACTCCGTCTGGAACAGGCGAAAGACGCTTGAGTTCCGCAGGGCGCGCCTTGGGGCTCGGTGCATCAATTCGACCGACCAGTTGTCCGTGCTTTCTGCACGGGCATTTGAGCAGATTCGGCAGAGCGATCGGGTCATGCTTCGTGCCTCTAGCCCCACGCGGCTGCTTGCGCATGTCGAGGATGGTGCGATAGTCGCGATTGAGCCGCGATGAAAACGGAGAT
>DBEG01000152.1 GCA_002293965.1 Actinobacteria bacterium UBA912 | reverse complement strand
GGTAATGCGTGGTATCTTTACCAAGGACCTTATGCCCGCGATCCACGAGAGCGCGTTCAACGCATGGCAGAGCCTGCGAGTTCCGGTACCGCACGGCACAAATCCTTTGATCGTTGGATTCCGCGAGCAGACTGCTGTCGTGACGACAGGAGTCAAGGCGCTCATCGAGCGGTCGGTCCTGGAGGGCGACAGCCTTGTACTGGAGGGCATCCATCTGGTGCCCGGATATATCGAACCGCGATACTTCCGCAATGCGCGGGTGGTTCAGCTGGTTGTCTCGGTGGAGGATGCAGATTCGCATCGTAGCCACTTCTTCATCCGAGAGGTCCAGACCGAAGGGACAAGACCCTTCGAGCGTTACAAGATGAACTTCGGGAACATCAGGCTCCTCGGGCACTATATCGAGGACCTGGCTCGTGAGCATGGGACTCCGGTGATCGTCAGCCATCAACTGGATCTGACCGTCGCCGACGTGCTCGAGCACATTGTGAGGATAGCCATAGAAGACGAGTTGGATGCGCGGCGCTGAAGCGCTGCGTCAGTGAGAGCCAGAAGGAGGCGCAAGACACGTGAAGTTTTTCTTGGACACAGCCAATCTCGATGAGATTCGGGAGGCGGCAAGCTGGGGCGTGCTGGCGGGGGTGACCACCAACCCCACGCTTTATGCGAGGGAGGGTGGCAACCTTCAGGAGTTCCACGCTCATATCGTCAAGATCTGCGAGATCGCAGACGGCCCTGTATCTGCCGAGACGGTCTCGTTGGACAGAGACGGGATTATCGCAGAGGGTGTCGAGCTGGCGGCGTTGCACCCGAATGTCGTGGTGAAAGTTCCCGTGATGCCCGAGGGGCTTGCCGCCACCAAGGCGCTTTTCGACCGAGGGATAAGCGTCAACATGACCCTGTGCTTCACCGTGCCACAGGCGCTGCTTGCCGCACGTGCTGGTGCTGCGTACGTCTCGCCGTTCGTCGGACGATTCGATGACATCTCCGAAGACGGTATCGAGCATCTCGCAAACGTCGTCCAGGCGTTGGGCAACTACGACTTCGGCCATCAAGTAGAGGTCATTGCAGCCTCTGTGCGTCATCCACAGCACGTGCTTCAGTCGGCGCTCATGGGTGCCGATATAGCGACTGTACCCATGGCCACACTCGAGCGGTGCGTAAAACATCCCCTCACCGACCGTGGCATCAAATCATTCCTCGCTGATTGGGAGAAGGTAAAGAATTCATGAGCGCTAGACCTCGCAAACGTGGACGTCGCGGCGGCAGCGGTGGTGGAGCAGGAGCACCTGCCGAAGCTAAGCCTACAGTCACCAAAGCCGAACTCGAGGCCAAGACGGTAGCCGAACTGAAGGCCATGGCGACCGAGCTATCGCTGGACCTGAAGCCTTTGAAGAAGAAGGCCGATTACGTCGAAGCGGTGCTACAGGCCAGTGTCAAAGTGGAGGGATTCACTGAGATCAAGGGCGTCCTCGACGTCATGCCAGAAGGCTACGGCTTCATACGCACGAACGGTTATCTTCCCGGAGATTCGGATGTCTACTGTTCGATGTCGCAGATCAGAAGATCGGATTTGAGGCGCGGTGACCTGATCGTCGGTCAGATTCGGCCACCCAAGGATAACGAGAAGTATGCCGCACTACATCGAGTCGATACCGTCAACGGGGTACCTTCCGACGAGGCACGCGGCCGCAAGCGGTTCGGCGACCTTACTCCGATCTATCCGGACGAGAGGCTGCGTCTTGAGCACGGCGCTCAGTTCGTGACGGCTCGAGTGATGGATCTCGTGGCCCCGATCGGAAAAGGGCAGCGCGGTCTAATCGTGTCGCCCCCAAAGGCAGGCAAGACGACCGTTCTCAAGGATATCGCCGCCTCAATCACGGCCAACAACCCAGAGGTCTACCTCATGTGTCTGCTCGTCGACGAGCGTCCTGAGGAAGTCACCGACATGCAACGATCGATCCAGGGCGAGGTCGTTTCCTCGACCTTCGATATGCCAAGCGAGAATCACATCGCCGTTGCTGAGCTCCTCATGGAGCGCGCTAAGCGCATGGTCGAATCCGGCTTCGACGTGGTGATCCTGCTCGACTCGATCACCCGACTGGCCAGGGCCTACAACCTCGCGACTCCTGCCTCGGGCCGTATCCTCTCGGGAGGCGTCGACTCGACAGCACTGTACCCACCCAAGCGATTTTTCGGTGCGGCTCGCAACATCGAGCACGGAGGTTCACTCACGATCCTTGCGACGGCACTTGTCGACACCGGTTCCAAGATGGACGAGGTCATCTTCGAGGAGTTCAAGGGCACAGGCAACATGGAGCTGCGCCTGGACCGCTCGATGGCCGACAAGCGCATCTTCCCTGCGATCGATGTCATCGCATCGGGAACTCGGAAGGAAGAGATGCTGCTCGAGCAGGTCGAAGCGCCGTTCGTCTGGGGATTGCGCCGCATCCTGCACGGGGTGGACTCTCCAGAGCGAGCCATGGACATGCTCATCAAGGGCCTCAAGCAGACCAAGAGCAACCAGGAGTTCCTCTCCAAGATGGCAAAGCGCGCCGAAGACAAGCGTCACAACGGCGTCGACTTCTGATACACCAGCAACTCCCAGAAGCATCTAATCTTGGGGGGTTAGGCCGCTTCCGCGAACCTTGACGCCCAGTGAGAGTCCCATTCGTTGTTGTAGCGTAACACCCTGAGTTTGAGGATTCCAAGTGCACCGGGCTTGAGCCAGCTCATGCCTCGGCATTTCAGCCGTCTGGAGACTATGACGTCGACCGCCTTTTCGACAGAACCCGAGCCGAAGAGGTCCGTGCGCGTGTAGTTCTCGATACCTTCGGCGTTGGAGCGGATGTAGCCGATCAACCGTTCGTGGAGTAGCCTTGCACGCTCGTCATCACCCGGATCGTATCCGCGTAGGACCCTTATCGCTTCTGCAGGCCGTCCTTCGATGCATGCTCTGACCACCGCTGCATGCCACCACGCGTCCTGCTCTTGCCCCAAGACCTCGCTGATACGGCGTTTGAGGTGGTAGAGGTCGAGAACGTAGACGCTTTCGGGGAACCAGTCGCGCGCCGTGCGTCTGATCCAACCCGCACCGTCACCGATCACGATCGTTCGCCCTGCGGTGAGCATGCCTGCCTGGATCGCGAGCACCGACATCTTGCGTGCGAAGGTCTGTGTGTCCTCGATACCGACGTGAGCGGTGCGGTTTCGCAGTACTCGCCTATCTTTGGAGACATCGGCCGTGCCACAGAAGACCACTCCGACACGGGCCTCGAAGCTCTTCTTCGTCCCACGGTCGGCCACCAGCCCTCCATCCATGGCGACCACAACGGTGTCATCGCTTTTTCGCTCGGTCACATCCGGAGGACACACACCCCACTCGAAAAGCTCTTCAGCCTGCTGTTCGAGATCACGACCGAGACGCTTCGCCTCAAGAAGCGCCATGCGTCTGATCTGCTCGTGGCTTATAGTCGCGCCCATCAGTCGCCTGAGGATGTCTGCCGATCTTACGTAGCCGACCTCTGTTGCCAGGCGCAGCGCACGTTCGACCACAGGCAGGGTGTGGCGCGAGGTCGGTAAGAAATCCTGCAGCGGTGCCTTGCGATAACCGCACGCTGGGCAACGGAGTCGACGTACCGGAACCGAGGCCACGCCCGCAAGCATCATCACCGCTCGGTGATCCACGTCGCGGATGGTCATGAGTCCTGTACACCCAGGACACTTCCTGTCCGCGACCTTCTTGGCTTCCAGTTGTGAGCATGCCTCTGTGAAAGCGTGTCGTTGGATCTTTCGGGTTCGCTCTTCTATCTCTGCATCGAGCTGTGCACAAGTCACTTCTTCTGGAAGCTCGATCTCTAGCACACCGAGTTCGATACGGACTATCATAGACATGCGGACTCCTCTCTTCTCTCGGTTTGGTAACCTCACTGAAGGACGAGTCCGCATCTTTGTCAACCAGCCCCCCAGTTTGTGATGCTTCCTATGATTCCCACGCGTTTGCGGTATTGCCTTATGATGTCCTAGGATGCAAGTTCGTCTCATAAAGAAGTCTAGGCCCCGTGATAGTCGTCCGCATAGCTGCTCTTTCCGTAGATGCCACCTCAAATCAACCGGTGATAATCCTGCGCCCGTTGGATGAGGAAGGCTCCT
Organism: Actinobacteria bacterium UBA912; assembly: GCA_002293965.1. GTDB lineage: Bacteria > Actinomycetota > Coriobacteriia > Anaerosomatales > UBA912 > UBA912. The sequence continues at coordinate 447 of DBEG01000152.1, read as the reverse complement.
CTGCTCGCCTGCTCCCCATCTGGATCGGCCACTCCGAAGCGGCCTCGATCCTCATCGCGCTGCAGAACATCGAGTCCCCGCGCCCTATGACCCACGACCTGCTACACAACATCATCACCACACTCGGCCAAACGGTGGATCGGGTCGAGATCACTCGGCTCGACGGCGGCACCTTCTACGCATCTGTGATCCTGGCCTCCGAAGGCACCTCGCTAACAGTGGACGCGCGACCAAGCGACTCGATCGCACTCGCTGTTCGCACCGGGTCGCCCATCTACGTCGCCGAGGAGGTCTTCACCGAAGCCTCGATCATAGCCGACCAGCTCCAGGAGATGGACGAGGAGGCGCAGGTCGAGGAGTTCCGAGCTTTCCTCGACGATGTCGACCCCAGCGACTTCCAGGGCTGAACGCTCGCCCTTCGGCGTCTAGCGGCTCACTCGTATCGCA
>DBEG01000149.1:11547-14081 GCA_002293965.1 Actinobacteria bacterium UBA912 | reverse complement strand
GCAGATGGAGGCGGCTCGCTCGTTGGGGATGACGATTCCCAAGGCGATGATCTTCGTGATCATCCCTCAGACCGTCAGGCGTCTCCTCCCAACAATGATGAACGAGTTCATCCTGCTGTTCAAAGACACAGCGCTTCTAGCGGCCGTCGGTATAAACGAGATCACTCAGCGTGCGAGACAGTTCGCCGCTGTCGAGTTCAATATGTCCGCTTACGTGGTGGCGGCCGTCTTCTACCTGCTACTCACGATCCCGCTAGGTCGCGTGGTCGCCGTCCTCGAAGAGAGGCTCGAGCGATCAGAAGGCGGGAGATCTGCCGAGAAGCCCAAGATGGAGTCCGCATGAGCGCAACCGGATCAGAGACGATAGTCCGCATCAGGGCTCTTCGGAAGGCATTTGGATCACTGGAAGTACTCAAAGGAGTCGACTTCGAGGTAACCAAGGGCGAGGTCGTCGTGATTCTAGGCCCAAGCGGCTCGGGCAAATCGACGCTGCTTCGCTGCATAAATAGGCTGGAGGAGCCCACAGCTGGGGAGATCTGGTTCGAAGACGTGATGATCAACGACCCCAAGACGAACATCAACAAGATGCGCGAGCACATCGGGATGGTCTTCCAGTCGTTCAATCTGTTTCCGCACCTGACGGCGCTGGGCAACGTGATGTTGGCGCAGCGCACCGTCCTGGGAAGGTCGAAGGATGAGGCGCAGCGTGTCGCGCGCGAGCAACTCACTCGCGTAGGACTCGCCGATAAGATCGATAACTATCCGTCCCAGCTCTCCGGGGGGCAACAGCAGCGAGTCGCAATCGCCAGGTCCTTGGCGATGGACCCTCATGTGATGCTCTTCGATGAGGTCACCTCGGCACTGGATCCAGAGTTGGTCCGCGGCGTCTTGGATGTCATGAAGTCCCTCGCTAGCGGAGGAATGACCATGCTCGTGGTCACCCATGAGATGGGATTCGCCCGTGAGGTCGCCGACAGGGTCGTGTTCATGGATGAGGGCCTGATCGTGGAGCAGGGGTCGCCTGCGCAAGTGTTCGATGCTCCCGTCCACGAACGCACTCGGGATTTTCTGGGCCACATCAGCTAGACTATAGTCCCGATTTCTCACTGGAGGTCCGCTATGGAATTGATCATCAAAGCCCGCCATATGGCAGTCACAGATGCGATCCGCGATTATGCGCAAGACAAGATCGGAAGAAACTCCAAGATATTGGATGGCGATCATGTCCGTGCCGAGATAGAGCTTTATGTTGAGAAGAATCCATCGATTGAGAACAATCACGTCGCCGAGGTGACCGTGTGGACCAAAGGCCCCGTCATCAGGGCCAAAGAGGCAGCTACCGACATGTATGCTGCGATCGACCTGGTATCGGAGAAACTGGAGCGCCAGTTCCGCAAGTACAAGGGCAAGATCCTAGACAGGCACTCCGGGAGGAGAGCCGCTGAGCCCATGGTTCCGGCTGCTCCGGTCGTACCCGCCGAGGATGACCCCAGCATCGTCAAGATCAAGGTGCTCGATATGAAGCCGATGATGCCCGAAGAGGCCATATTGCAGCTTGAGTTGTTGGGTCACGATTTCTTCGTCTTCACTTCGGCAGAGACCGAGGCCGTGAACGTCCTGTATCGCCGCAAAGACGGCGATTATGGGCTCATTGAGCCAAAGATAGGCTGATAGGCGCGAGATTCCGTGAGGGGCCTGGCAGCTGCCGGGCCCCTCGATCTTTATGCGATTGTTATGCAGTTGCGGAGAAGTGTTGACACGCTGGTAGCTTCACGAATAGAGTTGACTGGAAGCGTTGCGAAATGCGTGTCCAGTTATTGATTGATTCCGGCAGATCGATCAAGTCAGGGGCTTTGTATGGACAGACGTGCTTCTCAAGTATCGATCGAGGATATCGAGATTACTCTGGGGCAAGTGGCTGAGATTCAGGCCGCAAGAGTAGTCGTCTCCTCGGAGGGGTTGATCGAAGAGATCCACGTCCTGGCACTTCCTAATAAATCACCCAAGCAATTGGTCCGCGACATAGAGTCGACTTTGATGGCGAGTTTTGGGATCGCTATCGATCACAAGAAGGTATCCATCGCTCAACTTGGGGGCGATGTGGTCGGACCAACCGGAACCGAAGCGGTCAAGTCAGAATTCAGGGTGAGGATTCTCTCGATCAACGCCCATGTGAGTGGGGTTCACTCTACTGTCACGGTCTCTCTGGACATCGATGGCGAGACCTGCCTTGGCGAAGCCTTCGGCCCTGCGAGTCAGACTGGGAGAGTGCGTCTCGTCGCGCTGGCAACGCTGGACGCAATCAACAAGCACATCAGTGATGCGAGGTGCTTCGGACTCGAGGACGTTGCGATTATCCCGCTTGGACGCCAGAGGGTCGCGGTGTCATGTGTGACCATGGTCTCCACCAATGGCGAGGAGTCGTTCTCCGGCTCTGCTCTGGTTCACCAGAACGACAAGGACTCGATAGTCAAGGCTACTTTGGACGCGATCAATCGGCGTCTTGGACATTTCTTGACAGTCACATAGCGGAT
>DBEG01000149.1:0-11112 GCA_002293965.1 Actinobacteria bacterium UBA912 | reverse complement strand
AGTTCCTAAAAGGAGGTCTTCTCATCATGAAAATGACACGCATTCTTGTTCTGCTAAGTGCTTTGGCCGCCGCTCTTTATGCCGGCGGAGCTGCCTTGAGGTGGTAAGTACTTCACACTCCGAGAAAAGACCGCTAGCGTGACAGAGCTATCCAGATAGGAGTAGATACGTGCGAACACAGATCTACTCCTATCTTGTTATCGGGATGTCTGGGGTCTGCCTCTATTTTGTCATAGGCGGCAGTCCTCAATTGGACTTGTTGCTCATTATCGCATTCAGCGTACTATCGATTGTCACTGAACTGCTCTCGCAGCGCTTGTTAGGTGGCGGCAGTACATCTCTCGCATTTTCCGTATATTTGGCCGCGGTCTTACTTGGAGGGCCGATTGCGGGAGTTATAGTTGCGGCCGCGACATCTTTGTCGGCGGACATCTACTCTGGTAAGCCCTGGTACCGAAGGCTGTTCAATGTCGGGCAACTTGTAATCTCAGCCGCCGCCGCGGGAACAGCTTACCACCAGCTAGGGGGAGAAGCACTTTACTTCGTGGAGGCTCCCCCGGATAACTCATTTGCCTGGTTCTTGGCGGCCATTACAGCAGCCGTGCTCTTTGCGGCAATCAATGCAGCATTTGTCTCCGGAGCATTGGTGTTGGCGACCGGTGAATCCATTCGTTCCGTTCTTTCGGACGTATTTAGCTACACCAAAGGCCTGCCCCTTGCTGCAATGCTCGGCATAGTGATCGCTCAGCTTGTTGCGATTGCTGGGTTGCCCTACTTGCTGCTTCTCCTAGCTCCGTTTCTGATTGCCCGTCAGACGTTCATGATCTACCAGCGGCAACAGCACACATATATGGACACGGTCCGCTCGCTCGTTGCTGCACTTGAGGCCACGGACCCGTACACCAGCGGGCACACACAGAGAGTAGCGGCTTACGCTCGGTCCCTAGGTGAGAGGATGGGCCTGGGTGATGTCGAGCTGAGACGAATCGAGTGGGCGGCATTGCTACACGACATAGGAAAGATCGCACTCAAGAACGAGACTCTCTGCAAGCCGAGCTCTTTGACGGAGGACGAGTACTCAGAAGTCAAGAAGCACCCTCAAGTCGCTGCTAACATTCTTGGGGAAGTCGATTTCCTGGGAGACATCACTCCACTAGTGGCTTCCCACCACGAGCGAATGGATGGCAAGGGATACCCGCTAGGCTTGGTGGGGGAAGAGATCCCTCTGGCTGCACGTATCATCACAGTTGCAGACGCTTTCGATGCCATGACTTCCTGCAGATCGTACCGATCGACCGCATCTGTGGAGGAGGCGGTGCTTGAGCTGCAAAAGGCGACCGATGGACATCTTGATCCTCGCTGCGTGGAGCATTTCGTAGCAGCGTTGAATGCTGGAATCATTAACCCGCCACGATTGAAGGCGGATGGTGAGCCCAATGCTTAGCGTCAGGCTGGCCAGTTCCGGCGTAGCGGGGGTGGCCTTATATTTTCTCGTCACTTGTAACAGCGTAATGGATTCCCGGTGGCTTCTGATACTGGCTCTCGCGTTTGGTGTCTTCCTGTGCAATGTGATGCCACTCTCACTGCCTAGAGACAGCAAGGTACGGATAGATGCCGGTGTGGTGGTTGCGGTGGTCACACTCCTGCCTCTTGAGACGGTTGTCTTGGTGGTATCCCTCGGGGCGGCAGCCGCGATGGCTCTATCTTCTTCGGCTGATCAACCCCGCATTCCACTATTGGACCTAGGACGCCGGATCATCGCGACATTTATGGTAGCGATGCTGTACGGACAGCTCGGTGCCCGACTCGAGATATTCGACCCCAGCTTTGAGCTGCTACTTCTGGGGGCACTCTGCGGAGTCGTCTACTCCGTGATTGACATGCTCGGTTATCTTGTAGTCGAGGGCAACTCCGATTTGGCTTTACTGACAGACGCTTTCAGCGGAATACTAAAGCTTATCGGTCTCCAATACCTCGCTCAGGTGAGCGTAGGCATCGTCATGGCCATCACATACGAAGGCCTCGGGGCGATTGCCATCTTCATAGTTCTGATCCTGCTTCTGTTGATGCAGCACAGCTTCAGTCTCCACCTTGGGCTACGCAAGGCATATCTTTCAACGGTCTCGGCATTAGCGCGTGTTTCTGAATTGCGCTTCGATGACCGTCAAGGACATGCCGACAACGTTGCCCGGCTGTCCGTATTGGTTGGTCGCAGGCTCGGATTCAAAGGGGACGATATCGAACGTCTATCTCTGGCGGCATTGTTGCACGATATAGGAAGCCTGGGACTTGAACCGGATTGTACGAACGGAGGCAAGGAGCAACGCGAAGTTGTGGCCGCACGAGGCGCAGAGATGATGTCGACGGTGGAGATGCTTTCAGACGTTGCTCCCATCATTAGACTGCAGGGAGAAAAACCGGAGCTCTCTCTGGCTCTCGAAGCTAACGATCTTGTGATGGCTCAGATTATCGGAGTCGCATCAAAGTACGATGACCTCTCCCGACAGGGCCTTGCCCCAGCTATGCGACTTCAAATGATCAAGGAGGGGGCCGGGACGTCATATCCTTCGAGGGTCGTCCGGGCTCTGGAGCGGGTTCTTAAGGAGAGAAGGTACAGATGATCCTGTTGGCTGGTCCTATATTGGGCGTCTTGGCTGGAGTACTATCTGGCGGAAGACTCTCGGGCCTAGGCGACCATCGCATTCGAGGAGCCAACCTATTTATATGCCTCTTCGCAGTACAGGTGCTGGCAACGGCCCTGCCGTGGGGCCTGACTGAGGAAGTAATGCTATATGGGTTTTGGGCGACTCCGGTGTTGGGATGCTTGGCGGTCGCCCTCTGGAACCGTCGGGAGCCCGGGTTTGCTCTCATCGCCTTAGGTTTCGCTGCCAACCTGCTAGTTGTCACTGCCAACGCAGGCATGCCTGTACTGTCTGCCAATGCGGAGTTGATAGGCGGTACAGCCCAATTAGTGAATGAGGCAGTGGCAAAATCGTGGCTACATGTTCCAGGGTCTCCTGATACAGTTTTACTTTGGCTTAGTGACGTTATTCCAGTTCCCGGTCCTGGGGTAATAAGGGGAATGGTAAGCGTTGGAGATGTGTTCCTTTCGATGGGGCTCGGGTTATATATTTTCCTCTCGATGCATGTTTGTGATTCAAAATAGAGCAGTTGTTTAGAATTTGTTATGATGACTGCCTTACGGTGCATGAAGGGGAGGGACGCGATTAGGGGCGGTGATCATGCATAAAATGAAACAAGTTATTCCGGTGTTCAGTGGGACGATAGCGCGCGAAAGACTCATCGCCCCACTTGTACAGGCAAACGATTCAAGTTTGGTGATAGCTGCTCCGAGCGGCTATGGCAAGAGTGTACTTGCCTCTCAGTTAGCTTCTGCTTTCGACTCTCCCACGGTATGGCTAGATTGTTCAAGCCTCGACTGGAGTCGCGAGAGGTTCTATTCGGCACTACTGCAACTCATCGACCCCACTCACAGTCAGGCGCAGAGAAACGAGCCTCTGATGAAGCCGTTAAGCGCTGTCGACATGGCCGACCGCGCGCTTGTTGCCTTGGCTAACATCAGTGGAGACAGCGGGATCACCATGGTTCTTGATGATGTCCCCAAGGAAGCGGATTTCGGGGTGATCCAGGAGCTGGTTGACGCCCTTGGCTCCTTGAAAGGCGGACGCGTAATAGTCACTACGCGGTGGGAGTCCCCTGATATCCCGAGTAATCTTCGCGGAGCTACCATGTTGTTCGCAGAGAACCTTTCGATGAGCGATCTTGAGTGTTTTCAGGTCCTCGAGCGGTACCTCACAGACGAGCCCGACCCGGACACGGTCAGCTGCCTTGCGCGCATGTCAGGCGGCAGGCCCGCAACGCTCTGTGTTCTGGCGCGGCACATCGCTTTGGGAACAATCGAGTTGTCCCGTGATGGGGCTGTTTCGGGTTCGACTCCTTTGGACCTCACTGTGTATTTGACAGAACTTTGCGACAAGCAGTTGGATGATGATATGAAGAGGCTACTCTTCTGCTGCGCTCTTCTTAAGTCCGGAACCGAGATCGACAGCGAGTGGGTCCTGGGTAAAGGTTCGGGAGTGAAATTGATCATGTTGGCCAGACTCATACCGCTGCTAGCGGTTGAAGAGGATGGCGGGCGGCTGCGATTCAGGATCCACGACCTTGCTGCCGAGGTCTATGAGGATCGGCTCTTCGCAAAAGATTACTCGTTGAATTTTGATGGCAATGAATTGCTCGAGCGGACACTTGATGCCCTCGGTGAATCAGGTCGATTTGACTCCCTGTTCACTCTGGCGGTACGGAGGGCATCCAGGCAGGCTCTATATGAATGGACTGAGCGCTCAGGGAAGGCTCTCCTTGATTTGGGTAGCTACAGACTCTTGAATCAAGTTTTTGATTGCCTTGGGGCCAAGTGGATTGCCCGCAGTCCTCGGATACTCTACTTGAACGCCAGAATGCTGGGCGATCAATTGAAGTATCAGGAGGCCTTGACGATGGCTTCGTCGGCACATGAATTAGCATTGATTGAAGACAATGAAGAGGTAGCAGTTGACGCTTTGTTATTGAAGTCTCATCTCCAGTTTGATTTGGCGATGATGGGCGAGGCGATACTGCCATTGAAAATGGCTCTTGAAGGCAGACTATCGCCTGACACTCGAGCCTTGGCGTTGATTCATCTGGGTTCCTGCCTGCAGTGGGTGGGATCCTTTGAAGAGGCTATGAAATACATGAAGGCCGCTGCAGATATGGTCGAGCGTGAAGTGCTCAAACCCGAAGTCGTGGCCAGAGTAATGCACTGTTGGTGCGGAATCCAAGTGCTGTGCAGTGGAAACTTTACGGCAGCACACGAGGCATACAAGCAAATCAATACTGAGAATATTCCATTCAGTCAGCAGATGTTAATGAAGGGCAACTTGGCAGCATTCAATCTTGAGAAGGCCCGGTTGGACTATGCACTCGAACTCATTGAGCCGCTCATTGAGAGATCTCGAGCTAGGGAGCTTGTAACCTTACTATACTGGATGATTAACACCTCTGCATTGGCCAATATTGGCTTAGGCAAGTATGAGGAAGGCCGCCTTCTCCTCGAGGAATCCTACGCTGGATTCTCGGCGCAGGGTTACGGCTTCGAATCAGCACGCTGTTGTATGGATCGATCTGTATGGCTGCGATCCATGGGCGACTACCATTCCGCACTCGCAATGTCGGAGAAGGCATTCGAGCACCTGGAGTCATGTGCGTGTGTTTGGCTGGAATGGTTGTTGAAGCTGGATCGTGCAGCCAACCTTCTGGCGCTCGGAGAGATTGAAACAGCCAGAGAGCTGGCCGGTGATGTGAGTAAGGTGACCACCAAAGCTGGCGCAGCGCAACACGCGCTTATAGCTGCCTTAATCCTTGCCGAGATCGACCGTCGGGATGGTCGCACTGATGATGCGGTGAAGCGGCTGAGCGCTCATGTCGACTACATCCTCACCGAGAGCTCCAACTGGTGGACTGGCATGTACATTCGAGCATTCCCGCACTTGCTGGGGCTCATTGCAGAGAACATCGATCCTGGGCGTTTGTCCATCTACCTATTGCGAATGGTCTTGCCGCAGGATGCGGACAGAACCCTAGCTGCCGCCCGCGAGGTCATGAGCTGTGACGATGCGTGGCAGCGACTGGCATTTCGTGTCACAGGTGACGAGGAAGCGCTCCACCAAGATGACGAGGATTCGGACGCCACACCTATTTGCCGCGTGAAGATGTTCGGCGGTTTAGACGTTCGGGTTGGGAATCGTGTGATTCGGGAGAAAGACTGGAAGAAGCGCAAGGCCCGCCTGCTGTTCATGATGCTACTCGTCAAACAAGGCAAAGACATCCCTGCGGATGTGATCCATGATTGTCTTTGGCCGGACAAGTCCACCGACAAGGCGCGTAACAACCTGTATGTCATCTGGAGCGCCATGAAGGCTACGCTGATGTATCGACCAACTCGAGCTAAGCGGTTACCCTACGTCGAGAACGTTGGCGGGGTATGTAGGATGGTCGCGGGTATGGTGGATTCGGATATCACCGAATTCGGTCGTTTGATAACAAGAGCTGCAGAGGCCGAACGCAATAACGACATCGAAGTAGCGATCGAACACTATGCGCGTTTGGACGAAATCTACGTCGGCGACTTGCTGCCAGGCGACCTCTACGAGGACTGGTTTTCGGAAGAGCGAGATCGATACAGAATCGCATTCGGAGATGCGATGCTGAAGGCGACCACGCTGGCGATGGACTCTGGAAAGACTAGCGACGCTCTCAAGTTCGCTTGGAGTGGGCTTTCAGCAGATGGCGGACGAGAAGATCTTTGTCAGAGTCTCATGAAGTGCTTGATTTCCACCGGACAGAGGAGTGTCGCAATCGAGGTCTATATGAAGTGCAGGGAAAAGCTGGTAGAAGATTTCGGCTTGGATCCTTCGGCAGAGACGGTTGCCCTATACAAGCAGATTCTTTCAATGGAAGAGCCGGACTGTATAGATTCTGTATAGACTCACTGTGTAATGTTGAACTTGACCTGGCGGTAGCCAGGTTGCGCCGAGCTGGTTTGTCGGGTTCCCTCTTTAGGGTGACCTAGGTGCCGTTTCGAGTTCGTTGAGGTGTGGAGCCGGGAGAGCTCCTGAGGGGCATCGAACCGAGCTTGTAGCACTGAAACAGATGAACCCGAGGTGCTAGCGGAGCATGGGCGGTCGACGGGGAGCTGTCGGCCACCCACTGCTCCGAATCCCACGCGCATGCAAGGCACACTTGTTGCATCTAGTCGCAACCGAGCGACATCACCCTGATTGCCCTGTGGTAGAATCGGTGTCGCTTTTCGGGCAGAGAAATTCAATCGGAGATTCAGAGAAGGCAGCGTACAGAACATGGTCAAATTCCTCGCGAAGCTCCTCACACTCGGTGAGGGCAAGCAGTTGCGCGAGTTCGAAGCGGTAGTTGAGACGATCAATGCACTCGAGCCCGACGTCCAGAAGCTGTCAGATGATGAGTTTCCGGCGAAGACGGCCGATCTCAAGACAAGATACTCTGCTGGTGAATCGCTCGAGGAGTTGCTGCCGGAGGCTTTTGCGCTTTGTCGCGAAGCCGCTTTCAGGTCACTGGAAATGCGGCACTTTGATGTTCAGCTCATTGGCGGCATGGTCCTCAACCGTGGCATGATCGCTGAGATGAAGACGGGAGAGGGTAAAACGCTCGCCGCTACGCTGCCCGCCTACCTCAACGCGATTTCCGGCAACGGGGTCCACATTGTGACCGTCAATGACTACCTGGCAAAGCGTGACAGTGAGTGGATGGGGCGTGTTTACCGCTTTCTCGGACTTGAGGTCGGTATTATCCAGGCACAGATGGATCCAGCGCGTAGAAAAGTTGCGTATCAAGCGGATGTGACTTACGGAACAAATAGCGAATTCGGCTTCGATTATCTTCGTGACAACATGGTTGTAGTGCCTGGAAATCGCGTTCAGCGAGGGCATCACTTTGCCATCGTCGACGAGGTCGATTCGATACTTATCGACGAAGCGCGTACACCCCTTATCATCTCGGGCGCCGGAACCAAATCTGCAGACACCTACAAGGCTTTCGCTAAGGTGGTGCCGAGGTTACGTGCGGAAACTGACTTTGAGCTTGACGAAGCCAAGCGCACTGTTGCGCCTACCGAGTCAGGGATCTCAAAGATCGAGGAGTGGCTTGGTATAGATGATCTGTACGCGGATCCCAGCGGCCGGATGGTCAATCATCTCCAGCAGGCCCTCAAGGCGCAGTTCATGTTCAAGAAAGATGTCGATTACGTCGTCAAGGACGGCGAGGTCATCATTGTCGACGAGTTCACCGGTCGCCTGATGTACGGCAGGAGATATTCGGAGGGTCTTCATCAGTCAATCGAGGCCAAGGAGAAGCAGCACGTTCGCGAGGAGAATCAGACCTTAGCCACCATAACCCTGCAAAACTACTTCCGGATGTATGAAAAGCTAGCAGGCATGACGGGTACCGCAGTCACCGAAGACGCTGAGTTTCGGTCCATTTATGAACTGCCGGTCATGGTGATTCCCACACATCGACAGATGATTCGCGATGATCGTAACGACGCTATCTATAGGAACTTCCAGGCGAAATTAAACGCGGTTGTAAATCAGATTGTCGAGTGCAACAAGGCGGGCCAGCCGGTGCTTGTCGGCACCATTTCGATCGAAAACTCTGAGCTACTCGCGCGCATGCTTCAAAAGCGTGGAGTCAAACACAATGTCCTGAACGCTAAGTTTCACGAGCAGGAAGCGCAGATAATCGCTCAGGCGGGACGGCTTGGCGCCGTTACCATCGCAACCAACATGGCGGGTCGAGGTACCGACATCATACTAGGCGGAAACCCCGAGTACCTCGTTGATGATCTGCTTAGAGGCCGCGGAATCCAGCCGGAAGACGCGAGCGATCAGGATCGTCAGGACGCCTTGCTCGAAGCGAAGCGGATCTGCAATGCCGAGCACGTAGACGTGGTGAAGGCGGGCGGCCTTGCGGTTCTCGGCACAGAGCGTCACGAGTCGCGACGCATAGACAATCAGCTGCGAGGTAGATCGGGTCGCCAGGGTGATCCGGGAGTCTCGCAATTCTTCCTCTCCCTTGAAGATAACCTCATGAGGCTGTTTGGCGGGGACAAGATGGATAGAATCTCCGCACTGATGCAGCGCACCCAGATACCGGATGATGTGCCAATTCAGGCCGGCCTGGTGTCCAAGGCGATAGAGAGCGCTCAGCGGCAGGTGGAGGCTATGAACTTTGCCGCGCGAAAACATGTTTTGGACTACGACGACGTGATGAACAAGCAGCGCGAGGTTATCTACAACGAGCGCACTCAGATACTCGACGGCAAGGATATTCATGGCCGCGTCGAAGAGATGTTTTCCGATGTCATCACCCAGGGCGTTTTGTTCTACTGCCCCGAGCGCGCGTACTCTGAAGAGTGGGATTGGGACAATCTGGAGACCTGGTACAGAGACGTCACGGGCTTGAGCGGAGAGGTTCTCAAGCGTAAGGCCGAGATCGGCAACCCTTACGAACTGTCGGACGAGCTCATCACCGTCGCTCTCGACCGTTTCCGGCAAAAAGAGGCGGAGTTGGGGGCAGAGCAACTACGTGAGCTTGAGCGTCATGTGATGCTTCGAGTTATCGACGCTCGCTGGATGGAGCATTTGCTCGAGATGGACTACCTCAAGGATGGAATCGGGCTTCGGGCGATGGGTCAGCGCGACCCGCTCGCCGAGTACAAAGCCGAGGCGTACGAAATGTTCTCGGGACTTGTCGGCCAGATAAACGAGGACTTTCTCAGAACGCTCATGCACATTCAGGTCACTGTGGCCGAGCCGAGCGCAGAGGCTTCAATGCGCGATGTTGTTTACAGTGCGCCTTCCGAGCAGACTATATTTGCGGGTGCGATGCAATCGGCGGCCGCTCAAGCAGGCTCAGGGCAATCTCCGGGTGCCGCGGCGGCCGCATCGGCAGGCGCGGGCAAGAGCGGGGTTACAGTCGTGAAGGACAAGGCGGATCCATTCGCTGGTGCCGGACGCAACGATCCTTGCCCTTGCGGTAGTGGTAAAAAGTACAAGAAGTGTCACGGAAGCAACGTCTGACCGGCGATTGAGGCCAGGTAGAGATATTCATATGATCGTTGACCGTACCCGAGAGATAGCCGAGCTTTTTCGCCGCGCTGAAGATACCGCCCGATACCTCGCCATCGATGAGAAGCGCGCGAAGATCGCCGCGCTCGAAGGCGAAGCTTCTGAAGTGGGGTTTTGGGAGGACCAGAGCGCGGCTCAATCCGTGATGGCCGAATTGGCGCTGGCGAAAGACGATGTCGAGTCGTATCAATCACTTATCCTCGCCATCGAAGACGTCGAAATATCGAATGAGCTGGCGTTGGCCGAAGACGATCAGGAGATGGCTACTGAGGTCGAAACGGGCATTCGCGATATCACGAAACGCCTCGACGCTTTTGAGGTGAGCACCTGGTTTACCGGCGAGCTCGATTCGCGTGACGCGATCATCACAATTCTGCCTGGTCAGGGCGGACTTGAGGCTCAGGACTGGTCGGAGATGCTCTTCAAGATGTATCTCAAGTACGCTGCACTCAAGCGCTGGAAGGTTGATATCCATGATGCCTCGTCGGGGGTGGAGATCGGGATCGATCGAGCGGTTTTCACGGTGCATGGTCGTAACGCTTACGGGATGCTATCTTCCGAGGCCGGTGTTCATCGGCTGGTAAGAATCTCTCCGACCGATGAGAAAAAACGCAGACAGACGACGTTTGCAGGCGTTGAGGTTTTGCCGGTTTTGCCGCAAAACATCGAGGTAGACCTGCGAGATGAGGATTTGCGCATAGATGTCTACCGCTCAAGCGGCCCTGGAGGCCAGTCGGTCAACACTACAGATTCGGCGGTGCGCATCACGCATCTTCCCACAGGAATCGTTGTTACCTGCCAAAACGAGAAGAGCCAGATGAAGAACAAGGAAACGGCGATGACCATCCTGCGCTCGCGCCTTTTCGAAATAGAGGAACAAAAGCGTCGTGAAGAGCTCGATCGATTGCGTGGCGTCAAACAGGATATTTCCTGGGGCAGCCAGATCCGGAACTACGTTCTCTATCCATATCAGCTCGTCAAGGATGTCCGCACCGGTATCGAAACCGGTAACGTGGAAGCGGTTTTGGACGGGCAGATCGATGACTTCGTTGTCGGTTACCACCGCTGGAGAGTAAGCGCGGGCGACTCATCGGCGCAATCGGCCAAGGCGACATAACCACGATGGCCCTGCTCGCGGATCTCCACACACACACGATCTCCTCCGGTCACGCATACTCGACGATCACGGAAAATGCCGCCGCGGCACGGATGGTGGGGCTTGAGCTTATTGCGGTCACAGACCACGGGCCGAGCGTGCCAGAGGGCGCTCATCCTTGGCATTTCTGGAATCTCAAGGTTATTCCTAGTGTGCTCAATGGGGTGCGGATACTGAAAGGGTGCGAGGCATCTCCTTCGCTGAGCTCGGATAACGGAATCGACCTGCCCGATGAGGTGCTAG
>DBEG01000033.1 GCA_002293965.1 Actinobacteria bacterium UBA912 | reverse complement strand
CTCGCGGACCGCCGCGAGGTCGCCGCGCGTGATCGGGCGCGAAGCGCCCACGCGCTCTGCGAGCGCGTGGCTGGCGGCCAGCACGCTACCCAGCGACCCGCCATCGATCGCTATGGCCGCCAGCGCGATCGCGCGCACCCGAGCGACCTCGGCGGGCTGCAAGCCCGCCGGCAGCGCCTCGAGCTCCGACAGCACGCTGGTCGCTTCGACGCGGGGCGCCGGGGTGGGCTCGCCCACCCGATGCAGGGCGGCGGCGGCGATCGACGCCCAGGTCTGGCCGGCGTCGCTGCCCGCTGGGAGCGCGGGGATCCCGGGTGCCGCCGCCCGCATCGCGCTCGCGCTTTGCGCGAGCTCGGCGCCGAGCGCCAGCGGCTCCCGGGTCGCGAGGCCGAAGGCGCGGTTCTTCTCGTCAAGGTAGTGCCCGGGTGCCTCGGCATCGATACTCATGCTAGGGACCGGCATCCGGGTTCCCGGCGTGCCCTCACCGTCCGCCTCCGCGGGCAGGAAGCGGAAGTCCGCATCCCCTGCGAGTCGGCCGGCATCATCCCCGTCGATCGCCGTGCGCACCGCCTCGGCGGGCCACTCGACCTCGAGGATCGCGGCCTCCTGGTGCAGAAGCTGCACCACGTAGCGCTCAGCCCCCGGGAATCCAGCCGCAAGGGCCGTCACCCCGGCCTGCCACGCGACCTGCGCGTCGGCTGCGGTGTCGAAACCCGGGACCGCTAGGCGCACCATCGCCATGTCACCGCCGGCGCTGAGTCCCACGGTCGCATTCTCGATCCCCGCCAGCCGCAGGCTCCGTAAGCTCGCCTCGGCAGGATTCGATCGCTCGGTTGGACGGATCTCGAAATACTCTCCGGGCAGGCGGAGCTGCCCTGCGAAGATGACGAACGCCAACGTCGCCGCGCCGAAGAACGCGACAGCGGCGCCTATGACACGCGCTGACAGGCGTGATCTCTTTCCAGGACCGGGGCTAGGAAGCGTCCCGTGTGCGATTCTCGGCATGCAGCTACCTCCGCAGGCGTGCCAGTGACCACGATCCGGCCGCCGCGGTCGCCGCCCTCGGGACCCAGATCGATGATGTGGTCAGCGCTTTTGATCACGTCCATATTATGCTCTATCACAAGCACAGTGTTCCCACCGGCGACAAGCCGCTGCAAGACAGCGAGAAGCTGGCGGACGTCGTCGAAGTGCAGTCCCGTCGTGGGCTCGTCGAGGATGTAGAAGGTGCGGCCTGTGCTTCGGCGTTGCAGCTCGCTGGCGAGCTTGACCCTCTGGGCCTCGCCACCCGAAAGCGTCGTGGCCGGCTGGCCCAGTCGCAGGTACCCAAGCCCGACATCGAAGAGCGTCGAAAGCTTCTTCTTTACCGGCGGGATGTTCTCGAAGAAGTGCGCCGCCTCCTCGACGGTCATGTCCAGGATGTTGGAGACGTTCTTGCCTCGGTAGGTCACCTGCAGCGTCTCGCGGTTGTATCGGGCGCCCTTGCACACCTCGCACTGGACATGGACATCGGGCAGGAAGTGCATCTCTATCTTGATCTGCCCGTCGCCCTTACACGCCTCGCAGCGACCGCCGTGCACGTTGAAGGAGAAGCGTCCGGGAGCATATCCCCTGGCACGTGACTCGGGCGTGCTGGCCAGAAGCGAACGGATGTCGTCCCAGACGCCGGTGTATGTAGCCGGGTTCGACCTTGGCGTACGCCCGATCGGCGACTGGTCGATGTTGATGATCTTGTCGATCAGGTCGACGCCTTCGAGCCTGCGATACCCGCCCGTGCGCTTGCGTGCCCGCGACACCTTGTTGGCAAGTGCCGGCGCCAGTGTGTCCGAGACAAGCGAGCTCTTGCCGCTGCCGCTGACCCCGGTCACGAGCGTCAGCGAACCAAGCGGTATCGACACGTCGATGTCCTTGAGGTTGTTCGCCGTAGCGCCGAGAAGCCTGATCTCGCCCCGCTCGGCAAGTGACCGCTGCTCGAAGGCGGGGATGACCTTGTGCCCGTTGAGGTAGCTCGCGGTCAGCGAATCGGTGCAAGCGAGGATCTCCTCGGGGGTGCCGACGCACACTATCTGGCCGCCATGCTCGCCAGCGCCCGGTCCCATGTCGATTACGAAATCCGCCGCGCGGATCGTCTCCTCGTCGTGCTCGACGACGATCACCGTGTTGCCCAGGTCCCGCAGGCGCTCCATAGTGGCGATCAGCCGAGCGTTGTCTCGCTGGTGCAGCCCGATCGAGGGCTCGTCCAGGATGTAGAGCACTCCCACCAGGCCCGAACCGATCTGGGTCGCCAGGCGGATTCGCTGGGCCTCACCGCCGGAAAGCGTCGCGGTCGCCCGCTCCAGCGTGAGGTAGTCGAGGCCGACATCCACAAGGAAGCGCAGTCGCTCGACGATCTCCTTGATGACCCTCTCGGCGATCTGAGCCTCCCGCTCCAATAGCTCGACGTTTTCGAAGAACGCGAGTGATTCCTTGGCGCTCATCTTGGTGACCTCGAAGATGTTCTTGTCGTGGAACGTCACCGCCAGGATCGCGGGCTTCAGGCGCGCGCCCCCGCACGACTTGCACGGGATGACCGCCATGTACTCTTCGAGCTTGAGTTTGACCGCCTCGGACTCCGTCTCCACATGCCGACGCATCACGTGGGCCAGCGCGCCCTCAAAGCGCGAGTGCCAGTGGGTCTCTCGGCCGTCGCGAGTCACGTAATCAACGCGGATGCGGGTCGCCCCCATCCCCTCCAGGAACACGGTCCGCGCCTTCTTGGGCAGATCGTCCCAGGGCACATCCATTCCAACGCCTAGATGCTGAGCGACTGCGGCCACAAGCTGCGGGAAGTAGTTCATCCCGCCCGAGAAGGGCTTGATCGCCCCCTGCGCCAGCGAGAGCGAGCCGTCGGGGACGATCAGCCCCGGATCAGCTTCCAGTCGCGATCCGAGGCCCGCGCAGTCGGGGCAGGCGCCGTACGGGTTGTTGAATGAGAAGTCCCGCGGCGCCAGCTCGTCGAGTGAGACGCCGTGCTCGGGGCATGCGAGTGCCTGCGAGAACATCAGCTCCTCGCCATCGACGACATCGACCACCACGATTCCCCCCGAGAGGCGCAGCGCGGTCTCCACGCTGTCCGCGACCCGGGAGCGGGCTGTTTCCTTCATGGTGATGCGGTCGATCACCACATCGATGTCGTGCTTGAACTTCTTATCCAGCACGATGTCCTCGTCGAGGGTGCGGCTCTCCTTGTCCACACGCACCCGCGTGAACCCCTCTCGCTTCAGGTCCTCGAGCAGCTTGCTGTGCTCGCCCTTGCGGCTACGCACCACCGGCGAGAGCACCGAGAATCGAGTCCCTTCGGCAAGGCGCATGACAGCATCCACGATCTGGTCGCTGGTCTGGCGCTCGATCCGCATCCCGCACTGCGGGCAATGGGGGATGCCGACGCGCGCGAAGAGAAGGCGGAGATAGTCGTATATCTCGGTCACGGTGCCGACGGTCGAGCGAGGGTTGCGGCTCGTGGTCTTCTGGTCGATCGAGACTGCAGGCGAAAGCCCTTCGATGTGATCCACATCCGGCTTGTCCATCTGGCCGAGGAACTGCCGTGCATACGCCGAAAGGGATTCCACGTATCGCCGCTGCCCCTCGGCGTAGATCGTGTCGAACGCCAGCGAGGACTTCCCAGAGCCCGAGAGCCCGGTAATCACGACGAGTCGATCGCGCGGAATGTCGACATCGATGTTCTTCAGGTTGTGCTCGCGAGCGCCGCGGATCGAGATTGAATCAGGTGACATGGGAGTAGGAACAGCTCCTAACGAGGATCGGATTTTGAGCAACATATCATTCTACTACCGCCGAGAAACGAACGCACGTCCGCGGACCAGCCTACCCATACGATGTATGTGAAATACTTGCCGTATGCACCGATAAGGCTCAGCGTCGCAAGAATGGCAGCAAGGCAAAACCTACCTTGCGACAAGAAACGTGCCCGGACGTGCCTGATCTGCTGAGAGCAGGTCTTCCCTGCACCTGATTGGTGCCACTCAGGTAGGACACGAGCCGCTGTAATATCACCGCTGCTCGAAATTGCGATACCGGGAGTGCATCTCTAGCGCTACCCTAAGGAGGGCGGACGTGGAAAGCCCGGTGATCACTGCACCTGCATTAAGCAGGATGTGACTACTGCCCGAGTAAAGCCTGCCGTCCTCGATCAGTACCCCCGACGCGATCCCCAAAGCAAACATGATCACCGGAATGCTCAGATCCAAGTTCTGCTCAGTCCAATAGCACCGATATCCTATTACGGCCCCTATGAAGTAAGCCAGAGACGGTTCGAACAGGTAAATCGAGCCATCCAGAGGCGTCGACTGCGCAAGCAGCCAAATCCCCAAAAGGGCAATCGCGATGTGGTTGAGTATCCTCTGTCTAAACACAGCTAGAACCACCGAAACGAGCGACCCCTAGGTTGCCTCGCTCATCGAAGGAGATCTTAGCCATGTCGTTCACCGCTCATGCCTCCGAGGGGTCCTGCGTGGTTCGCCTTGCGAAGAGGTACTCAAGAATGATGACGACCGGAGTCATCATCAGCACAATGCCGGTTCCAACCACTCTGTGATTTACATCGGCAAATTGCACGGCAAACGTTTCCCCTGCGAAGACTGACACAAACCAGGCCGCCACCGTTGCCACAGCGAATGCGAAGCCTTTCCTTCGCCACCAGGCTCTGGTCGCGTCGCGGGACTCCACAATCAACCAAATGGGAAAGATGCCGAACATAGCCCCCGATGCCGCCTCCCAGCCGTACCACTCAGTCAAACTCAGACCAGAGAACCGTCCTGACGCTGCTGCGGCAATCAGTCCGAGAATCACTACGGCCAGGTAGATGAGAGCGATGACGAAATGCTGGTATCCCGCAGGCGAGTCACGACCCCTGGTCCAAATCGAGTAACAAACGGGTATGGCCATGAAAACGACGTAGACCGCCACGACTCCCCGCCCATCTCCCGACCCGATACGGGTCGAAACCTCAACCTGTCGCCCCGGCCTCGCGAGCCGGTGTCCACACGGGATATTCTGAACGCCTGTGCTGCATAGTGCAACAGAAATATTCGCTGGGAGCGTTCCCGGTTCAGACCCTTGAAACCTTGCGTGCCCAGGAGTGGTAGACTCACACGTAGGTCGAAGAAAGGAGCCGAGGTGGCGGACAGGATATACACTCGCGTCGGTGACAGCGGGGAGACCTCGCTTGTAGGTGGCAGAAAGGCTTGCAAGTCCGGCCCACTTATCCAAGCGTTGGGGGACCTGGACGAGGCTAGTTGTGCCCTTGGCTTGGCCCGAATGGCTCTCGATTCTGACATCCCGACCGACGCAACCATCGACGACGTCCTCCACTCGATCCAGAATCGCCTCCTAGACTGCTGCGCCATGCTTGCCGCACCTCCCGATGCTGTCGGCCGAGGCGCATTCGTATCACAGGCTGACGTCACCGAACTTGAGCGCTTCATAGACGAGCGGGCCTGCGCGATGGCGGGAACATCGACTTTCGTACTACCCGGGGGCAGCGAGCGTTCCGCCCGACTCCATCTGGCGCGCGCCGTCGTGCGTCGCGCTGAGCGCAGCGTGGTACTGTGCTCCGCCGAGGAACCTGTCGACCCTGTGTTGCTCGCTTACATCAACAGGCTTTCCGATGTGCTCTTCGTGATGGCGCGATGCATGACTGACGCGACTTCCGAGACCGCCTGCCGATGGACCCCCGACGGCTGATAGCGAGCAGCCTTTCGTCGGTCGCTTGCAACCGCTGTATTATCGATTCGCCTCTTTCTTCCGATAATTGAGGTACGCCGTTCACACGGTCCGCCAACCCGCTATACTGTTTCTGCTAACAGGACTTTGGGGGCGCTCACGTGGACTCCATACAAAAGTACGATGCACTGCTCGATCGCCTCGGCGAGTACAAGAGCGTACTTGTCGCTTTCTCTGGCGGTATAGACTCCACCTTGCTGGCCGTGGCGGCACACGTGGTGCACGGGCATCGGTGTCTCGCGGTCTTGGCCAGTAGCGATACGTACCCGGCGCGCGAGGTCGATTACGCAACACAGCTCGCCGCAGAACTTGGGCTGCGACTCCTTGTCGTGGAAACCAGTGAACTGGCCGATCCACGCTTCCGAAGGAACGATCCGGACCGCTGCTTCTACTGTAAATCCGAGTTGTTCAGTCTGCTGCGGACAGTCGCTGACCATCGCGGGCTTGAGAGCGTACTCGACGGCTCGAACATCGATGATCGCTCGGACTTTCGCCCCGGAACCCGCGCTGCTGTCGAGTACGGAGTACAGAGTCCCATGGCAGATGTTGGGCTGACGAAAGCAGAGATGCGACAAATCGCTGGGCAGCTGGGCCTGCCCAACTGGGACAAACCGAGCATGGCTTGCCTTGCGTCGCGTTTTCCGTACGGCGAGAACATCTCGGAAGACAAACTCCAGCGTGTCGCACAGGCCGAAGACGCCTTGCGCGATCTAGGTTTTCGGCAGTTCCGGGTGCGAATCCACGGGGACATCGCCAGGGTCGAGATAGATCCTCCCGAGATGGACAGAGCGTGGGAGCTTCGATCCGATATCTCGACCCGCGTCAAGGCTGCAGGTTTCGCTTTCGCCGCGGCCGACCTTGAGGGCTATCGCACGGGCAGCCTGAACGAGACTCTCAATGCCGAGCAACTCGCCGCCGGTCAAGTTGAAAGGCCCCCCTCCCTTTCTGGGAGCGAGGCCTGATTCCTGTTGCTCAGGGAACCCTGGCGACCTGCTACAGAAGCGGCAAGTACTCATCGAGCTCCCACGGCGTGACTCTGCTGCGGTAGGAATCCCACTCGATCTTCTTGTTGCGCACGTACCAGTTGAACAGCGGCCCGCCGAGCGTCTCTCTCAGCAGTTCGTTACCCTCAAGTGCCTTGATGGCGTTGTTGAGATCGCCGGGAAGGCGGCCTATATTGCGCTCGGCGCGCTCATTGTCGCTCATCTCGTAAACGTCATCCACCACATCGGGGGCCAGCTCCATGCCCTTCTCGATGCCGTCGAGTCCGGCGGCCAGCATCACTGCGAACGCCAGGTAGGGGTTGCATGCGGGGTCCGGAGAGCGAAGCTCGATCCGTGTGGCTGCCTCTTTGCCAGGCTTATACATCGGGACGCGGACCAGTGCTGACCTGTTCCTATGCGCCCAACAGATGTGGACCGGGGCCTCGAAGCCTGAAACAAGGCGCTTGTACGAGTTGACCCACTGATTGGTGATGGCGGTGATCGCCGGAGCGTGATGCAGGATACCGGCTATATACGCCTTCGCATCTGCCGAAAGGTGGAACGGATCGTTTGCATCGTAGAAAGCATTCTTGTTGCCGCGGAACAATGACTGATGCACATGCATCCCACTGCCCGCTTCACCATACATAGGCTTGGGCATGAAGGTCGCATACACACCGTTCTCCTGCGCGACCTCCTTGACCACGAGGCGATAAGTCATGACTACGTCTGCCATCCTCAGGGCCTCATCGTAGCGCAGGTCGATCTCGTGCTGGCTCGGCCCGACTTCGTGGTGGCTGTACTCGACCTGGATGTCGAAGCTCTTGAGAGAGCGCACCGTCTGCTTGCGAAGATCGACGCCGATGTCGCGGGTGGTCATATCGAAGTAGGATGCCTTGTCGAGCACTTCGGTCGACACATCATCGGCGAAGTAGTAGTACTCGAGTTCAGGGCCGACGAAGAACGTGTAACCCATTTCGGCAGCCTTGCGCAGTGTGCGCTTGAGTACATACCTGGGGTCGCCCTCGTACGGGTCGCCGTTGGGCATCATGATGTCGCAGAACATCGTCGCAACGAGCTGTCCCTCTTCGCGCCACGGCATGATCTTGAGCGTTGAGGGGTCGGGCAAAGCTATCATGTCCGACTCTTGGATGCGGGCGAATCCCTGGATAGAGGATCCGTCGAAGCCCATCCCCTCGGTCATTGCGGGCTCGATCTCGTCTACCGAGATCACGAATGTCTTCAGGAATCCGAGGACGTCTGTGAACCACAGGTGGATGAACTCGATCTCACTGTTCTTGATGGCTTCGATGACTTCTGCTCTGGCGCTATCTGACACGTCGCTTCCTTTCAAGTTTGAACCACATCAGTGGAAGTATCTCTTGATGCCGAAAGGCGTCATCCCGACTCGGTCAGGATACGCCGTTGTGGCGTGAAGGAAAAGATGATAGCGCAAAGTGCTCGCCTAAGTCATTCCGCGATCACGCGGATGACGCTGCGCACAACATCCGGCACCTTCTGATAGATCCGCGCCGGTCGCAACATCTCCTGAGCTATCAGGCGTGTCGCGTACGGGCGTGCCGCCTTGGCGATGTCGATATCCGGATAGATCGAACGGCTGACACCGTCTACAGTGACCAGGGCTTTCACGAGCAGCCCATAGCCCGCCGGTATCTTTATCTCGAATTCCCCGAGTATCGACAGGAACCCCACAGCGAAACCGCGGATGTCCGAGTTGCCTTTTCGGCCGATCGTC
>DBEG01000102.1 GCA_002293965.1 Actinobacteria bacterium UBA912 | reverse complement strand
GCGCTTTTTGCCGGCGACGAGGACGACATCCTGATGCTCTTCAACCACGACTCCAAGAAAGTAGTCGCCGAAGTGACGCTCGAGCGACCGGTCCAAGGCATCGCTGACGTGCGCGGAAGGGTCGCCGTGCCGGTGGGAGGCGCAGTCTTCGGTGTGCCACTCGAAGCTCATGGCATGAAAGCGATCAGGCTCGTGTATCCTTGATGCGCCCTCATGGTGGTAGACTTCTGCATTGGTGATGACCGAAACGTGGATTCGGGGGTTATACCGAAGTGATGGAAGACCGGTTCAAGCAAACAACAGAGTTCTTGCTGCAGTCCTGGCTCGAGCTAGCGGACCTGATCGAGGAACATCCCGAGATCAAGCGCCTGCTGTTCGATCCCGTGACCGGCCTGCCGACCACCCCGCTGCTCTTCCCCAGGATAAAGATGCTGCTCGAGGAGCGAGGCGAGGTCTCGCTGCTGGCGCTCAACGTCGTCAAGTACTCGAAGATCGAGGAGATATACGGTTGGCAGGTCTTCGATGAGGTGATGCGCAAGATCGCCGGGACACTGGAGTCGATAACGGGCTCGGTGCTTCGTGACTCCGACATCGTGGCCGAGCTGATGGTCGCCGGAAATGCCTTCGTCGTGCTCCTCTCGCCGCCCAGGAACACCATGCACATGGACCCCGAGGCCAGGCAGATGCTCGCCGAGAAGGTCGAGTCGAAGGTCCACGAGATGCTGATCGCCGAGACCGAGTCGGGCATCTATCGGCAGTTCGGCTGTTATGTGGGTGGCTCGACGATCATCCAGGATTCGAACGTGCGCCTGGAGCGCCTGGTCTATCGGGCGCTTGAACGGGCGCTTTTCGACTCAGGCACCCGTGAGGCGGTCGACGCCGCCCATCGTGAGGAGCGACTGCGCTATATCCTGGAGACTGGCCAGATCAACACGCTGGTGCATCCGGTGCTCAAGCTTGATGACATGTCGGTCATTGGGTACGAGGCACTCTCCCGCGGCCCGGCCAACACGGAGTTCGAGTTCCCCGACAAGCTTTTCCGGGTGGCCTACGACACGAACCTGGTCCTGACGCTGGAGAGATTGTGCCGCCAGCGGGCTTTAGAAACCGCCGCCTCGATGCCTGAAGGGCGCTTGATGTTCGTCAACATCGAGCCGGAGGCGGTGACCGATCCCGAGCTTAGGGAGATCATGACCACGACGCTGGTGTCGTGCCAGGGAGTCTCGCCGTCCAACGTCGTGCTTGAGATCACCGAGCGCACCGCCATCACCGATTTCGTGACCTTCCGGGCAACCCTGGAGTACCTGAGGGCACTCGGTTTCGGCGTCGCGATCGACGATGCCGGCGCCGGATACGGGTCGCTGCAGTGCCTCGCCGAGACCTGCCCAGAGTGGCTCAAGATCGACCTGTCGCTGATCCGCGGGATCGACTCGGATCATATGCGCGAGCAGCTCGTCGGCAGCCTTGTTGGATTCGCTGCGAAGATGGACGTCAAGCTGATCGCCGAAGGGATCGAGACAGTCGAGGAGCTGCGTACTTTGCGGGAGCTCGGCGTGGTCTACGGACAGGGCTTCCTGTTCGCGAGGCCTTCGCTACCTTTCCCCGCCGACGAGGATCTCGCCTCCCTGCGCAACCTGCTGTAGGCTCCGAACCACGCGTCGAAGGGAGGGCGATGGAACCGATCCGACTCACACAGATGTCGAGCAAGGCCGGTTGAGCCGCCAAGTGGGGTCCGGCGGACCTCGCGACCTTGATTGGGAGCGTTCAGGCAGGCCAGGCGTCTGAGCTGATGGTCGGCTTCGAGACGATGGACGATGCCGCGGTCTACCTTCTCGGCGATTCTGCGGTGCTGCTCACAGTCGATTTCTTCACGCCCATGGTCGACGATCCCTACGACTTCGGGCGGATCACGGCGGCCAACGCGCTCTCCGACATCTACGCGATGGGCGGACGACCGCTCACCGCCATGAACCTGCTGGCGTTCCCGTGCTCGATGGACCCCGAGGTCGTCGCGGCGGTTCTGCGCGGCGGGGCGGACAAGTGCGCCGAGGCAGGCGCGCTCGTTGTGGGCGGGCACACGATCGACGACAAGGAGCCCAAGTACGGCCTGTCGGTCATGGGGGTCTGCGACCCGGACAAGGTAGTGCGCAACATCGGCGCTCGCGATGGCGACGTGCTGGTGCTCACGAAGCGCATCGGCGTCGGCATCATGAACACTGCGCTCAAAGCCGGTTTCGAAACCGAGGATTCGCTTGCCGAGGTAATCGAGTCGATGGCGCACCTCAACCGCGCTGCCGCTGAGGCCATGGCCGAGGCAGGCGTCAACGCCGCGACCGACGTGACCGGCTTCGGCCTGGTGGGGCACGTGCGGGAGATGGCGCTTGGCAGCCAGCGCTCGGCGTGGCTGTCGCTCGCGCAGGTGCCTGTGTGGGAGCGCGCGCTCGAGTACTCGCGAGATGGTGTGCGCCCCGGGCGGACCGCCGACGTGATCGCCGACCTGTCGGGCGCGGTCGAGTGGGGGCCTGCCGATGCCGCGTGGCAAGGGGTGCTCGCCGACCCGCAGACCAGCGGCGGGCTGCTGATGTCGGTGGCTCCCGAGCGGCTGGAAGCGCTCCTTGCGGCACTCTCCGATCGTGGCGAGGCCGCTGCGGTCGTCGGGGGCATCGAGAGCGGAGTCCCCGGGAGGATCCGAATCGCCGAGTGAGGGCTGGCGGGGGCCAAGCTCGCCAGGCCGACGAAGTTGCGCAACCCACCCACTGCCTCGGGTAGAATAGGGCGCATGGATACACAAGCGCGCCTTCGGGCGCTCCCCAAAGTCGACGAAGTCCTGGCTGCCCCGCGTATCGAGGAAGAGCTCGCTCGCTCCCCGCGCGCGCTGGTGCTCGAGGCGGTGCGCGAGTCGATCGACTCGGCGCGCTCGGGAATCCTCGCAGGTGCCGAAGGTCGCGCTGACGTCGCGGCGATCGTCGACGAGGCGCTCGCAGCGCTCGCGAACAAATCGCGCAGATCGCTTCGGCGGGTCATCAACGCCACTGGGATCGTGCTGCACACGAACCTGGGGCGCTCGGTCCTCTCGGCAGGTGCGGTCGATGCGGTCGCCGAAGTCGCGCGTGGATACTCGACGCTCGAGTACGACGTGGACTCGGGCGAGCGGGGCTCTCGGCATGTGCACGTCGAGTCGCTGATCCGGCGGCTGACCGGTGCCGAGGCGGCGATGGCGGTCAACAACAACGCCGCGGCGGTGCTGCTGGGCATCTCGGCGCTCGCGCGCGGGGGCGAGGCGATCGTGAGCCGCGGGCAGCTCGTGGAGATCGGCGGCAGCTTCAGGATCCCCGATATCATGGCCGAGTCCGGCGCGCGGATGGTCGAGGTCGGGACCACCAACAAGACGCATCTGCGCGATTACGAAAGCGCGATCACCAACGACACGCGCCTGCTGCTCAAGGTGCATTCGAGCAACTTTCGCGTGATGGGCTTCACCGATGAGGTCGGGGTCGCCGAGCTCGCGGGCCTGGGCGCAGCGCACGGAATCCCGGTCTTCGAGGACCAGGGCTCGGGAGTGCTCGTCGATTTGCAGCCGTTCGGCCTGCCGTATGAGCCTACGGTCGGCGAATCGCTGGCCGCCGGGGCGGCACTGGTGAGCTGCTCGGGCGATAAGCTGCTGGGCGGTCCGCAAGCGGGCATCCTGGCGGGCCGCGCCGACATCATC
>DBEG01000101.1 GCA_002293965.1 Actinobacteria bacterium UBA912 | reverse complement strand
GCATAGCTCAAGAACAGCATGGGCGGGTGGACCCACATGTACCAGGTGTTGTAGAAGAACTGCCTGGCACCTTCGATGCGTTGGAATCCCTGCATAGCGACCTCTGGAACTCCTGATGCCATGGCCTGCAGGTAGCTGCCATACTGCCCGAAGAACCGAGGCAGCGGCTCGGTGAACGGATTACCCGAAAGCGATGCCGCAAACAGCAATACTGCAGTCAGAACTGCGGCTCCGGGGAGTATCTCGGCTTTGTGTCGCCTGAGCACGGCTCCGCAGACCGCCAACAGGAGCGCCCAGAAGAACAGCTTCTCCGATTCGACCCAAAGTGGGACGGCCATCCGGCCGCTTATCTCGCCGGTCTGAGGGTTCACAACCACAGCAGCCTGGTACAGGCGCCAGTGGAACCAGATCAACAAGCCTTCGCCGATCACGAGTACGGCAGCGGTGGCGATGAACGCCTTGTCCAGCCACTGTCTCAACTGCGGGACCAGTGCGAACGCCAATAGTCCGGCACCTAAGAAAAGCATGATGGTCTCGATTGGGCCTCCGAAGCGCGCGAGCGTTTCGATGAGGCCGTTGATCTCGGTAGCGGTCCTTTGCGGATCCACAGCACCACTCCTTGGCTCAGGGTTTGAGACAGTATATATCAGTGCGGGCAAGAGGGAATGATTGCGAATGTGTTAATTTCATGGATAAATAGACGGACGTTACGGGCGTTATCCGGCTCCATCTTGCCGAAGAGCTATCGCGGAAGGCATGCGTGTGGGAGTAGTAAGAGAGGCCAAGAGGCTTGTCAGGGGCGTGAAGGTGTCGTGGCGTGAGGACCCTACACGCCATGATATCGAGGCGGTTCAGACCAACATCGAGCGGGTCGGTCTGGTCATCAAGACTCGATGGTATCTGGTCGCAGCGTTGTGCGCGTATTCGATGTTGGGCATGTGGGCCTACGCGCTTGCGACGCCTCTGGAACGCCTTGCTGGCAACCTTGTGGTGCCGGCTGTGGCCATGGTCTTCGTAATCGCCTACAACACCTTTTACCAGGCGACATACCGTAAGCTCGGCAACATCGCGGTCCTCAATCATGCCCAGCTGATGTTCGATGCGGTAGTCGTGACGGTGCTGGTGTATTACTCGGGGGGAACACATTCCTGGTTCTGGACCATGTACCTGTTACTCATACTCGAAGCGGCCCTGATCTTGCCGAAAAGATGGCACACCTGGGCGATTGCAATCTTCGCGTTGACCCTCAACGGCCTCGTGGTTTGGGGTGTGTACTTCGGTGTACTGCCTGACGTGGGAGTTCCGTTCGTAGAAGGGGAGCTCCATCGGAACTTCACTTTTGTATCGGTCAGCTACCTCTGGCAGGTGACCGTACTTGTGGGAGCAGCCGGAGTCGGTTCGATGATGATCAGCGCACTGAGGGAGCGGGAAGGGGTTCTGGCCAGGCATGTGATAGCCGACGTCAAGACCGGTCTTTACAATCGCACGCACTTCAACCGAGTACTCGACAACGAGATCAGCCGAGCCGAATACATCGATCGAGGCGTCGCACTCATCTTTGTCGACATCGATGATTTCAATGCGTTCAACAGGGACTTCGGCCTTGAGGCCGGTGACACGATGCTATCCGCGATCGCCGAGAAGATCAGGCAGGTCATAAAGGAGTGCGAGGAAGGTTGCGCATCGGAGACCAACATCATCGCGCGGTACGGCGGCGAAGAGTTCGCGGTGCTACTCGTTCAGGACCGAATGTGTGAGTCGCCGACGCCCGAGTACAGCCTTGAGATCGGGCAGGCACTCCAGGTCGCTATCGGGGCCATCGAGTTGGACGGTGCAGGTGTCTCGGCGAGCATCGGAATCGCGCACACCGACGAGGCTGGATACTCCGCGGAGGCAATGCTCTCCTCGGCGGATTCCGCGCTGCAGGCCGCGTTCATCGCAGGGGGTAACGCGGTTCGTGCCTCCTGGCAAGGTTCAGCATGATCGTGAGTCGGCTAGAGTCCCTGATCGTAGGTGCAGTGATCGCCGTTTGCCTGGTAGGCCTTTCCGTACAGGCGTTGTCGATGCCATTTGTGACATCGGTGCTCGTCAGAGCGGTGGATAGCGCGACCGGAACAGGGCTGACCGAGGAATCGACCCTGACAGTCGCCGAGGCGGTCCGCGCATACG
The DNA here is from genome assembly GCA_002293965.1 of Actinobacteria bacterium UBA912. Taxonomy (GTDB): domain Bacteria; phylum Actinomycetota; class Coriobacteriia; order Anaerosomatales; family UBA912; genus UBA912. The sequence continues at coordinate 521 of DBEG01000101.1, read as the reverse complement.
TCGCCGACCCACAGCGGCCCGACCCCCTTCCAGCCACGGTCGAGGGGCGGGAGGGCTTCTCGGCAAGAGCGGTCAAACACCTGGATGACGTTCGGGTTGTGATGTCGGCCTCCCGGCGGATCACGATAGCGCTTGGACTGGTAGTGGCGTTGTGGCTGTTCGTTCGGTATCTTCAGCGGAAACCCGCGCCAGTGGTCTCGGCTTGCAGGGCTGCGGGGGGCATTCTGGTCCTGACTCCGGTGCTCCTGGCGGCGGCGGCCCTCATCGACTTCGACACGTTCTTCGCCTACTTCCACAAGCCGCTTTTCTATGGAGACACCTGGCTGTTCCCGGCGGATGAGCTTCTTGTGCAGTTGTTTCCCGAACCGTTCTGGATGGCTTCAGGCGGGCTTCTCGTCGGCCTTGCGTTGTCGGCCGCGGCAGCCTTGTTCCTGCTCGCAGGGCTGCTAGGGAGGTTCTCCTCGAAGAGCCATCCGCAGTAAGATGTGGGAATATGGGGTAAAGAGGTGTAAACTTCGCCA
>DBEG01000084.1 GCA_002293965.1 Actinobacteria bacterium UBA912 | reverse complement strand
CATGGCATGGAGATGCCGCACCCGACAGGATTTGAAGAGGATCACGGCGACGTGGGCCGCTCCGAACCCGAGTCGTGCACCTTGTGTCATGCCGTTGCGGGCGACACAGAAGAGCAGCAGCTGTTCTGCAACGCTTGCCACCATCCTGCCGGCAATCCTGCGCTCCCATGGATACCACAGCACGTCGCTTCAGTCAGGGAGTCCGGCGCTCAGCCGTGCTTCGAGTGTCACAGCTCGACATTCTGCGCTGAGTGTCACGTCAGAACAGCAGTCGGGAACTGAGCCTCGAATCGGCTGAGTGGCGCGACAGCATAATAGGAGTTCGTGGATGCCCCGAGGCATAAGCGCCCGTGCGTTATGGTTGGCCATCGCCGGAATCATAGTGACTGCTTCTGTGGGGTTGCTGGCATGGTATCTCATGCGCCTGGGTGCTGATGCGACGCAGAATGGTGTGCCGCTGATAGGGTTTTCGGCAGAATCGACGGGAACGGTTGCCTTTGCGGGACAGTTCCCATCCATAGAGGCACCGCCGCTTGGTGGCCCCAGAGGCATCGACCATGGCGGTGGACGACTTTACATTGCTATGGCGGAGGCCGGCGCTATCGGTGTATTCACCGAGGATGGGGCGAACCTCGAGACCATTACGATTGCGCCTGCGGGTGGCTCTCCGGTCTCATACCCTATTGATGTCGCTGTGATTTCAGCGGAAAAACTCGTCGTGGTAGACACTTCTGGAAACAGGATTGTCGTCGTGGATCCCGGGAATCCGGCAGCTGCCAGTCCATTGGGCGCGCGCGATGAGTTCTCGATCGGTCAGCCGACCGCCGTTGAGTACTTCAATGGAGAGCTGTACGTAGCGGATGCTGCGGACGGGATGATCAAGGTCTTTGACAGCTCGGGAAGGCCACTGCGAGCGATTGCTGCCGGACTCGAGCCTCCAATCACATACGTTGGTGACATGCATGGGACGTCTGGGACATTGTGGGTTTCGGATTCAAACGCAGGTAGAGTTCTTGGGCTCGATCCTGAGACTGGCGACATCATTAGGTCGATCCAGATGAGATTCGATCTCCCTCGGGGAATTGTTTCCGATGCGGCGGGTAGAATCTATATCGCTGAAGCTTTTGCCGGTATCGTCAGGGTATTCGATTCAGATGGAACGGACATGGTCGACACCGTTGGAGACGAACCCATCGAGGGTTTCGATCGTGGTGCTACTATGACTCGACCCGAAGCGCTCTGGTGGAATGCGACCGAGTCCAGGCTCTACGTCTCTGATCCAGAACAAGGCCGGATCAAGGTGTACAATATCCGCGAGGAAGTCAGGTAATCTTGATGCACGTCCGGCTCCTTCCGACAGTGGCCTTCTTGACGTTGGCCGTTGCACTTTCAGGGTGCGCTGGACAGTTAGAAGCTCCCGAACAGGCCGTCCAAGACCTACTGGTGTTACAGGCCGAAGGTAGCTCCGATGCTTCGGCTTACGCTAAGGTTCTCGCAGATTCCGCCGTTGCGACCGCGCTCGCCTCGGCTGCGAAAGAGGAAACGGGAGACGAATCGCCGATACCTCAGTGGTCGGAGCCCTACATATCTACTCGAACGACTAGCACTGCAGAAATCGTCGTTGTTTGGCGCAACGCCGAGGACTTCCCCAAATGGTCTGCTGCGACGATTTTCAGTACAGAATTGATAGATGGTAGGTGGGTGGCGGTCGACGCCATGGAGGTGGAAAACGACTCGATACCTCGGCCAGCGAAGTGATCGGTCACCCGACGGGCGTTCCCATGCGGGATTTTGGAAGGATCCATTGATGTCAAAGATCGACCTAGTTCTGCTACACGCTCCAAGTGTCTACGACTTCCGTGAGAAGTCCATCATGTTCGGACCAGTCTCAGATATGGTCCCGTCCACGCCTGTGTTCGAGATGTATCCGCTCGGGTTCACGACGATCGCTGAATATCTTGAGCGCCACGGTCTGAAGGTGCGCATCGTCAACCTTGCGGTGCTGATGCTCAACCGTAAGGACTTTGATGTGGAGGCGGCGATCAGGGACATGAACCCGGCCGCTTTCGGCATCGATCTTCACTGGCTGCCGCACGCACATGGCTCGATCGAGATCGCGAAGATCGTCAAGAAACACCACCCGAATACCCCCGTCATATTCGGCGGACTGTCTTCTAGCTTCTTCCACGAGGAGCTTATCGGGTACCCCAGTGTCGATTATGTGCTTCGGGGTGATTCCACCGAGGAGCCCATGACGCGACTGCTCTACGCCATCAAGGGTAAGGGGAGCGTGAGCGATATCCCGAACCTGACCTACAAGTCTATGGACGGCTCCACGGTGATCAACCCGCTCGATTGGGTCCCCGAAAACATGAACGACATTTCTTTGGACTATTCGTTCTCGATGCGTTCGGTCATCCGCTATCGCGACATGATGGGATCGGTCCCGTTCAAGGATTGGCTCCAGTACCCCGTTTGTGCCTCGCTGACCTGCAGGGGCTGCACGCACAACTGTGTGACCTGTGGTGGCAGCGCATATTCATTCCGTAACCATTTCGGCCGTCGAAAAGTGGCTTTCCGCGACCCCGAACTGCTGGTGCGTGATATCGAGAACGTCCAGAAGTACGTGCCCGGCCCGATCTTCGTGCTCAACGACTTCCTGCAGGGCGGCCCTGAATACGTATCCGAGTTCATCCGAGGTCTCGCCCGGATCAAGCTGCGCAATCCCATCGGCTTCGAGTTCTTCAAACCACCCGCCGAGGAGTTCTACGAGTTCCTCAACGAGCATCTCGATGACTACTCCGTCGAGATCAGTGCTGAATCCCATGACGATGCAGTGAGGACCGCATTCGGCAAGCATCACTACACGACTGCTGAACTCGAGGAGTCGATCGCTGCGGCTCTGCGAAACGGATGCTCGCGCTTCGACCTGTACTTCATGACTGGGATTCCCACGCAGACCGCCGAATCGATCCTCGAGACTAGTTCGTATACGGAGTCCTTGTACTCCAAGATGAACAATGACAAGCGACTGCTGGTCTTTTCGTCACCGATGGCTCCATTCCTCGATCCAGGCTCGATGGTGTTCGACGATCCGGACAAGTTCGGGTTCAAGCTTCGTGCTCGCACGCTGGAGGAACATCGCCAACTACTCATCGAGCCGTCATGGAAGCACATCATGAACTACGAGAGCGATGCCGTGAGCGTCGATGATCTGGTCGAGGCGACATATGAGGTCGGATATCACATCAACCGTGTCAAGGGTAAAGCAGGGATAGTCCCTCAGGATGTCGCTGAGCAGACCATGCAAAGGATCGTTGAGGCACGTGACATCATGCGACGTGTCGACGCGATCCACAAAGAGCCTGCCGCAACCAGGGTGAAGAAGCTAGGGGCGCTCCGCAAAGAGATGGAAAGACTCTCCGAGTCGACCGTCTGCCAGAAACGTGAACTGCGGTGGCCGGCGAAAGCCAACTGGCGGCATGTGGTGAACGTTCTGGCGTTGTGGGCGAAGGAGAGCATCGCCGGTTTGCTCGGCATCAGAACTGGAACACAGGGTGTAGCGTGCGAAGCCACGAAATCCAGATGAGCGACAAGACTTCCACGGCTGGCAAGCACGAGGTCGTTTCCGGAGAGCCGACGACAGAGCGCGTCAGGGGTATCTTCGGGCGGATCGCCGAGAGCTACGATGCGTTCAACATGATGTCGAGCATGGGGTTCGATCGGGGCTGGCGCCGTGCGGCAGTCCGCGCCACCCAACTGACGCCGGGCTCAAGTGTGCTCGACATCTGTGCGGGCACGGGGGATCTTGCGCTGGCGATAGCTGCTCGCGGGGTGGCGAAGCGAGTCGAGGCTACCGATTTCTCGCCGGAGATGTTGGCCGTCGCCATGCGGAAAGCCCCTAAAGTCGCCACGGGGACCGAGGTCGCATTCTCAGTCGCGGACGCACAGGCATTGCCGTTCGGTGATGCCAGCTTTGACGTGGTTACCGTGGCATTCGGCGTGCGCAACCTGCCTGATCGAGCTGCCAATTTCCGAGAGGTCCTCAGAGTGTTGCGCCCGGGAGGGCGTTACGTGATTCTCGAGTTCTCGACCCCCGGCTGGGCACCGTGGAGGGCCGTCTACCACCTTTACCTGGGACACATCATCCCGTTGCTCGGCTCACTGCTGACACGTGGGGATCGCACCTCTTTCGAGTACCTCAATGCCTCGATAAGGTCGTTTCCGGATCAAGGCAGTTTGGCCAGGGAACTCAAGCACGCAGGCTTTACAAGTGCAGAGTGGAAGAATCTCACGGGTGGGATCGTCGCCATCCACAGTGCGGTAAAGTGACACAGGGCCACTGCTCAAAGATGGAGGACTGACATGCTACTCAAAGCTCACTATGTGCTTCCAGTGACTGCACCGCACATAGAGGACGGCGCGCTGTTGGTCCGGGATGGCTTGATCGCCGACATCGGGAAGGCTGATCAGCTGATTGAAGCCTACCCCGAGGAATCCGTGCGCGACTTCGGTCTTGCCGCAATCATGCCGGGATTCGTGGACGTGCACACCCATCTCGAGTACTCCGCGATGCGGGGATTGGTCGACGATCTACCCTACGCACAGTGGAAGCTGCAGCTCATGAAGAAAGAAGAGCTGCTGGATGAAGCTGACTGGGAAGATGCCGCGCTCTTGGGTGCATTGGAGTGCCTACGTTCCGGAATCACCACGATTGCGGATATCACGGAGTCCGGCGCCTCTGTTCCTGCAGTTGCAGCAGCTGGCCTACGTGCTGTCATCTATCGCGAGGTATCGGCGATGGAGAAGGCTCAGGCAGCGTCATCGATGGAAGTTGCGATCGCCGACATCGTTCGATGGCGCGAGGCCTCCAACAGCGACCTGGTCAACATAGGGATCGGACCTCATTCGGCCTATAGCTGCCATCCGGAGCTCTTCAGACTGGTTGCCCAGTACGCCCATGAAACAGGTGTACCGGTGGCGACCCACCTTGCCGGCTCCAGGGAAGAATACGACTTTGTGAAATACGGCAGCTCAGTCCTAGCAACAGACTATAGGGAAGACGACGACGGTGGAGTCCCCTGGCTGCCGACCGGAGTGAGTCCCGTCCGTTACGTACTGCAGTGGGGCTTACTGTCGGTGCCGAATGTTCTCGCTGTCCACTGTACGCAAGTCGATGATGCCGACATCGATATCCTCGCCTCCAACGGTGTGTCCGTGGCGTTCTGTCCTCGCTGCAATGCCAAGCTGGGCATGGGGGTCTTCCAGCTAAGAGCGATGCTCGCCAAGGGCATCAAGATCGGTATCGGCACCGACTCCCCAGCCTCCAACAACACGATGGACATGTTCGATGAGATGCGTATCGGACTGCTGATCCAACGCGCATCCGATCCGGGACAGCGATTCTTCGACGCACGTACCTTCGTGAAGCTGGGGACCTCCTCGGCAGCTGAAGCCCTGGGGCTATCGACGCGTACGGGTTCGTTAGAGGTGGGCAAGAGCGCTGACGTGATCGCGGTCGATCTCTCCCACAGCCACCAGGCACCCATCGCCGATCCCTATAGCACCTTGGTACACTCGGCAAACCAGGACAATGTCATGTTCACGATGGTGGCTGGAAAGACGCTGCTTGATGGCGGGCAGTCGGTTTCGTTGGACGTCGAGCGGATTATCGCCCGCGCCGAGGAGATTCGCACCAAGCTTCGAGGCTGACCCTGCAAGTTGGCCGGTTTATTGCTATTTCACTCCGATAACACACAGCAACCCGGCTAACCCAGCCGTGATATAATGCGTGAGTTTGTTCGATGCTAGTGGCAGCTTGCTGCTTGGAATAGTCGATATCCAGTAACCGAGGAGGATGCGCGAAGTGAGTGAAAAGGACTTCTTCTTTGACGAGGACGATGCCGAGGATAGCAAGCCTGTAGAGAAAGCTAAACCAAAGGTGTCCGCAGAGGCACCAGCCGAGAAGGCCGCACCTAGAAACCGTGCCCCAAAGGCAGCCGCAGAGAGCCCCGTTGCCGCAACAGCTCCCGTGGCTCCCATCACGATGCAGCCAGTCAGCATGACGGTAGCTGCATTGATTGGCGTTGTGGCCCTGCTGGTGGGCGTTGTCATCGGGATGTTCCTCCCCGGCGGACAGCAAGTTTCTGAGCCGCCTCACACGCACGACGCGCCTGCCGGTGGCTCTGGCGTTCCCGCCCCGCAGTTGACCGAGGACCAGCTCCAGGGCGGCCAGTTGCCGCCGGGACATCCTCCGCTCGATCAGATGGGCGGCGGTGGAGCAACTCCGACTCCGAACGCTACAGTGGCGCCCGGTGGATCAATGCCTGCCACCCCCTGATTCTGGTACTGTTGCGGAGAGACGAATGATGCGGGCCCGGAGCAACCAACGGTGTGCTCTGGGTCCGATTTTCGAAGGACGAGGCTGAGAGGCGATCATGGCGATCAATAAACAGAGGATGTCGACTTCATTTCGGGTAGCTATTGTGATCATATGCCTGATGTTGGTGGTGACGTTGATTCCCTGGGGTGCACTGGGCATTTTCGGCAACAACAATCGAAATGTCCCGGGGTCCCAAGATGCAATCGCTAGTCGCCACAGGCCAGGGGTTGAGATGCTGCAGGCACAGCTTGCTAGCGATCCCACCAGCTACACCGTTCTCGTTGGTATTGGACGCGCTTACTCGGTGTGGGCATCAGAGGTCATGATGGCGGACACAGCCGGAGTCGGATCCGATTCAACGATCTGGTCGTCAGCGGCTACCTATTTCGACAGGGCACTCGAAGTCGCTGCCGACAATCCTGCGGACATGATGGATGCCTCGATTGCGCGCTACTACAGTGGCAATGTGGCTGGAGCCATTGAACTCGCAGAGGCGGTCTGGGCGATCGATCCAGAATTCGCGCCCTCGTACTTCAACGCCGGCATCTTCTTCGAGACGGCGGGACGGACCGCTGACGCTATCGCTGCTTACACGCGCTATCTCGAACTGGATCCGCAAGGCACGGGCCCGGGTGATCCTTCTGTCGCTCAGGCAGCGATCGCGCGACTGTCGGCGGTAGTGACCACTCCGGCCGTCGGCGCGACTGTGCCGCCTACCCCCTAGAGTCGGCCTTCGTCAAGCGGGCACTTCACCCAGAACAACCAGTGCCTCATTCACCGAAGCGGTGGTCGAGAATATGCCGTTGAGGCGTGTGAGCGATAGGATGCTGTCGACCACTTCGTTGGTGACGAGCACAAGACGCCCCCCGCGCACCCCGTACTCCTTCGAAAGGCCAAGCAGGAGGCCGAGACCCGAGCTGTCCAGATACTCGATACTCGACAGATCGAGGATGGTCGATGGAGGGTTGGACTTCAAGATGCGATCGATGTTCATTCGAAACGATGCACACTCCACGTAATCCAATTCGCCTGTCAGCTGCAGGAGCCAGTACGATTCGTTCTGTGTTAGGTCTATCGACAAGGGCATAAGGCTCCTTTCGGCGGGGTCCTCAAATGGTTAGTACCCATTTTCGAGGTATGCCTGTCGGAGATCCGGTGGGACTCATTGAATGATTACATTGAGCCGACATGCTTCTATTAGGTACAATCAATGACACTTCTTGGTATCTCATCGAAAAGGAAGCAGGTGCGAGAGCAGATGGAGCTCGATATCACCATCGAATGTGATGGGTCTGTCTGCAAGATCCTGCTCACCGGCGAGGTCGATGTGTATTCGGCACCTGTCTTGAAAGAGAGACTGCTTGAGCAGATGCAGAACGGGTGCGTCGATTTGATATTGGATTTGAACGGCGTCAGCTTCATCGATAGCTCGGGTCTGGGAGTGCTTGTAGGCACTCTAAGGCGGGTAAGGGAGAACTCCGGCACACTAAGGATCGTCTGTGGACGCGACAACGTACTCAAAGTATTCAGCATCACCGGGCTCGATAAAGTATTTCCGGTCTTCGACTCATTCGAGGAAGCATCCAATTTCTAACCACGGAACCCGGAGCTACTCGTGTTCGGAATAAGCGGCGTTGAACTATTCTTGATCGTCGCTTTCGCCCTTCTTATCTTCGGCCCTGAGCGACTGCCCGAGATGGGCAGAACCATCGGGCGTTTCATGCGGGAGTTCAAGCGCGCCCAAGACAACATGGAAGCGGTGATCCGCGCCGAGATGTACAGCAGCGATCGTCCAGCCCAGGAGGATGCCTCGGCCAAGACATCTCCGTTGCCCCACAAACGGATCGACCCTGACGACGATGAAGAAGAGGAGGAAGAGGACTAGGGTATCCCTGGTCCTTGCTCATATGCCTGTCGCACCCAGACGCATGCCCTTCTTCGAGCACTTCGGGGAGTTACGCCGAAGACTAGCGGTGGTTGCCGCTGTAGTGATAGTGGGTTCGGTCGGTCTCTTTTGGTGGGCTCCCCACATATATGATGCCTTCATGGCACCGGTTACTGCTCTCATCGGCGATACGGACATGGTGCTCCTGGGGCCATTCGAAGCCTTCACCCTTCGCTTCAAGGTTGCGCTTTATGCGACGCTCGTGCTCGGTTCGCCGATCATTATCTGGCAGTTCTTCGGCTTCTTCCTTCCAGCGCTCAAACCCAAGGAGCAACGCTGGGTGATTCCGACGTTCTTGGCGATGAGTGTGCTGTTCCTGACGGGCGCGTATCTGGCTCATACATATATACTTGGAACCGCGTTCGGGTGGATGATGGGACAGGCCTGGGAGGGAGTCCAGGTGCTCCCCGACGCCTCGAAGTACTTCCAGGGCTCGGTGCTGATGGTGATTGGTTTCGGAGCCAGCTTCCAGTTGCCGGTCATAGTGTTCTACCTGGTGCTGTTCGATATCATTCCGTATGCGAAACTCCGCGAGAACTGGCGGATCGCATACGTGGCGCTGCTGGTGGTAGCGTCCATAGCCACTCCGGACTGGTCACCCGTCACGATGGGCCTGATGTTCGGGGCACTTCTTGCGCTTTACGAAGCGAGCCTGCTGTTCGCACGCATCATACTTTCCAAGCGCATCAAGCAGGCGGAATCCTACTGAGAGGCTGTTGGTATCAGTGCATGAGATGGGCATCGTAAGCAGCATCCTGACAAGTGCCGAAGAGGCCGCTACGCGTGAAGGCGCGACTCGGATCACGGAGATCCGCATCACCGTCGGCGAGTTGACCGAGATCGTGGACTTCGCGCTGCAGTTCGCATTCGAGGCTCTGACACCCGGGACGATCGCCGAAGGCGCCACGCTGACCGTCACCAGGTTGGGCGCGAAGTCGAGGTGTCTGGAGTGCCAGACGGAGTACGAACACGACAGGTTCGAGATGCTGTGCCCCGAGTGCGGTTCTTTCGCATGCGAGTTGCTCACCGGCAGGGAGCTTGAGATCGACAGCATCGAGGTGGACCCGGACGAGAGTACGGCACCCGCATCCGGTCCACCTGCAGAAACACCACCACAGGGATAAGGGAGACCATGCAGATCGACATCAGCCGTCCGATCCTGGACAAGAACGAGCGCCTGGCCGCCGAGAACCGCGCAATCTTCGATGCTGCGGGCATCTTCGTACTCGACCTGATGGCTTCACCGGGGGCGGGCAAGACCTCCACGATACTGGCGACCATAGCTGCTCTTCGGGGTCGCTATTCGATCGCGGTCATCGAGGGCGACATCGCGAGCAGCGTCGACGCCGAGAAGATCGCTGCCCATGGCATCCCCGCTGTGCAGATCAACACCGGCGGAGCATGTCACTTGGAGTCCGACATGATCCGTCGCGCTCTCTCATCACTCGACCTCGGCACGCTCGATCTGCTGATCATCGAGAACGTCGGCAATCTGGTCTGCCCGACCGAGTTCTATCTGGGTGAGCATGCCAAGGTGATGATCCTTTCGGTTCCGGAAGGACATGACAAGCCGTACAAGTACCCGGGCATCTTCCAGATTGCCGAGGCGGTCATCCTCAACAAGTACGACACCATCGAGGTCTTCGACTTCGACGAGAGCGAGTTTCGGCAGGTCGTAAGCTCACTCAACCCGAAAGCGCCGGTCTTCCCGATCTCGGCGACCAAGGGCGACTCGGTCGAGCTTTGGGCCGAGTGGCTCGCGGGCCGCATCGAGGCCAACAAGGCCCGCACCTGAAGCTAGCTACCCCGAGTAGGAGGAACCTTGGAGCGCACTGAGGCGTTGGCGCTGGTCCGAGAGCGCATAGGCAACGAGAACCTGGTGAACCACTGCGTCGCGACCGAGATCATCATGGAGGGCCTGGCGCGTCACTTCGGGCTTTCCGATGAGGACGTGGCACGGTGGGGCCGCACGGGGCTGTTGCACGACCTCGACTACGCCCAGACTGCCGAGGATCCAGCTCGCCACGGCTACATCACCGCCGAAGAGATCGCCGGCATCCTAGACGAAGAGGGCATCCACGCGATCCTGGCGCATGCGGGCCACGTTCCCGCCGCCTCGCCGATGGACAGGGCGCTTCTAGCCGCCGATCCGGCGACTGGGTTCATCGTCGCTGCTGCGCTCGTCCACCCGGACCGCGCGCTGGCATCGGTGAAGCTCTCTTCGCTCCTCAAGCGATTCAAGGAGAAGTCGTTCGCTCGCGGCGCCTGTCGCGAGCAGATGGACACCTGCGAGTCTATTGGACTTTCCCGCGAGCAATTCCTCGGCATTGCGCTTGCGAGTATGCAGGAA
>DBEG01000040.1 GCA_002293965.1 Actinobacteria bacterium UBA912 | reverse complement strand
TTGGCGTCGTCAACATCGACAACGGCTTCGGTGCTGGCACGTTGGCCGCACGGATCAACGCGCTCACGACTCCCGACGAGCACGAGGCCGCCCCTGGCCACGCAGGCTAGGAGGACGCGATGCTCGGGCATCTGGACAGCTCAAGCGGTATCTCGGGCGACAAATTCCTCGCTGCGCTGCTCGATGCGGGCGAGGCCGACGGTCGGTTCCGCCTCGACCACCTGCGCGAGGCGATCCAGGCACTCGGGCTCGATGGCGTCTCGGTCTTGACGACCCGCGTGACCCGAGGCGGCATCGCCGGACTCCACATCGAAGTCACCCCTGCCGAGAAGGCCTCCTCGGCGCATCGACATTGGCGCGACATCCGAGAGCGGATCGAGAGCTCCTCGTTGAGTGTGGCCGTCCGCGACCGGGCACTGTGCACCTTCGCCGAGTTGGCGGCGGCTGAAGCGAAGATCCACGGCGTGGACCCGGAGCAAGTGCACTTCCACGAGGTCGGCGGCGTCGATGCGATCGTCGATGTCGTCGGCGTGTGCCTGGGACTCGAACTCCTGGGAATCGAACGGCTGTCGTGCTCGCCGGTCGCTCTCGGGGCCGGCGGCACGATAACCTGCGAGCACGGCACCCTTCCGGTCCCCGCGCCGGCTGTGCTCGAGCTGCTTATCGGCGTTCCGGTCGAAGCCGGAACCTCCGCAGGCGAGCTGACCACCCCGACCGGCGCGGCGCTACTAGTCGCCAACGTCGATCACTTCGGACCGATGCCCAACATGACGCTCGCGCGAGTCGGCTACGGCGCGGGCACCCGCGAGACGGCGGCCGCACCCAACGTCGCGCGCCTCCTCCTCGGCCATGCGCTGGCGACCGGGCCCGCGGCGACTCACCCGCCCGCCGAGGACGCCTGTGAACCCGTGGTGCTCCTCGAGACGGCGCTTGACCACCTCACGCCCGAGCACGTCGGCTTCATCGCCGAGGAGCTGCGGGCGGAAGGCCCGCTGGATGCCTGGCTGATCCCGGCGGCCATGAAGAAGGGGCGCCTCGGCGTCGAGCTGCGCGTCCTGGTGTCGCCCTCACATGCCGAGAAGTTCGCGGAGCGCATCCACGAGCTGACGGGTTCTCTCGGCGTGCGTTGGACGCTGCTGTCGCGAAGTGTGCTCGATCGCAAGGTACTCGAGTGCGAGGGACCATGGGGGTCGTTTCGCGTGAAGGTATCGGGTGCGGGCAATAGCGCCCGGTTGCGCCCTGAGCACGAGGACATCGCCCTCGCAAGTCGCGTTACCGGCGAATCCTACGCCGAAGTGAGGCGCAGACTCGAGGAAGCCGCTGGGAGCTGCGACGCGGAGTAAGCGATGGCCCTGCTCCAGGTCAGGTGTGCAGGATGTAGTAGCGGCAGGTCCTTGAATTCGGACAGTTCGCGGGTACTTCGGCCTTGCGAATCGTCCAGACGTAGCCTTCGACGAAGCACGTGCAGTGGACCCTCACATCCTCAGGCTTGATGCGGGTGTTGTACTGCTCCTCGGCATCCAACATCTCGCGCCACCACAGGCACTTCGACTTGATCGGCGTATATGCGTCCACGGTTTCCTTCCTGGCAGACCCTTGTGTGCTATCAGATTCCGCCTGCCACGGCACCCCTTCCTCCCTTGAAGGAATCATCCCACAAAACAATCGCAGGCGCTACGGTTGGCGAGCCGGCACCTGCGAGTCATGTGCTGAGGGTGCGTCAGTGCCCGTTCGTCACCCGCCAAATCCCGCTTATCGCCGGTGACAATCCGTTTGTCCTAAAGACGCGAACTTCATCTGCCGATAAACGTATTAAAGAGACGCCTGAACGGTTGCTTCGGAGGACAAGCGGTGAGCACGCTGAAGTCAAACGGATTTCTTCTCGTGATGGTCGCGGTGTCGACCCTTGCGCTCGGCATCACCCTCGCCTCGCCCCCGCCAGTCGGCCATGGATCGGAAGTGACTGTGAGCGTCACCGTCAACTCGAAGATATCGGCGACTTTCTCGGCAGAGGGAGTGTATGTGCGCTCGAACACTGCATGGCGCATGGAGGTTGTCCCGCCCTCAGGTGCCCAGCCGACCATCATCCACGGCGGCCCCACTGCCGGAGATTTCGTCCCGTTGCCGACGGGCAGCTCTGTCCTGTCGCTGGTGAGTGACGGCTAGCTGCCGTCGGGAAGCACTCACGATCGTGGTGCGGGTGAGAGGAGTTGAACCTCCACGGGGTTGCCCCCACATGGACCTGAACCATGCGCGTCTGCCGTTCCGCCACACCCGCTCAACATGCGTATGAGAGGGTACCACATCGACACCGCGGCGGAAAACACCGATATCTGGCGATCGCTAATGCTCGATTCCCTCTTTCGCCGATGCAGCTCTGTGGAATATCCTTCAGTAACGATGATGGAGACCCAGCTGATCCTCGATCGCTACAAACCGCTCGAGCACCTTGCGAGTGGCGGTTTTGCCGATGTCATCCTGGCTTTCGACACCCACATGCAACGCCGAGTAGCCCTCAAGCGTCTGCCCTTCCCCAGGAATCGCTTCGGCAAATTGCAGATCCCGGCTGGTCTCGCAGAAGCCAGAACCGCCGCATTGCTGAACCACCCCTCGATCGTGACCGTCTACGAGTGGGACACCGACAGCGACGAGGCGTTCATCATCATGGAGTACATCGAGGGTGCTTCCCTTGCCCAGGTACTCGATGAGAGGCCACTTGATCTCGATGAAGCCGCAGCAGTCGTGACAGCGGTGGCCGAAGCGCTGAATCACGCACACGAGAACGGCGTGCTACACCTCGACCTGAAGCCGGACAACGTACTCATTACCCTGGATGGACGCGTGAAGGTCACCGACTTCGGCGTCGCAACTCTGTCCACGGCATCCGGCCATCAACCCACTCTTGGCGGCACGATCGGTTACATGCCAATGGAGCAACTCGCCAACGAGCGGGTAGACGAACGCACCGACGTTTGGGCGTTCGCTGTCATGCTGTTCGAGGCACTCGCAGGGGACAACCCATTCGCTGGCGACTCGATTGAAGACGCCATCTTCAAGACGAGCATCATCGAACCCCCATCGCTTTCCGACTTCAAGCGCGGCTTTCCGCCGAGACTGGACGACATCCTTGCCCAGGCGCTGTCGACCCACGCCGCGAAACGGCACACAAGCGTCATGGAACTCGCTGCAGACCTGATGCCCCACCTTGGCGATAGCTCCCGAGGTCGTGAATCCCTCTCGCAGACCGTTCGGGAACTTGCGGCCGAGAGCGATGGCGGAGTCATCGGTTGGCCCACCATCGGACTCTGGGACCGCTTTGCGCATCTCAGCAGTACATCCTGTCGTATACTGTGCGCGGCAGTAGCCGGCGGACTGACGTATGCCGGACTGGATGGAATCCCTCTCTTCCCCCTTCCCGTCATTGTTGCGGGCGCTGTTGCGTGCCTGCTACTCGGCCTGGCCATGCCGGGACTCGGGGTTCTCGCGGGATACCTGATCTTCTTGACCGCCCTTGCGCTCTCAGGTCAACCGATTTCGGCTGCTTTACTTGCCCTGACGGGAGTCCTGCTCGCATGGATTGTCGGACGAAGGTCGTCGGGCCTTGCAGCCTCGCTCTTTGCGCCACTCCTCGGGACGGCCTATCTTGCACCTGCCATGCCGCTTATACTGGGCTATCAAATCAGTCCGCTGAAGGCGGCCCTGCTCTCTGCTCATGCGGCCTTGCTCACTTTGCTAGCTTCCGCAGGGTCCGGAATTGGTGGACCTTGGTTGTCGGTCAGTCCTGAATTGCTGTTCGGTCCCATTGGGGGCCATCTCCCGCTCTTGCTCATCCAAAAGCCTGAGTTGGCCTTGATTTGGTCCATCATCGTCATCACCTGGGCCGTAGCTGGGGCCATCATGTCAGTAGCAGCTGGAAGGACCACGCGCGTGTCAGCCGCAATCGGGATCGCGTTGACCGCCGCGCTTTACTCCGTCGCGTACACGCTGATTGCGCCTATCTCGGCCTCTTTGGACATCGACACCGTGTGGTCGATTGCCGCCTTCGCCCCACATATCGCCGCGTCCTCTATACTGATGATGCTGGTCGTCATAGCCGGTCCTCCCGTGAGGGCCGAGAACGAGTGACCCGATAGTGCACGAAGGAGTTTGTCGAGTATGAGCATATTGTCGGACTTCGAAGACCGCATCGCCAACGCTGTCGAGGGCTTCTTCGCAAGCGCCTTTCGCTCGCCGGTTCAGCCGGCAGAGATCGCCAAGGAACTCGGGCGACGGATGGACAAAGGCCGCACCATCGGTATCGACAAAGTGTACGGCCCCAACTTGTACACGGTCGTGCTCTCCCCCGATGACGACGAGCGTTTCGGCGGATTCCTCTCGACCCTGGCTGGCGAACTGTCAACGTACCTCTCGGCGTATGCGAACGAGCGGCAGTACGACCTGACCTCCAAGCCCATAGTGCGCTTCGTGGTCGATCCCGAACTCAGGCTCGGGCGTTTCGAAACCTACGCCGAGCTCGTCTCCACCGACGACATCCATGAGCCTGCCGAGGAGGCGCAGGCGCGTTTCGTCGCCGCGCCCTACGAGCGGGCTCCAGCTACCCGAACGTTCGCCACTGTCAGCATCAGCGGGAATGCGCACGATGTGGTGCTGACAGGCGAGAGGATGATTGTGGGGCGCCTGGCTGAGTGCGACATCACGCTGGAGGACTCGAACGTGTCCCGCCAACATCTGGCTTTCGAGCCTGAGGGTGCCGGATGGGCTGTCGAAGACCTCGACTCCACCAACGGCACTCTGGTCAACGGTACTCCCATCGGCCGCATGAGACTGCAACACGGGGACGTGATCCAGGTAGGAGCCACAGAGCTCGTCTTCCATGACCCGAGGAGGTAAGTCGTGGTCGACATGATTCTGCTCGCGGGCAAGGCACTGTTGCTGGCACTTATCTACCTCTTCCTCTTTGCCGCTGTCCGCTCTGGCCTTGGGATAATCCGAAGCGCGGGACCCGCCACCGCGAACGCAGCAACTCACCAGATCCGAGTGGACCGCGGCCCGCGCGAGCTCAAAGGCTTGCGCCTGCCGGTTGCTGGACCGGTAACCATCGGGCGTTCCCCCGGCTCCGACATCGTGATCGCCGATGACTACATCTCTTCGGCGCACGCAAGGATCGTCCCCTCCGGTGAGCGCATCGTGCTTGAGGACCTTGGCTCCACCAACGGGACCGTAGTCAACGGCCGACGGATCACCACGCCGGTCACACTCGCGCCGGGCGACGAGATCGATCTTGGCACCGTGCGCCTGAAGGTCGATCGCTGATGGTGAGCCCTTCGGCGCATGCATACGCTGGCCTCTCCGACATCGGGCGCATCCGCACTCACAACGAGGATGCGGTCCTGCTCTCGCCGCCGCTGTTCGCCGTCGCCGACGGATTGGGAGGCCACCACGCTGGCGAGATAGCCTCCAGCATCGCGATCGAAGCGCTGCTCGCGCACATGCCCGGGCGGGTGGACGCCAAGGCACTGGGGCGTGCGGTCCGAGTCGCCAACAAGGCTGTGATCGAAGCAGCCGAGGCTGGCGAAGGTCGCAGCGGTATGGGCACCACACTCACGGCCGCGATGATCGAGGGC
>DBEG01000161.1 GCA_002293965.1 Actinobacteria bacterium UBA912 | reverse complement strand
AACCACCAGGGCGGAGGTACCTAAACGGGTCGCCAATTTGGCAGCTCCGCGGACCAGAAGCTCGGCACCTGCAACGAGCAGTACCAGTCCGACTACGAACAATATGACGGTGGTTAGATCCATGGTTCCTCTTTCAGCCGTACTTCGAATAGGGAGACTTGCCACGTGATTGTGACATTGTTGGGCCCCGAGCGCGAATTCTACACAAGAGTGCGCCTACCACTAAGTGTTATGTTATGTATAATGACAACATATAACCGCACGAAACAGAGGTGGAGGGTGGGCATGAGACGTAAGGTTGGGATAGGGGCCACAGCATGGATAGTCGGTGGCGCGGGTCTGTTCATAGGAGCTGTCGCGTCTTGGTTGGTGAGTCAGGGCAATCCCGGGAACATGGGTCTTTGCGTAGCATGCTTTCTGCGAGACATTACCGGGTTCTTCGCCGGTGTCGCAACAGGGCAGGCAGCCACGGCCTACATTCGCCCTGAGATCATCGGGATCATCATAGGCGCAGTTGCGGCAGCGGTCCTGACAAGGGAATTTCGTCCGCGCGGAGGCAGTGCAACGATACTTCGATTCGTTTTGGGATTCATCTTCATGGTGTCCGCACTCATCTTTCTAGGATGTACGGTTCGAGCGTGGTTGCGTCTTGCGGGTGGTGACCTGAACGCCATCTGGGGAATCCTAGGCATCGTCGCTGGTGTCATAGTTGGAATCGTGATCCTCAAACAGGGGTACTCGTTGGGTAGATCGAAAAAGGTCTCTGGCATTCTTGGCTGGGCGCTTCCGGCCCTTGCGATAGTCCTCTTGGTATTTGCTGGCCTCGCTGCATTCGATTCACGCCCAACATTCACCACTCAAACCACGCAGGGCGCGTTTGCAACCGGGGATTCTCCGCCAGTGGTCTTCCTCAAGGAAGACGGTGCCATCGCTACTGTCCTCAGGCCCGACGGAGCCATCATAACCGCCGAAGGTTCGGTCGTTGCTGCTACGGGTGAGGTTCTGGCAAGTGCTGAGTCAGTAAGTAATGCAAGGCCTCAGCCCGGCGGAAGACGGGCCCCTCTGGCTATCGCTCTGATTGCTGGCCTGTTGATAGGTGTGGTTGCGCAGAGGACACGATTCTGTTCAATTGGTGGTATACGCGATGCGATCCTTGTCAGGCGCTACGATCTGCTCTTCGGAGTCGCCGGTCTGCTTATCGGCGCTGCGGTAGTCAATATGGTTCTTGGGCAGTTCCGGCTCGGTTTCGAGAATCAGCCTGTCGCCCACATGGATATCCTTGGGAACTTCGTAGCGATGATGGTTGCTTCTGTGGCCGCCATGATGCTCGGCGGTTGTCCTTTCAGGCAGATCATAGTTGGAGCAGAGGGTGATTTCGACGGCTTCGCTGCGGTTGTCGGTATGTTGACGGGGGCAGGGTTCGCGCACTGGGCGCTATTGGCCTCGAGTGCCAAAGGACTTGCGCCACTCGCCTGGCCTGCCATCGGAGTGATGGTCGTCATATTGGCAGCAATAGCGTTCGTCTCTAGGCGCAACGGCGCGATTTCGAGAGGATGATTGAGATGAAAGAGGTAGATGTCAGGGGATTGTCGTGTCCGATGCCCTTGGTGGAAACCAAGAAAGCACTCGATTCTGAGCCCGATACCATCACTGTGTTGGCGGACTCAGGTACAGCTAAAGCCAACGTCGTTGCCATGCTCAAAGACAACGGCTATGAGGTAGCCGTCGATGAATCGGTAGATGGCTATACCATCAGCGGAACGAGAACATGAGATCATCCACAGCCGATGGCGACCTTTCAGGCTCTTCGAGTCAAGTGCAGGGCCTGCTGCTTTTCGACGAGATCGCCGAAGCCATGGCTGCCGAATTGGTTCTGATCGATCATGGACTGATGGTAGCCATGGTTGCACCTCCGTTCGATCTTAGGCTTGGTTGCGACCTCGCGATCGAGTTAACCGCCGAGGAGGTCTCACCGGCGTTAGCACATCTGCTTGAGGCGGAAGTGAGGGTGCGGGCTTGGACGGTGAGTGCAGATGGTGGCTTCAAGCTGGTAGATGTCGCTACTACCGTCGACTACAGGCAATGGCTGATGGTCAGAGTCGGTAACATGAAGCTGACAGTGACAAAGGATGAAGGCCTGATCGTCAACATCAGCGGAGGCGGATGTCCGGATATCCCATTCCTCAACATCGAACTCGTCGGTCTTAGATTGCACCAGGCCCCTCGGCCAAGAGAGCTAGGTGCGACCATCTGTGGCTTGATGCTGGATTCCGCATTCCTGGAGGCGTGTCATCTGCTTGGAGTCAAACGATGATGAGGACTCTGGTTGTCGCGACCTACCCTGCGATCACTGGTTCCCCGATCATAGGCCTCGCATCGATTGCAAAGAGTGGAGGAGTTCGGATCGCGGATACGGAATACTCATGCATGCAGGGGGCCTTCGCACTGATCGCGTCTGCCACAACAGTTGCCGAAGCCAACGCAGCTCCGCGTCCGTATGCGCTTCTATGCGCGGATGTCGGACGAGGAGATGGCACCATCGAGGCGTTTCAGCTGCTGCCAGAAGTCGTCTCTCAAGTTGAACCCGACATCGTTGTCTTCCACTACATGAAACCGCTAGTCTCGCTCATGTCCGATGCCGTCTCGAAGATCGATGATATCCGCCCCCAGACAACTCTGGTCGCCGACGCGGGCGGGATGTATGCGGCCAAGGCGGCAGGAGTGGCCGATCGTTTCGAACTGATGACCCCCGATGTCGGCGAGATCGGGTTTCTTGCCGACCCCGGAACGCAACATCCGGCATACTCATCGAAGTTCATTTTCGGCGGTCAAGATTTCGATCCGGCGCATTTGGCACAACGTGCGTGGGAATCCGGAGGATCAGCCCGAACGCTGATCATCAAGGGTGCGGTCGATCACATCTGCCGAGAGGGCCGTGTGGTCGCTCGGGTCAGCGAGCCATCTGTACCTGCGCTGGAGGCAGTCGGCGGAACCGGTGACACGCTGACAGGAATCGTTTGCGCCCTAATGGCTACCGGTCTACCTACCGTCGATGCAGCCACAAAGGGCTGTGAGATGAATCGCCGGGCAGGAGAGGATCTCGGGGCTACCCCCGCAACGAGTGTCGCTGAGTTCATCGTGTCGATCCGCGCTTCGATGTGAGCGGGCAGGAGCCGGACCGGGCTATGGGTTGCAGCGTTTGCACTTCCCGGGGTCAGCCATTTTGCCCTTGGACAGATCGATCGTCTCCGTGAACGCGCACTTTGCGCAAGTGTGGATCTCTTGGCAGGGCTCATCAGTTGGTCCGCCGCAATCGGCGCAGCGCAGGCCTCCGGACCGAGTCGTTACAGTGTAGCCCGGTGTGGAGCAGGCGGGACAAGGCGTTGCGAGCTTGGTTGCGAGGTCCTCGGCTGCTGACTTGATGACGGCCATCCTGGTTGGGTTGGTGTGCGCCCGAAGATCGGTCTCCACGTGGACTCTACCTGCCAAGGACAGAGAGAACGCCCATTGTAGGGCCTCGGCAAGCTCGGACTCGGTGCTGATGCCCTTGAGGATACGTGTGTCGTCCTCGCTGTCAGGCCTTACGATCAGCTGGTGTGTGGGGAAGCCAACCCTGTCCTTGAAGTCTTGTAGCTCATCAGGATGCGATATGAGAAGGGCGGCGAAGTTGGATTTGCCCTGAGCGACGCCGACTATCTCCAGTCCGAGCTCATCATCGAGAAAGAGCACAAACTCGACGTTCCACGGGATGAGACCCAGCATCGGATCGGGCCCGAATGAGCCCTCGCTCCCTAGACCCAGAGGTAGCCCTGCGATCCGCATCCCGATGCGTGCCTTCTTTCGGGCGACTTCCAGCTGTGTGCCTTCGCGGGCTATCTCTCGGGTGAAAGTGCCTAGCTGATCCGTGTCGAAAGCCGATACGGTGTTGACCTCACAGCTTAACGACGTTTCGAGTACGGGGGCGATGACTCGCTGTTTCTCGTGCTTTGTCAGCAGCGATATCGTCCTGCCGAGATACAAGGATGAGGGGGCAGCTGCAGGGTCGTGGGACATACAGACGTGGGTCTCCTGTTTGCGGCGGTTGGTGCGAAAACAGTATAGCCGCTTGGTTCTGCTAGAACCATCGCAGGAAAGTCAGCCCGGTCGCCCTTGCCGAGACGTCTGAGTATATGGCAAGTTGGTACTCGTTGGACTCGGGCGAGTGAATCGAAGCTCGGAACACGAAGGGAAGTCGCATAGTGGATGTTGTGATATTCGGTGCAGGCGGTCATTCACGTGAAGTCGCGGATGTCGTGGTTGCGATGGGACTCAAAGTCGCTCTATTCCAGGACGATCTTGCCCAAGGGCCTCACATCCCAACGGGATTGCCTGTGATTCGAATCCCGGATACGTCCATCTACAAACACGCAGCCTGTGCCATCGGCGACGTTCAGGCAAGGGCGAAGTGCTGGGACTCATGGTCGAAGGCGCTCGAGTTCATTACACTGATCCACTCTTCGGCATGTGTGAGTCCATACAGTGCCATTAGCGGAGGCAGTCAGGTCATGCAGAACGTCGTGGTCAATTCCCAGGCCAAAGTCGGAGTGAATGTCCTATTGAACGTCGGATGCGTCGTTGCACATGACGTTTCCATCGGAGCGCACTCTCATGTAGCCCCAGGAGTCCTTCTGAGTGGCGCGTCTTCTGTGGGGGCGAGGACTCTTGTGGGCGCTGGAGCGGTATTGTTGCCAGGTATCCGCGTCGGGTCGGATTGCGTGATCGGCGCAGGAGCGGTAGTCACTCGGGATGTGCCGGACAACTCGAAGGTTTTCGGAGTGCCTGCTCGCTGATTGTATCAACTCTATTTGCCTGCGCCCCGTTTCGCGTTATAGCTGTCGCAACTTCTAGTTCTCTGATATATTAATGTTTGTGGGACGTTGTTTGGAAGGTGACGGCAGCCCGTCACCCGACGAAAGTACCTACCCGCTTCATCGAGGGGAGCTACACTATGTCTCATTCCCGCAGGCTATCATCTCCGGATGGGATAGCTGCCCACGAACCGCACCTCCGCATGGAGCGCCAGATGCGGCGCGTCGCACATGACCTGCATGACGGGCCTGTTCAGACTTTGGCAGCCTCCCTTCTTGAACTGCGTCGCGGCTCGCGCCTGATTCCAATCGATTCTGTATACAAGGAGTCAATGACCCGCTCGGTCGATCTCATCCAGGCCGCCCATGACGAAATACGTGAAATCATAGCGTTTCATCGTCCAGCGGCACTGGATGAATCGACGGTTGGAGACATGCTTCACTCCTTCATAGAAGACGTTCGAAGGAGACATTCCGATATCCGGATCGAGTACTTCACTGCCGGTGAAGAAAACTGTCACCGTCTCACGGATTCCGTGCGTATCGCCATGTTTCGCATCGTCCAGGAGGCGATGAGGAATGCACTTACTCATGCTCGCGCGTCGACAATCAGAGTCGTGGTGAGCTTCGATCCGGATTGGATTCACTGTTCGGTCGAGGATGACGGGTGCGGAATTCCAGGGATCGATGGGGCGACAGGACTTCCTGCTGGTCACGGTTTCGTCGGAATGCGTGACCGCGCCGAACTGCTTGACGCCGATTTCGCCGTCAGGTCAGGCCCAGAAGGGGGTACCACTGTGTCGGTCAGGTTCTCGGTATGACTGCTGCAGTGACAATGCCGGGCGCGATAGAAGTCTGCCTCGTCGAAGACCATCCCCTCATGCGTGAAGGACTGCGCAGAATCCTCGATGATTACGATGACATCAAGGTCGTCGCCGAGGCCACGAACGGTATCGAGGCCCTTGAATTCCTTCATGACGCCCAGGTCGATGTCATTCTGCTGGACCTACGTCTTCCAGACCTGGACGGGCTTTCGGTGTTGCAGATACTACGCGAGCGTCGGTGTCCGGCCCGCACGATCGTTCTGACAAGCGTGAACGACCCGTCTTCGATGCGGGCGGCACTTCAAGATGGTGCTTTTGGCTATCTCACGAAGGATCGCGCCGAACCTGATGTTCTCGCTGAGGCGATCCGTAGTGCGTACGAGGGTCTCACTACAGTCCACCCGGAGATTCTGTCTGAGATGATGCGCTCCGATCCAAGCGAGGCGAATATCGCCAACTATGGTGTTTCCCCTAGGGAGCTTGAAGTCTGGATTCTCGTGGCTCGTGGCATGTCGAATCCGGAGATTGCCACGACTCTCTTCATCTCCGAACGTACAGTCAAGTACCATATGGGCAATCTCCTCAGTAAAACTGCAGCTCGGACTCGCTCCGAACTGACAACCGCAGCCTATCGGCTCCATCTCCTGCACCCGGACGAGTAGCAGCCGAGCCGAACTCCCAAGAACTGATTCGATCCGCGCCGTACCAG
Organism: Actinobacteria bacterium UBA912; assembly: GCA_002293965.1. Taxonomy (GTDB): domain Bacteria; phylum Actinomycetota; class Coriobacteriia; order Anaerosomatales; family UBA912; genus UBA912. The sequence goes on along the minus strand of DBEG01000161.1, from coordinate 3,562 downwards.
CGGTCAGGATTCCCTGTACCTGTGACTAGGTGATCGGCTAAAGGGCGAACAACTTTCAATCCCGGGGAACAGTGTCAGCGCTCCCGCAGCGACCTATGCTCGCTATATGAGCGGTTTGCCGAGAGGAGCGCCCTGACGATGCGCGTTCTGATTGCCGACGATAACGCACGCTACCTCGGCACCCTCTCTCGCTTCCTAGATGAGGAATGTGACATGGACGTCATAGGCGTCGTTTCTGATGGAGAGAGTGCCGTGCGAGCGTATGAGGAGCTGAATCCCGATGTCGTCGTCATGGACATCTTCATGCCCTATGCCGACGGGATCCAGGCTACACGGCAGATATGTCAGAGTCATCCGGCATCTCGCGTGGTGGTGCTTACGGGTCACGATTACCCATGGTTGCGTGAAGAGGCGTTGGCGGCGGGTGCCGCCGCGTTCGTGACGAAGCATACGGCCCCGGACATCCTGCCTGCTGTGATACGGGATGTCGTGCGAATGGACAAGGCCCCCGATCCATGAGCACCCAAGTTCACATAAGGGGCGTCAAGGCGCCCCGTGCACACTCAAACAATGCCGTTGGCCGCCAGAGAGGAGGGAAGCCACGACGAGCGCCGACGGTGCGTCGTCCCGGATGGTGGATGGCGGAGACCGAGACAGAAACAGGCATCGAATGTCTAAGATGAAAGGAAGTGTCATGCCATGAAACGTATCGGCATAGTCAGCACTCTGCTACTGGTGGCGTTGCTGGCATTAGGCGTCGGTCTGGCCCGCTGGACCGACAGTTTGAGCATCAACGGGTATGTTCACACAGGAGAATTGTCGACAGCGATAGGAATGATCGAGTGCTACGACGATGAACCCACAGGCAAGGATTACAGCTGGATCGAGGCCGTACCCGACGAGGAAGACCCGAACAAACTGTGGGTCACGGTGTACAACGGGTACCCGAGCATCACCTACACGTGCCTCTTCTCGGTGATCAATGACGGGACGATCCCGCTCCACGTCGATGGGGTGTGGATTTCTGAGCTTCCAGAGTTCATGGATGTCGAGGTCACGGGATTCAACGAAAATGGTCCGACACAGATTCATCCTAATGGGAGCGAAACGGGAATGCTCACGGTTCACTTTGACAACGACGCGGAAGAGAACGAAACCTACACGTTCGAGGTCAGCATCGATGTCGGCCAGTGGAACCTACCGCCTGAGAATGAGAATGACGAGTCGGGGAATGATGACGACTAATGATCGTGACAGCGATCACCCCTGACCTGAAAGGAGGGTGAGCTGGTGAAACGACTTTCGTCTGTCGTGATCGTGCTGTTGGCCGCACTGTCACTGCTCGGTGTGGGACATGCCCGTTGGACCGACTCGGCTAGAATCAACGGCTTGGTTGAGACCGGCGAGCTGTGCTGGGAGTTCGTGGTCGTCAGGGTGCATGACACCTTCAAGCCACCGTGGTTCGGCGGCACGGAAACGCCTGTCGATATGACCACCGGAGATGGGTTTGAGAATCCGTGGCCTGAAGACGGCACCAAGAACGTTGGATGGGGCAAGGCCATCCTCGTCGACGAGGACGGTGACGGGAAGAACGAGGCCATCAAGGTTACGATGAAGAACGTTTATCCAAGCTACTTCAATATCGTCAACGTCTACCCTTACAACGATGGTTCGATACCGCTCAAGTTCGAGAGCGTCAGTATCAACGGGACGGAACTCTTCGGGGGGCCGTACCCGGTTGTACCGCTGGACCTCAACGAAGACGGCTTGGACGACATCGAGATCCTGTGGGGAGACAACCTCGGAGCCCAGATCCATCCAGGAGACCGGCCGCTGGAGATGAGTTTCTGGTTCCACGTGTTGTGTGGGGCACCACAAGGCGAAACACTGGAGTTTGTAATCGAGCTCAACGCGGTGCAGTACAACATGTACATGGACCCCGAGTACGTGACTCCATGATTTGCGTGTCGGGCAACGCCTGATCGCACCCACGTCGAGCGTTTGCTCGACGTGGGTGCGAGGCATCTATGGTGTCACTAGCTTTGGCCCAGGCAAATACCTTGACTCGTTGAATCCCGCCAACGTCACGCTTCACCAGAACATTGCCGTGGTAGAATCGAACCACGGTCCCCGCCGACATGCGTGTAATACCTGCGCATGAAGGATATGTGAGGAGCACTCTACAGCCGGGAGATCTGAGATGTCTACCACGCGCATATGGATACTTGTCACCGCGGCGGTCGCGGTGATTTATGCTTCGATCCACTTCGTACTGCCCGGCCGCGTCGACGGCATGCTGCTCGCTTACGTCGTGACCCCGGCCCTGTGGTTGCTCGTGGGATTGGTGGCGTTCCTCCTGGCTCGTCGATCGGGACTCGTGCTAGTGAAGCGGGATCACCGGCTCCTCCTCATCGCTCTCGGTGCGGCCCTGCTCCAGGTCTTTTTGTTAGCGCTCGGCGGTCTCGAATGGGGATTCGGCAGGAGTCCCTATTCGACGACGATCACTGGCATCGCGGTGAATGCCGCGCGCGTCTTCACAATGCTGCTCGGCATGGAGGTCGTGCGTGTGTGTCTGATCCGTTCGGCAGGTGTGGCCAGGCTTACCGCTGGGCTTGTCGGCTCTTCGCTTATCCTGACCTTGGTCCAGATACAGCCAGCGGTATACGCGCGTCTTGGGTCTGCCGAAAGCGCCTTCGCCGTCGGCGGGACCATCCTGCTGCCGAATTTCGCCGAGAACCTATTCGCTGGACTCCTCGCCTTGCTCGGAGGGGTGCCCGCCGCGTTCGTTTATCGGGGCACACTCGCGGCGGCCCATTGGTTCCCCCCGATACTGCCCGACCTACCCTGGGCATCAACGGCACTCATCGGCACCGTAGTCCCCTTGCTCGCGCTGCACATCGTCGGCGGTATCTACCGTGCCGATCTCGCCGAGGGAGAGACGCCTCCCGATCGGCAACCTGATTCCTGGTGGTCCACGGCTCGCACTGCACTACTCGGACTGCTCATGGTGGTGGTGTTCTGGTTCATGGCGGGAGTTTTCGGACCACGGCCCTTATTGATTGCCAGCGGATCGATGCAGCCTGCCATCGACGTCGGGGACATCGTCGTCCTCGTTCCTGTCGATCCTGCCACGATCGATGTCGGCGACATCATCGCATTCGATCACACGGGGAATGGGATTCCACAGGTACACCGCGTCATAGACATCCAGCCAGAAGGCCAGGAGGTCCGTTTCGTGACGAAGGGTGATGCTAACGAGAAGGTAGATCGAGATACCGTTCCTCCAGAGGTCATCGAGGGGAAGGTCGGCCTTGTAATTCCGAAGGTGGGCTGGCTCGCTATCGGCGCAAGGAATGCGTTGGCGTCCCTGCCGCTCTAGTATGCCGACTCACTCGATAAGGCACCTGGGCGGACATTTCTAATGAGTGCAGGTAAAACATTTTCATGGAGTCGTGACATGCCGCCCGCTAATGGTGGAATTTCACCGGTTTGATGTTAGAATGACGTTCGTCTTCGCGGCTTGCCCGAAGGCAGTGTCGGCCAGGATCGGGCGATTAGCTCA
>DBEG01000026.1 GCA_002293965.1 Actinobacteria bacterium UBA912 | reverse complement strand
CGACACCCTATTCTTGACCAAATCCGGAAAACCGATGACATCTGATACGGTTAGAGTCAGACTCAACTTGGCTCTTCGGCGATATGGGAATGTCGCCAAGATATCCCCGCACACTCTAAGGCACACCTTTGCAAGTCATCTGCTTGCTGCGGGAGCCGACTTGCGTACTATCCAGGAACTGCTCTGACACGTTGCGCTGTCTACCACACAGATTTATACTCACGTGGGTAGAACGCAGCTGAAAGAAGTTCACGCCAGGGCCCATCCGCGCGCATGATCGAATACCTGCTAGGGGCAACATAACATGAACCAGATACCCTCGACGGACATCAATCAGCTTTGGTGTACGTACAAAGAGGAAGACTGCCCCCAATGTCGAGAGCAGCTGATCATCAACTATGCGCCCATCGTTAAGTATGTTGCTGGTAGGGTTTCTTCGGGGTTGCCGAACTCCGTCGACATTGCTGATCTAATCAGCTACGGACTATTCGGGTTGATCGATGCTATCGAGAAATTCGATCTGGACAGGGGCATCAAGTTCGAGACATATGCTATCGCTCGAATCAAAGGTGCCATAATCGATGAGCTCAGGGCATTGGACTGGGTTCCCAGATCGGTCAGGTCCAAGGGAAAAGACATCGAGAACGCATATGTCGTTCTCGAGAACAGGCTTCTGCGCACTCCAACGGACGCCGAGGTTGCCAAAGAACTTGGAATCACACAAAAGGAGTTGAATGTCACTCTTTCGAAGCTCTCATACGCCACGGTTATTTCCTTTGATGAGCTGTGGGCGAAGCGAGAATTCGATGATCGCTTCGATCCTGCGAGCAACATAGTAGATGTCACAGCCGAGGATCCTGTTGGCATCTATGAGAATGCAGAGGTCAGGGAGATTCTGTCAGGTGCAATAGAGCAACTTCCTGACCGTGAGAGAATCGTCGTCGCGCTATACTACTACGAAGGCCTGACCTTGAAGGAGATTGGTCAGGTACTCGGAGTTACCGAGTCGAGGGTGAGCCAGCTTCACACCAAGGCTGTACTCCGACTCCGCGCAAAACTACACAGTCCATCGAAATCCGTATTCTGAAGTGGAGTGACTATGTCGGGACAAACAATTCTGATCGTTGAGGATACTGAGCTTATCCGAAAGATCTATGCTGATAAGTTGTCCCAGGAGGGCTATCAGGTCCTGGCCGTTGGGAATGGACTTGATGCGCTGAATACACTGAAGAGCCATGAGGTTGATTTGATCTTGCTTGATTTGATCATGCCGACCATGAGCGGACTTGAAGTGCTTGAATCACTTAAGGCGGACCCCAGATTCGCTTCCATCCCAGTCATAGTGTTGACCAACCTTGGACATGACGCTGACATTGAGGCTGGAATGGAGCTTGGGGCTGATGATTATCTGGTCAAGAACCAGGCTAAGCCGTCAGATGTCTTGGACAAGATCGATCGATTGCTGTCTGAGGGGTTACCTAAAAATCGAAAGGACTCTTATCGCCTTTTCGTAAGGGATCGCGAAGGAGATGCAGATAGATTCATAACTGACATGCAGTTGCGCAGACGCCTCTGGTGCCCCGCCTGCGAGGTCGAGCTCCAATTGGAACTTGTTCCCAAGGCGCAAATGCCGGACTGGTTCGACGTCACAATCGTCTGCTCCGGCTGCGGCAAGAGTGGACGCTAATCCGAATCCCTGATGGTGATTTCGTTGGTAAGCATCGCTCGATAATGAGTGGCCTGCTCTGACTCATTCTGTGTTATACTGCATAGTCCCATATCACACACGCAAGTTGATCCTTTAGCCGAGGTGCTCTAGTTCACGAACCTGAGTCGGCCTGGGAGACGATGCTTGCGGAGGAACTCAACCTGGAGGTAGCTATGCCCGTTTCAATCCGAAGCCTGCTTGAGGCTGGCGTCCATTTCGGACATCAGACACGTCGCTGGAATCCAAAGATGAAGCCATACATCTTTACGGAGCGCAGCGGAATCTACATCCTCGACCTACAGCGCACACAAAGAGAACTCGATTACGCCCGCAAGTTCGTTCTTGACCTTGTTGCCGGTGGTGGCAGCATCCTATTCGTTGGAACCAAGAAGCAGGCCCAGGAGCCCATAGCAACTGAGGCTGAGCGTTCAGGGCAGCCATACATCAATCATCGGTGGATGGGTGGCATGCTGACCAACTTCGTCACCATGAGGCAGAGGGTCTCCCGCCTAGTAGAGCTGGAGACCATGGAGACGGACGGCCGGATGGCCAGTCTTCCGAAGAAGGAACAGCTCCTCCTTCGCAAGGAATGGGCAAAGCTCGATCAGAACTTGAACGGTGTTCGGGAAATGACAAAACTTCCCGCAGCTCTGTTTGTCGTCGACACCAAGAGGGAGGCCATCGCGGTGGCTGAGGCCAGGCGTCTGAGGATCCCCATCATAGGACTCGTAGACACGAACGGTGATCCAGATGAGGTCGACATCGTTATACCCGGCAACGATGATGCTATCCGTGCTATCGCACTCATGTGCAAAGTCATCTCGGACGCCGCGATCACTGGAACTGCTGTACTTGAAGGACCACTGGTGGCCGCTCCAGTTGCGGAAACTGCCGCGGCCGTGGTCCCTAGTGCAGAGGTTCCCGTTCAAGATGTTCAGGCGGATGTTGTCGAGACCCCAGCGAGCTGATCGTTGTCAACGGCCATACCAGCGCGCCCCAAACCTTGGCATCGCGTTGCGAATCAACTGGAGGAACAACTGTAATGGAAATCACTGCAAAGATGGTCAAGGACCTGCGCGAATCGACTGGTGCAGGCATGATGGACTGTAAATCTGCACTAGTCGATTCATGCGGAGACATGGAGAAGGCAGTCGACATACTCCGCACTAAAGGGTTGGCTGCGCTTGCCAAGAAGGCTGGTCGTGCAACCGACGAAGGCATTATCCGTGGCTGGACATCCGATGTTGCTGATGTCGGGGCTATGATCGAGGTCAACTGCGAAACAGACTTTGTTGCTCGCAACTCGGACTTCCAGTCATTTGGTGCTCAGCTCGCTTCGCACGTCGGCTTGTCGTCCCCCTCGGATGTTCCGCAGATGCTGGAGCAACGGTTCCTCGGAGAAGGGGAGAGCGTCGAGCGTACCCTAGGAGAGATGGTCGGTCGTGTCGGAGAGAACATCACAATCTCACGGTTCGTAAGGTACGCCCTGGCCTCGGATCATGGCGCAATTTCCGTCTATGTCCATGGGGTCGGCAATATCGGCGTCCTACTCGAGGTTTCTTGCTCGACTTCGGAGGCTGCGCAGACTGCTTCATTCAAGGATCTAGGTCGAAACATCGCTATGCAGATTGCTGCGACCTCGCCTGTCGCTGTTCGCCGCGACGACATTTCCCAGGAGACGGTCGACCATGAGATCTCCATCTATAAGGCGCAGGCCGCTGAGTCCGGCAAGCCTGAAGAGATCCAGGAGAAGATGGCTGTAGGCAGGCTCGAGAAGTTTTACAAAGAGGTTGCCTTGCTCGAGCAGGTATACGTCAAGGACGATTCTGTCACCGTGGAGCAGTATGTGAAGAGTGTGGCAAAGGAAGTGGGTGCAGACGTCTCGGTCGTTCGCTTCGAGAGGTTCGCACTGGGCGGAGGAAAGAACTAACCCGCTGCTACGCCCAACATATCCGCATTGCACAGCCCCGCATGTGACCTATCGGGGCTGTGTTGCTGTATGCTGTCGCATGGCGCGTCGAAATGATTCGGATTCGTTCATTCAATGAATGGAGGCAAAGTGGCCGATTTCAGGTTCAATCGGGTCCTCCTGAAGCTTTCAGGTGAGGCATTGCAGGGCGATGGTGAGTACGGCATCGACCCCACGGTACTGCAATTCCTGGCGCTTCAGATCAAACCTGTGGTTTCTGCTGGAGTCCAGGTATCGATCGTTGTCGGAGGGGGAAACATCTTCCGAGGATTGGCTGCAGCTTCACTGGGCATGGATCGAGCCCAGGCCGACTACATGGGCATGCTTGCCACTGTGATGAATTCCCTTGCGCTGCAAGATGCGCTCGAGAGTCACGGCGTCTTCACTCGGGTGATGAGTGCCATCGAGATGCAGGCGATCTCCGAACCCTACATCAGGCGTAGGGCAATCAGGCATATCGAAAAGGGTCGAGTCGTAATTTTCGCAGCGGGAACAGGAAATCCCTACTTCACCACCGACACCACTGCTGCCTTGCGGGCACTGGAGATCAATGCCGATTGCATTATGAAGGCCACCAAAGTCGACGGCGTCTTCGACTCTGACCCTCGGTCGAACCCTGATGCAAGGCGGTTCGATGAACTGACCTACATCGACGTTCTAAACCGCGGACTTCAGGTTATGGATTCAACGGCCATTTCGCTGTGTATGGACAACGGCTTGCCTATCATGGTGTTCAATATGCAGGTTGAAGGCAACATCCAGAGAGCTCTCCTCGGAGAGAAGGTCGGTACTATTGTTAGGGGTGAAACCAAATGACTGAAGACGTGATCGATCACACTATCGACCACATGGACAAGACCATCACGGTGCTAACCAAGGAGTTCCAGAGCGTTCGTACAGGAAGAGCCACTGCCGTCATCCTGGACAGGGTGTCCGTCGACTATTACGGCGTTTCCACCCCAGTTGCTCAGGTGGCTGCGATCAAGTCGCCTGAGCCGCAGCTACTTGTCATAGAGCCTTGGGACAAATCTATGATCGGGGCGATCGAAAAGGCCATCCTGGGATCTGATCTGGGCTTGAATCCTTCCAACGACGGAACCCTGATACGCCTTCCCTTCCCTCCACTCACAGAGGAACGTCGCAAAGAACTAGTCAAAGTCTGTAAGGGATACGCCGAAGAGGCAAAAGTCGCAATCCGTAACGTTCGCCGAGAGGCTAATGAGAAGCTTAAGCGTATGGAAAAGGATGGGGCCATCGGCCAAGACGACCTTCGGCGGGCTGAGGCAGAGGTCCAAAAGGAGACCGACAAGTATGTCGCCCGCGTCGATGATCTGCTGAAGCGCAAGGAACAAGAAATTCTGGAGGTCTAGAGTCCGGGATGCCATCGACTGATCCACAAACGAGCGAGTTCTTTCGAGGTGGTACAGGGATTGACCTGTTGCCTGACCTGGACACGGAATTACTACCGAAACACGTCGCCATCATCATGGATGGTAACGGGCGTTGGGCCAAAAGCCGCGGCTTGCCTCGTCTGGCAGGACACCGAGCTGGCGTTAAAGCGGTACGCGAGGCGATAGCTTGCTGTCTGGAGCTCGGTGTCGAGGTTCTGACCGTCTATTCGTTTTCCTCGGAGAACTGGACGCGGCCGCTAGATGAGGTATCCGGTCTGATGGACCTGTTCGTCGAAGTGCTTCAGAAGGAACTTGTCAACCTTGAAGACATGGAAGTCCGGGTCGTTGTGGCGGGCGACATGTCTGCTTTGCCTCCTGCGACCCGCAATGCGTTCCAAGAGTGCGTTGCCCGCACCGCCGATTTCAATCGCATGACGCTTGTTGTGGCGATCAACTATGGCGGGAGACAGGAGATCATCGCAGCAGCAAAGCGGATCGCCGAGGGCTGCCGCGATATGAGGATCCAACCTGATGACATAGACGAACAACTTATATCCGATCATCTATATACCGCCGGTATTCCCGACCCAGATCTGGTCATTCGCACCAGCGGAGAGCTCAGGTTCTCGAATTTCCTGCTATGGCAGATCGCCTACGCTGAGTTTTGGATCACTCGAAGACTTTGGCCTGCGCTCGATCGTCATGAGCTACCCAGGGCCACTATTGAATTTCGCTCCCGAGACAGCCG
>DBEG01000070.1 GCA_002293965.1 Actinobacteria bacterium UBA912 | reverse complement strand
CGAGGTCGAGATTCCGCCAGTTCCTCTTGCCAAACTGGCCCAAGCGTCTGCGTTCGCCATTCTGGCCGCTGCAGTGATCCTTGTTGTGGCCATCTTGCCAGCAGAGTACGGCATCGACCCAACGGGCCTGGGAGAGGTGCTCGGCTTCACACAGATAGACGCTGCCTCTCAGGCGGTCTACGGCGAAGAGGGCTCCGTGGCCGGCCCGCTCATCAAGGGCACCGCCCCCGTTCGCTCGGACTCGAATGAGTGGGTGCTCCAGCCGGATCAGGGCATCGAGATCAAGGTCAGGATGCAAGAAGGCCAGAGCTTCGTCTTCGAGTGGGTCGCCGAAGGCGGTCCTGTGAACTTCGACATGCATGGAGAGCCAACTGGCCAGGCAGACCAGTTCACCAGCTACTGGGCGGAGTTGGGGCAGCCAGGCGGTAACGGCACGTTCATCGCCCCGGTGACCGGAACCCATGGCTGGTTCTGGCGCGACCGTAACGATGTCCCAGTGACCGTCAGGCTCACCACTGCTGGATTCTACGAGGAGATCTTCCAGGCCAAGTAGTACTCGAAAGTGGCCTCATTTGAAAGCCGGGTGGCGCAATCGCTATCCGGCTTTCACTTTCTTGCGGCGAGCACGAGCGCGTAGCTCAGATACTGGTCCAGCGCCGTGCCTCGCTCGCGCCTGATCCTCGAGATGTCCAGCCTGGGAGCTGCGCCGCGAAGCTTCCTGGCGATCTCAACAGGATCGACGAACCGGAGTGACTCCACGAGCGAATCGCCGAAGAACTCGTACTCGGTGACCCCTATCTGCCGACAGATTCCCCGCAACTCCCCGCGGGAATACGGATACTCCTCCCCAGCACTCCAGCGGCCGGTCTTCTCGGCGGCGAACTTGAAAAGCCTGTAAGGCGGATTGAACTTGTTGGGCACCGAGATGAACGCCAGCCCACCGTCGCGCAACACGTCGAAGTGCGCCTTGTTGATGCGCGCCCTGTCCTCGCCGGTGAAGTGCTCTGTCAGGCCGAACGACATGCACACATCGAACCTGCCAAGGAGCTCGTCGGGGAGTGCGAGTGCGTCTTGCCGGATGTACTCGGCTGACAGGCCGTTGCGCTCGAAGAACTCGCGCGCGCGTTGGAGCGCCTTCTCGGAGTAGTCGAGTACGGTGACGTGTGCGCCGCGCTTGGCCATCAGGGCGGCGTTGGTGCCTGCACCGGAACCGATCTCGACGACCTTGAGGTCGGTGAAGGAGCCGAAGGCTTCCGTGACGCGCTTCTCGATGCGCTGCCACCGGATGCCGTTCTCTTCTTTCAGGAGGTTGAATAGGTCTTCTTCGGGCGAAATGTCCTTATCCCAGACCCCGTCCCACAGCTGCGGTCTGTTCTTGTCGATGCCCAATCGAAGCCCGATCTATCAGCGGGTTTTGGTGGACGAGATCGGATTCGAACCGACAACCCCCTGCGTGCAAAGCAGGTGCGCTCCCGTTGCGCCACTCGCCCATCTCTCGCGAGCACTCCATCGGTGCTCCAGCGACGAATCGGCATTATAGCACGTGTTGCGGTGGTGTGGTCCGCTAGTGCTGCAAACAAAAAAGCCGCATCAGCGACTTCGGCAATACGCAGGCAGTGAGGTCTGCATGCATACCTGGAAAATATGATGCCGGGATGGCCTTCGCACCGCCCGAGGTTCCCAGAAACGGGACGTCTCTTTGGGGTTCTTGGTCGACTAGCGTGTTCCTATCGACCGCACCCTCACGTTATCCAGGGGCTTATGCCCGACTCTTCGGCGGCCTGACTCGTAGAACATGACTCTCGTACAACAAGCCTGCGTCCTTTCGACGCTCAAACCGATCGACTGACAGTAGACTCACTTACCGCATCTTTCAGATAGTACGCCGCTCGAAGGCTTTCTCTGCCATCCCGGCTGAGTCTGCGCTTCTTTCACCGGGTATGACTCACCTCACTTTTCAAGGTCCCCGCCGGACCATCATGATCCGGCAACATCATTATACCCCACAATGCAAGGGCTCTGACACATTCGGGTCACTGAGCGGCGGGCGATTTGCGCTATGCGGTAGCCTGTAGCCGCCGAACGGTGATCCGCGGGGCGGGCCTACTGCAGCGCATCCAGATTCCGGCGCAATTCCTCTTCCGGAACCGCCCCGACGACCCTGGATTCCACCGAGCCATCACTGTTGACGAACACGAACGTCGGGAAAGCGTTGACTCCGAACTTCTGCATGAGGGCCCTGGCGTCATCGTGGGTATCGGCGTTGATGCGCTCGAAGACGACTCTCCCTTCGTACTCCTTCTCAAGCCTGTCGACCACAGGCTTCACCGTGGTGCACGCGGGTCACCAGTCGGTGAAGAACTCGTACATCACCTTCGATCCCGTTGGCGAAGGCGCTGGCGGGGCTGCCGCCACCGGGCCGCGCTGGGTCTCACCCGTCCATGCGACCATGCCAGCGTTGAAGTGATATATCTGCTCGAACCCCTGTTCTGTGAGGATCTGGACCGTCGATGCCGAACGTGCGCCGGTTGCGCAGTAGATCAACACGGGCTCGGCCTTGTCCCAGCCAGCAGCTACCTCGGCGATCGTGTTGACAGGAACGTTCTCGGCGCCAGGGATGTGCCCGGCCTCGAACTCCGAGGGTGTTCTGACGTCCACGATGCGCACCCCGGCTTCGGCGAGCTCAGCGGTCCTTGCGGCATCGACGTTCTCGACGCCTTCTTGGGGGGCACAGCCGATCGCGCTGACCGCAACTGTCGCAGCGAGTATCAGTAGGGCGATGCCCCGCTTCGTCTTCGATGTCACGTGAGCGATCCCTTCTCGGGTGATCCGTTGGTTGATAGTATACCCCCACGGGTATGCCGAAGACAACCCTGCCCTGCGTGGCTAAATCGGGGATAATACCTTCATAGGCTGCTTGCTCGTTCGGGGATGGACCGGGCGGGTCGAAAGTGCTGTCCGGCTCGAAAGGCTGAACGTGAGCGACTCGACATCTCAGGCATTCTTCCCCGACGGCGACCGGCCCTTCCGGGCGCGGGCGCTCTCGGCAGCGGGCCTGGGCGAACACGCCGCCGAACTGGCGGGGCTCCTCACTTGGACCACCGACCGACCGCCTCAGGAGATTCCACTGCGGGCCATGGCCGACGACGCCGAGGCGGAGCTGGCCGAGCACAATCGCCTGCTGCACGAGGCGCTTCTCGGCAAGCAAGCCATCTCTCTGGCCGCCGAGTGGCTGCTCGATAACCACTACCTGCTCGAAGCGCAGGTGAGCACGATCCGCGGGGATCTGCCTGCGGGCTATGGCCGGGAGCTGCCGAGGATCGTCGGCGGTCCCTTCGGCGGGCTGCCTCGCATCTGGGCGATCGCGGTCAACCTGGTCGCTCACACGGACGCTCGGGTCGACGAGGAGAACCTGGCCGCCTTCGTCGATGGCTTCCAGCGAGTGAGCCCCTTGAGCATCGGCGAGGTCTGGGCGATACCGATCATGCTGCGCATCGCGCTCGTGGAGAACGTCCGCCGCCTGGCCCGTAATGTGGTCGCCGCTCACCAGGCCGAGCGCTTGGCGGACTCGTGGGCCGACCGGTTGCTGCTGATCGAACCAGGGAACGCAGATGAACTCGAGGCCCAGCTCAGGGCTCTAGACGCGGAGCTCGGGGGCGGGTTTCCCGAGATCTTCTTCGCGCGCCTGTCCCAGCGCCTGACCGGCCGCGAGGTCTGGGTGGACCTGCTCGGCGTGTGGCTGGAGCAGAGGCTTGCCGCTGGCGGCGTCACGCTGGACGAGCTCAACCGCCGCCTACAACGCGAGCAAGCTGCCGACCAGGTCTCGATCGCCAACACGATCACCTCGACACGCTTCCTCGAAGCCAACGAGTGGCGCTCCTTCTTCGAGCAGGCCAGCGTGGTGGAGCAGGTGCTGCGGCAGGACCCCTCGGGCGTGTATCCGCGCATGGATTTCGGCAGTCGGGACAGATACCGTCACGCGCTGGAGGAGCTGGCGCGGCGAAGCCCGCTTGACGAGCCGACCTGCGCCGAGGCGGCCGTATCCTTGTGCCTCGAGGCGCTTTCGCGCGCTCCGGGCGACGCGGTCGCGGGCCATGTAGGGCACTACCTGATCGATGCCGGGCGCTACACGCTGGAGAATGCGGTGTCGTATCGGCCGCGCGCACGCGAGAGGCTGTACCGAGGACCGCTGGCCAGAAAGTGGCTGCTCTACGCCGGGTCGATGGCGGTTCAGGTCAGTGTGCTCGCCCTGTCACTCGTGCTGTGGCTTCTTTCCGCCGGTGCCGAGTGGTACCTGACCCTTGCGATCACCGCGCTTGCGCTCATCCCCTTCTCGGAGCTTGCCCTGAGCACCACCAACCGCATCGCCGCCTGGCTCTTCCCCCCGCGCGTCCTGCCGAAGCTCGATTACCTGCAGCCGGTCTCCGAGGCCCACCGCACACTCGTGGTGGTGCCGACGCTGCTGTCCTCGGTCGCATCGGTCCGAAGGGTGCTCGACAACATCGAGGTCGCGTACCTCGCGAACATCGACGACGACATCGGCTTCGGGCTTCTCGGCGATTTGAAGACCGCTGCCGAGCAGCATGCGCCTGCGGACGCGGCGATCATCGAGGCCGCCGAGCGCGGGGTCGCGGCCCTCAACGCCCGCTACCTGGAGGAGCACGGGCGCGAGCCTTTCGCGCTCTTCCTGCGTGAGCGCCGGTTCAACGAGGCCGAGGGCGCGTGGATGGGCTGGGAGCGCAAGCGCGGATCGCTTCACGAGCTCAACCACTGGCTGCGCGGGAGTTTCGAGACCTCGTTTACGCACGTGATCGCCGACGAGGCGTTCCTGCGGCCGGTCACCTTCGTGATCACGCTCGACGCCGACACCATCCTGCCGCGGGACAACGCCCGCAAGCTCATCGGGGCGATCGCGCACCCGCTGAATCGCGCCCGCTGGGCGCCTGGCGAGCCGCTCGTCCGTGGCGGCTACGGCCTCGTCCAGCCTCGGGTCGCGATGGCCCTGCCCGCCTCGGCACGCTCCTTCTACGCCTGGCTGCACTCGGGCGACGCGGGACTCGACCCCTACGCCGGGGCCGCCTCCGACACCTACCAGGACGTCTTTGGCGAGGGCAGCTTCACCGGCAAGGGGATCTACGAGGTCAGCGTCTTTATCGGCGTGCTCGAGGGGCGCTTCCCCGAGAACACGCTGCTCTCGCACGACCTCATCGAGGGCTGCTTCATCCGGGTCATGCTCGCCTCCGACATCGAAGTGCTCGACGACCACCCGGCGACCTATCTCGCCCAGGCCGCGCGGATGCACAGGTGGGTGCGAGGCGACTGGCAGACGCTGCCGTGGCTGCTGCCGCGGATTCCCGCTGCCGAGAAGGGCATGGGCCCCAATCCGCTCCGCCTCCTGCATCGCTGGAAGATCATCGACAACCTGCGCCGCAGCCTCTACGCGCCTGCGCTGCTCGCGTTCGTGACGCTCGGCTGGATGCTCATCCCCGGGCCCGCGCTCGCCTGGCCTGCCGGCGTTACGCTGCTGGTGTTCTTCCCCGCCTACTTCCGGTTGCTGGACTCGTTTTTCGCCCGCCGAAAACCGTCTCGGCTCCGCCGCGTGCTCGCCAATCTGTGGCGGGAGTTCGTCAAGGATGTCACCCGCGCTCTGTTGACGCTGATCCTGCTGCCCCACCAGGCGCAGCAGATGTGCGACGCGATCGTCCGTGCGCTATGGCGGATGCTCGTCTCCAAGCGCAAGTTGCTGGAGTGGGAGACCGCGGCTGATGTCGAGAGCCGGATCGGCGACGACATGGCTGGTTACGTGCGGCGTCTAGGCCCCGCCTCGGCGGTGGCGCTGGCGCTGCTCTTCTCTGCGGCGTACTTCCATCCGGAACGCGCGCTGATGTCGATACCGCTGGCTGCCTTGTGGATCGCAGCGCCTTTCGTCGCCTGGCGGATCTCGCAGGTGACGCCTCGGGTCATCGAGGGCCTGGACGAGGATGAGCGCATCACCGTGCGCACGCTCGCGCGGCGCACGTGGCGGTTCTTCGAGGACTTCGTCACGCCTGAGGGCCACTACCTCGCGCCCGATAACTTCCAGGAGGACCCCAAGGGCGAGATCGCATGGCGGACGTCACCCACCAACATCGGGATGCAGATGCTCTCGACCCTGAGCGCGTGGGACCTCGGGTACGTGACCCTCGACGAGCTTGTCGAGCGCAGTGCCGATACCCTCAACGCCACGGTCGGCCTGGAGCGCTTCGCCGGCCACTACTACAACTGGTACGACATCCGAACCCTCCAGCCGCTGCCGCCCAAGTACGTCTCGACCGTGGACAGCGGCAATCTGGCGGGCCACCTCCTCGTCTTCCGCATCGGCGTGGTGGAGACCTCCGAGGCCCCCGTGCTCACATCAGCGCTGCTGGACGGGTTGGTCGACACGATCCGCCTGGCCGTCGAGGACCTGGGCGATGCGCCTTCCGAGAGCAGGGATGCCGTACAGCGGCTGAGTGAGGCCCTGGGCGAGTTGGCGCGCGATGTGGCCCTCGAGGAGAGCCCCTCCGATCTGGGCCAGTGGCACGTGTTGGTCTCGCGGATCGAGACCCTGTGGTGTTCGGCCTCCTCGCTCTGGCCTGCCGAACTCGATCGCCGCAGCCACGACATGATCGCTGCCCGCATCGGGGCGATCCGCGGCCTCCTTAACCGAGTGGCCCCGTGGAGCGAGCTGCTCGTGCACGCGCCGATCGGGGCGCTCGACGATACTGGGCGTCAGGCGCTCTGTCCGCTGCTCGTGCACGTGCCCAGCCTAGTCGGGCTCGCCGAAGGGCTCGACACCGCGCTTGCTGCCCTCGACTCCCTGGCCGAGACCCCCGCTGGCGACACGCCCGGCGAGCGCGAGAAGGTCGCGGCGTGGGCGCGCGACCTCGCGGGCGGCATCCGCGAGACGCGACCGGCGTGCCAGGAGCTTCTCGGCAGGTTGCGCGTGAACGCGACGATCTCGCGGCAGATGTGGGAGCACATGGATTTCAGCCTCCTCTTCGACGAGCGCCGGCTCCTGTTCGCGATCGGGTACAACACAGCCGAGGGGCGGCTCGACGCCTCCTACTACGACATGCTGGCGAGCGAGTGTCGCCTTGCGAGCTTCCTGGCGATCGCCAAGGGCGACGTGTCGCAGGAGCACTGGTTCCGGCTGGGGCGGTCGATCACGGCCGTGCCCGGTGGGCAGCGTGCTCTGGTCTCATGGAGCGCGTCGATGTTCG
>DBEG01000007.1 GCA_002293965.1 Actinobacteria bacterium UBA912 | reverse complement strand
CGAGGGTCGATGAGCTCCGGGAACTCCATGAGGACGTCGGTCATTTCGTTGCCGCGCTCACCGCAGCCGATGAAGATGACGATCTCGGCGTTGGACCACTTGGCGATCTGATGCTGCGTGACGGTCTTACCGGCTCCGAACGGTCCCGGAATGCACGCTACACCCCCCTTGAGCAGCGGGAAGAATGTGTCGATCACACGGGTCCCGGTGACGAGCGGTGAAACGACCGGCAACCGCTTGGCGTAAGGCCTGGGCACTCGTACCGGCCACCTCTGCATCAGCGAAAGGTCGCTCGATTCAAGAGTGTGCTCATCGCGGATCTGCCCGATCGTATCGGAGACCGAGTACGAGCCGCTCTCGATCCACTCGATCCGCCCGGTGATTCCAGGAGGAACCATGATCCTGTGACTCACCACCTCGTTCTCTTGTACGACTCCGATCACATCGCCTCCGGTGGCGCGCGCCCCCGCCTTCGCGGTGGCGTGGAAGGACCACTTTCGCTCGCGGTCGAGCGCAAACGCATTCATCCCGCGGGTCAAAAACGCTCCCGCCTGGGCTTCGAGCGCATCGAGCGGACGCTGGACGCCGTCGTAGACTGCGCCAAGCATCCCGGGACCCAGCTCGACCGATAGCGGCGCCCCAGTCGATACCACCGGATGTCCCGGGCCAAGACCCTCCGTCTCCTCGTACACCTGGATCGAACAGCGATCCCTGCGCATCTCGATGATCTCGCCCATGAGTCCCTCTTCGCCCACTCGGACAAGGTCGTACATCTTCGACGTCCCGAGTCCTTCGGCAACCACGAGTGGGCCTGAAACCTTGACGATCCTGCCTTGCTCCATCTAACCAGCCTCTTCCCGAATCGATACCGCCGTTCCCAGTGCCTTCTCGATCGCGCGATCGATCCTGTCCTGTCCTACCCCGCCTCGGCCACCGGTGCCGGAAATCACGGTGACCGCCGGTAGCGGGTTACCCGCAATCGCGGCAACCAGGTCCTTCACGCCTTCGTAGACTCGCTCGGTCACGAGTATCACTGCGTATTCGTCGATGTCCAAGGCCGTCCACGCCTCGCGCGCCTGTTCGGGGATCGCTGCGGGGAACACCTCGAATCCCAGCGATCTGAACGCCCCCGCGCTTATATCCTCGCCGATGACGGCCGCCCTCATCTGCTTCATCTGAAGATCTCCCTGAACCTGGTTCTGAGCAGGTCGCGGGAGACGCCAGCCATCACTCCAGCCAGGAGCGTGCGTACTACGATCATCTCGATGCGCTGCAGGACCACATAGGTGATCACGGGCCCCGCCCCTGCCGCTACCAACGCCGAGGACTCTCGCATCCGCGACGCTACGACCACATCGGCGACCACATCGAAGCGGGCAGGATCGAGGATTTGCTGCGGATCGATTCCTTTGAGGAGATCGAGGGCGGCGAGTTGCGCCGCCACTTCCTCGGCGGGTAGACGATGGAGTGCCAACAGCCGCTCCCGGGTGATCGCGCCACCCGCAACGAACATCTCCGGGTCCCAACTTCCCGCCTCGCCTCTGGCTTTCGATCTCACGAGCACCTTCAGGTTGGCGACGTCAGCCAGCAGAGCGGCAAGCTCGCGCAGGCTGGCGCACCCGCTGGCCTCGGCAGTGGCGACTATCTCCTTGTAGAGTGCGATATCGGCGGCCCACTCGGCGGGGTTCTCGGCAGTTCCATTACGCGCCTCCTGATAGCCATCGAGAAGTGCGAAGAAGCGCGTGATCGGCTCTGGCAGCCCCGACCGCCCCAGCAAGTCGTCGTGCAACTGCAGTCGCACGCGATCCATCGCAGCCTGCAATCCCTCGATGCTGGAGACGCCGTCGAAGTGCCCGCCGTATGGCGTGTCCGACAGGATGCGAAGCTGATCCGAGAAGGTCGCCGCATCCAGTAGCCGCTCGAAGTGCGAGCGCGACAGCAGCCGGGTCTCCCTCACGCGGACTCGGCCCACTGCATGCCCATAACGGAGCGAGTCGCGGACCATGCTCACAATGGCTCCTTACACTCGCTGCCGAAAAGCACCTCGGCTGCTACAGACTCCAGCTGGGACCTCGCCTCGTTCACAATCGTGCTGACTGAGACCTCCACATACATGCGCTCGCCTCGCAGGAGCAAGCCCTTGTCGACCTGATCGGTGACGCCGACCTCCACGTCGCCGCACCCGGCTTCGGCGAGTGTTCGGGCGATCGAGTCCCTGAGCGATCCTGGCTCGCTGGTGCCGACTTCCACGCTCTCGTTGCCCCTCAGTAGCGGGATCGCTCGGGCGCAGAGGATGCCTGCGTATTCGCCCGCATCCCCGAACTCGATGCGTGTGACCGCTTCACGCAGCGCTCTCTCGAGATAGACCCGCTTCTCGGCGATGAGCCTGTCCCGAGCGCGTATCCTTGCCGCAGCCACCATCGCAGCAGCCTCTTCCTCGGCGGCTTTCGTGGCCTTCGCTAGTCGATCTTCGGCGAGTCCGTGTGCGGCGTCACGGGCCGCTTCGAGCGATCTGTCTGCCTCTTCGCGGGCAGCCGAGAGGATCTGCGCAACTTCGGCCTCAGTCTCACTGTCTATGCGGCCCAGGATGTCCTTGAGCGCCATGCGTCATCCAGTCACGATGGTCAGCATCAGCACACTGAGGATGAGCGAGAACACTGCGTAGGTCTCGACGAGCGCAGGGAAGATCAGGGCCTTGCCGGCCTCCTCGTCCCGGCGGGCCACCATCCCCACCGACCCGATCGCGGTAACCCCTTGATAGATGCCTGAGACCAGACAGACGAACGCAACGGGCAAGCACGACAGGAAGACCCTGATGCCTTCGGTCGCGGTCAACGCAGGGTCGCCCTCGAAAAGTCCGATGAAGATGAAGACCAGAAGCGCAGTGATGAAGCCGTAGATGCCCTGCGTTCCTGGCATCGCAGCCAGGGGCAATAGTCGCCCGAACTTACTCGAGTCCTCCGAGACGACCCCGGTTGCTGCGCCACTGACAGCCGCGATGCCTATCGAAGAGCCTATCCCTCCTCCGATTGCAGCCGAGACGGCCCCGAGCAGCGCCCACTCCACTCCCGACATCTGCCAGACGAAATCCATCACGAGGGTTTCCCTCCTTCCTTCCGCACCGCAGCCGGGTGCAGAACAAGCGACTTTGACCTTCGAGAGAATGGCGTGTAATTACTGGTGCCAGCCTCATAGAACTTGCCGAAGAACTCCACAAACTGCAGGCGCGCCGAGTGGACGAACGCCCCCAGGATGTTGATGACGATATTGAACGTATGGCCGATGACCAGGATGAGAGCCGCTGCCACCAACCCGATGCCCCAAGGGGCCCCCGAGACCATCTCGGCAAGTGTATTCATGACTTGTCCCACCAGCAGACTCGCAAGCCCCAGTGCCACAAGGCGCGTGTATGACAGGAAGTCCGACAGGTACCCGGTGATCCCATAGAGCCCCACCAGGCCCTTCCCCACGCCGAGAAGTGCTTGCTTGAACTTGCGCGCTATCAGGGACTCGACCACCCGCCCCTTGAGGGCAACGGCAACCGCGCCGATCCATGCGAGCCACATCGCCTGTTGCGTCAGCGCCGCGATCGCTATCGCCGCCAGGAGAAGCAAGCTCGAGATGTCGTCTTGCACCGCCGTGGGCCAATCGCCCGACTTGATCAACCTGTACACGTTGACCAGCACTCCGAAGAGGACATGGACCACACCGATTGCAACGGACGCGACGAGCATCCACACGATATCCCGCAGCGGATCGATGAGCGGCTCGTAGCGAAGGAGTGTCGGCAGGCTTTCGGCAGGCAGGGCGAAGTAGCTCCTTGTAAGCACCCCGATGATGATCGACGCCAGACCACCCGCAATCATCAGGTCCATGAACCGCTTCACGCCGGGCGCGACATCCAGCCGCGACTTCATCAGGTAGCAAGCGATCATCAGGACTGCACCGTAGCCCGCATCGCCGATGCACAATCCGAAGAACAGGAAGAAGAATCCCGCTAGCAGCGGGGTCGGGTCGATGTCTCCATAGCGTGGTCGGCCATAGAGGTCGGTCAATACCTCGAAGGGACGCAGCCATGCCGGATTCTCGAGCGCGACTGGGACGGCATCCGTTTGTTCGGGCGCCTTGAAGACCACTTCGAAGCTTGGGTCGAGCTGCCCGAGGCGCTCCTCGACGGCCTCTCTCATCCGCCCCGGCACCCAGCCCTCAAGCGCGAATGCCTGCTCTGTGGCCACGAAATTGTCCCGAATGGTCAGCGCATCCCGCATGCTGAGCAGCGCCTGAACGCGCCCCACCGCCCGACCATACTCGGATTCCAGCTCTTGCGCTCGCTGCGTGAGTTCGACTTGCTCCAGCTCGATGTTGCGCAAGCCTTCGCGGGCACGTGCTATCTCGGCTGCGGGTCGTCCCTTGAGATAGAGGAACGAAACCTCCTCGAAACCATTCACGGTCAAGATGCTCCGGGCCTCATCGAGACGATCCTTGTAGGCCATCACAACCCATGCCTCGCGGTCTCCCGCTCGCCCCGCCTCGTCCACGGCGACATCCGCCGCCGCCTCACGCAACTCCTGTCGTATCCGCGGTCCGTGTACAAGCGGCACCGTGCCAGCCAGAAATGCGACCCGTCCAGATTCCCTGAGCTGCGATATCTCGACATCGACCGCTTTCCACGGGGCCAGCTCGGCGATCAGATCCTCCAGCCGCGCTCGCTCCCTGTCGATCCTCGCGAGCCTCGCCGCAATCTCTTCGCACTCGCGATACAGCTCCGGAAACCCTTCGTCGAGCCGAAGCGCTTCGTACTCGTCCTCGGTCAGATGGATCTTCTCGGAGATGAAGGCTTTGAAGGGCACATCAGCCACATGGTATCTGCCGAGGAAACCCTCCACGAACTGTGCCCGGGCGATCCGCTCGTCAAGCTCTTGGCAGTGCGACGTATCGAGTGCGGGTCGGTCGACGCCCTCGAGCTCGACATCGAGACGCGCGATGTCTACGACACCGATGTCTTGCAGGAGCGTCACCGTCTCTGCGATCAAAGATCGGTGCCCGATGACCTCAATGCGGAGCATGCTCGCGATCGCCATCATCTACCGCCCGTCAGTTCTAGCACGACTGCGGTCACGGCATCGTCGAATCGGGCCTCGGCCGCCTCGACTAGGGCCGTTAGCTGCGTCTTCGATCGCGCCGACACGATCTCGACCTCGATGTTGGCATCGGTGAGGTTGCGTACCCGGATGGTCTCTGCGGCATCCTCGGCCTGCTTCTCGGCCTCGATGGCGATAAGCTCCGCCTGAGCCCGGGCCTCCTTCAGCAGGTCCTGTGCGTGCTCTCGCGCTGCCTCAAGCGAGCGGCGTGACGTCGCTTCGGCGCGAAGTATGGTCTCCAGCTTCTCCATGGATCGAAACCCCTGACCCTTGGTGGCTTTCCGGACAAGAGCATCTAGAGGCTACCGGTCCGCCACAGGTATACTGTTCTCCGTCAGCCGCCCGAATCCTTGAAAGGCGTTCGTCATTCCGGAAGGAAACTACATACAAGGCATGGCCGCCGAATCGCGCCGCCTCTCCGCAAGGCGCCACCGCCAGCGGACTGTGCGTGCGCGGCTGATAGCGCTCGCGTTGCTGGTGCTGGCCTCGTCGATCGTGGGGTGGCGCCTAACTGCCGAGGAACCCTCTGCAGCCCCTTCGGCACCCTCGGCGGCGGCTAGCGACCCTAGCCCGAGCATCGACGTCAGCGCCCACGATGCGACCTCGACGCCTCACTTCGCTTCCTACCAGGACCTGAAGCTCTACCTGCCGGTCGAGCCAACGGCACTGGTCGCGATCGCCTACCACCAGGCCTCCGGCAACGTTGCGCAAGCCATCGATTCCCTGCTGCCTGACGCCGACATGACGCTCGCGGCCGCGAACCGCTCTGCGCCACGGCCCACGGTGACCACCTCGGCAGACGGGATCGAGACGCTGCAGGGCCAGGTCCTGCGCATGTGGCGCACCAACCGACGTGGCCCGCCAAACACCGCCGTCGACATCGGCGCAGCCCCCGGGACGACGGTCCTGGCACCGGTGACGGGTCGGGTAGTGGCCATCCAGCCGTATCGGCTGTACGACGCGCACGACGACCACGAGATCCACATCGAGCCTGCTGGACGCCCGGGCGTCAACGTTGTGCTGATACACATCGCTGATCCGCAGGTGTCTGTGGGTGACAGCGTGGTGGGCGGACAGACCCCCATCGCCAAAGTGCGCCTGCTCTCCAACGTGATCGACCACCAGCTCGGCGACTACACAGCGTGCGGCGGAGACCACGTGCACATCCAGGTCAATGCGGTGTCGAGCCCCGGCGACACCCCCGGCGTCGATGGCGGCTCGTGAGCGCGCTCGCAGGTCGCTCTTCGGCAGGCCGCCTTCCCGCCTGCACCCACTATCCGCCGAGGAACCCGCGAAACCTCCGGTCGAACTCCCGGCGCTCCATCATGACCTGCCGATCGCAGCCTGCGCACCGCACCTTGATGTCGGCGCCGACGCGCGTGACCTCCCACTCGTTGGCCCCGCAGGGATGCGGTTTCTTCAGGCGCACCATGTCGCCGATCTTCACTGGTATGATGGGAACAGCCATGGGCCAAGTCCGTCCGGATGTCGTAAGCTGGATGCAACGGGCCGCTTCGCCCGTCCGACAGACATTATATCGATGTGAGGTGTGAGTCATGCATGTGAAGACGGTTCTTTCTGTGCTCGGCAAGGACAGGGTCGGTATCGTCGCGGCGATCTCCGGCGCTTTGGCCGACTCGGGCGCCAACATCGAAGACATCCGCCAGACGATAATCGGCGACATCTTCTCGATGACCATGCTCGTCACCGTCGATGAGGACGCCGCGTCTTTCGAAGCCGTGCAAACGCGCCTGGCCGAGGTCGGAGATGAGCTCGGCATGCAGGTCACTCTACAGCGCGAGGACGTCTTCCACTTCATGCACCGCATCTAACCCGCCGAGGAGGCCGCATGCGCATCACCCCCGAAGAGGTGCTCGAGACGCTACTCATGGTCACGCAGCAGAATCTCGACATCCGCACCGTCACGCTCGGCCTGTCGCTCGACGGCTGCGCGCATCCTGACACCACCAAGCTCGCTGATAACGTGTACTCGCTTGTCTGCCGACGCGCCGAGCGACTCGTCCCCGTCGCCGAGGCGATCTCGCGCGAGTACGGCATCCCGATCGTAAACCGCCGGATCGCCGTGACGCCGATCTCACAGCTCGCGGCGGCATGCGATGCCGAGGACCTCACGGTCGTCGCGCAGGCGATGGATCGCGCGGCGCGCGAGGTGGGCGTCGATTTCATCGGCGGGTTCTCGGCGTTGGTGCACAAGGGCATCGGCGAAGGCGACCGGCGGGTCATCGACTCGATCCCGTCTGCGCTCTCATCGACCGAGCGTGTGTGTGCGTCTGTCAACGTCGCCTCGACCAGGGCCGGCATCAACATGGATGCGGTCCTGCGCATGGCCGAGGTCATCTTAGAAACCGCGCATGCCACCGCCGATAACGACTCCTTCGGCTGCGGCAAGCTCGTCGTCTTCGCGAACATGGTCGAGGACAACCCCTTCATGGCCGGCGCGGTCCACGGCCCCGGAGAGCCGGATTCGGTGATCAACGTCGGCATCAGCGGCCCCGGAGTGGTGCGCGCGGTCGTCGAGTCGCTGCCTGACGACGCCGACCTGACCGCAGTCGCTGAGGCGATCAAGGCCACCGCCTTCAAGATTACGCGGGCTGGTGAACTCATCGCGCGCGAGACCGCCCGCCGACTCGGCGTCGAGATGGGCATCGTCGACCTGTCGCTCGCTCCCACACCCGCGCCCGGCGACAGCGTCGCTGCGATCATCGAGGCGATCGGCGTGAAGCGCTGCGGCGGCCCGGGCACCACCACTGCGCTGGCGCTCCTGAACGACGCCGTCAAGAAGGGGGGCGCGATGGGCACGTCGAGCATCGGCGGCCTCTCAGGCGCATTCATCCCCGTCTCCGAGGACGCCAACATGATCTCCGCCGTCCTC
>DBEG01000004.1 GCA_002293965.1 Actinobacteria bacterium UBA912 | reverse complement strand
GGGGCAATAAGCGTGCCGAACACGTCGAGCGCGCCGTGGCAGTCGTAACACATCCGCAGGTCGTGAGCAGCATCGCCGAAGTCGACGGCCACGCCCTGGGCCCGCCCGAATGTGATGTGGCAGTCCGAGCAGCGATAGGGCTCGCCTCGGGTCTTGGCCACATCGAAGTGTACCGCGTGCTCGGCGTAGCCCTTCTGGCGGATCTCTGTGGCGGGCTGGTGCGCCATCCCGGGGTGACAATCGACGCAGTTCTCGCGTGTAAGCTGCGCACGGCGCACTCCGGCGTGATGGCAGTCCTGGCATGTGCGCTCGTCATCCGCGTGACAGACGCCGCAATCCTCCCTGGGTACTCCCGGGGGCGGAGTGTGGTTGGTGAGCCAGTCCTCGGGGTGCGGCATCACGGTCTGGTGGCAGGGCATGCACGACGGCGAGTCGTGGCATATCCCGCACGCGCCTTCCTGCTGAAGGAAGGGTTCACCGTGAGCGGACATCCACTGTGCGGTCTGGTGGTCAGCCGGGACCACCGGCTCGCTACCGGGCCCGTACGGACGCCTGCCCAGGTGGCAATCGGTGCAGAACGGCTGGGCTTCGTGGCACATCAGGCAGTACTCGGGCTCGCTCTTGCCACGCTCGCGATGGTCCCTAGCCTCGAAGGCGGGCGTGTGGTTGGGCGGCTTGAGCTCGAATCCGGGCGGATGGCACGCTGCGCACTCACCGGTCGCAATCGTCCCTTCGGCACCGTGCTCGGTGTCATGGCACCGGAAGCACGAGGGCTTGTCGGGCCTGACGATCTCCTCGATGGTGTGGCCGAAGGTCGGGTGGCATGCGAAGCAATCGTAGTTGCGGCGCAAGTGATCCGAGTGCGCGAAGATGATCCGCCCGGGTGAGATATCGTCGATGTCGGGGTGACAGTATATACACTGCCCGATCGTGGTCGATTGGTTCGGGTACACGGTGACCAGCGGTTGCTCGGGCACCTCGGGCACGACGCTCAGGTACATCGACGGCATCGGCGGTATCTCGGGGTCCTGGACCGCGTGACATACGTCGCAATCGGTCGCGGCCTGGTGACACATCATGCAGCGATTGGTGTTAGCCTTCGCCGCTTCCGAATGGGGGGCCGCCTCCCAGTCGGACACGTGGGAGCGTGGCCTGAGCTCGAATGCGGCGGTATGACACTCGGAGCACTCTGCCGAGGCGATCGGGCCCAGCTCGCCGTGCACCACGCCGTGGCAGGTGAAGCACGTGTCCATCGGCGGAGAGTTCATCGCTCCGTCCTGATGGGCCGGTTCTATATGGCACGTGTCGCAGGCTACCATGATGTGTACTCCATGGCCGAAGATCATACCTGGGCTGTTCTGTTCGTCGAGCCGTACATGGCACGGCTGACAGTTACGCTGCTCGACGACTCCGTTGAGCTCGATGGCATCCGGGGTGTAGGCGTCGATGAATGCAGGCGGGATGAACACGAATCCCGCTATCGCGGAGATCGCAAGTAGAATCCATACGCGCCAATGTGTCCGCCTAATCTCTACTGCAGCCACTCCCTAACCCGTTGGAAAGCCTGTCCGATGGGGTTGGACTCACGCTCGCGGGCCTTCCCGTGTATCAGGTCGCCGCCAGCGGTCGTGAAGGACTCACCGGAGCCATAGTGACAGCCGTCGGTTCCGCATGTCGCGACTATGTTGCGATCGGACATGAGGGATACCGGGTCGCTAGAGGGGAACACGGCGTGGGCACCGTGACAGTCCCAGCACGCTGGGGCATCAAGTGCGCCTCGCTTGTAGACCGCACCGTGGTATGGGTCGTCGTAGGATTCCCACTCGGGTTCGTGGCACCGGCCACACATGTTGTAGCCGGCAAGGTGTAGGTCGTTGCGGGCCTGCTCGTTATCGAGACGGCGGATCCGGTGACTACCGTGGCAGTCCGCGCAAGTGGGAGGCTGTATGTCGGCCCCCGCCGCAACGCCAGGGTCGACCCTGCCAGCGACTCTGTCACGCAGGGCAGTGCCGTGGATGGACGCGTCATACTCGGCTACTATCGAGGCCATCTGAGGACCCCGGTCCGCCTCGAACATGTCGGGATTCGCATGGCAGTTGCGGCACGCCATACCTGCGTTGATCCGCCAAAGCGGCGATACGCTCGTGCCGGACTCGTATCGGAAGTCGACATGGCACTGCTGGCAGGTGATGTCACGATGCGCCGAATCCTCTACACCTGTGACTTGGTAGGACTTGGGCCTGCCGTCAGAGACTTTGGTGAGGAACGGGTCGGCATGGCAGGTCTGGCATCCGTTGTTCGCGTCGTACCTATAGGTGTAGGGCGCAGGGGGTTTCCACTCGATTCCAAGCGTGTCATGGCAGCTCGTACAATCACGAGCGTCGTGACACATCATGCACTGGGTCTGGAGGCGTTCCTCGGCGGGTTTGACGTGCGGCTCTCCGGCCCAATTCGCTACATGAGATTCAGGGCGCAGTTGCTCCTGCGGTGCGATGTGGCAGATTCGGCAGTCGCCCGAGGCCAGTTCGCCCATGGGCCCGTGCTGCAGGCCGTGACAGTCCCAGCACAGCTTCATGTCGGGCTTGATCGTGCCCTCAGGTCTGTGTGGGAAAACGGTGTGGCAACTGCTGCACTCGATCAGCAGGTGGTATCCGTGCTCGAAGTTGATCGTGCCGCCGTAGTTGCCGGTGTCAGCGATGTTGCCGTGGCATGGATCGCAGCTCTCGGCGGACACGCGGTCCGTGAGTCTGATCGACAACATCCCAGCATTCACCACAGCCTCCGCGGCCGCCGCCGACGCCACTCCTGCGAACAGGAACATCGCCGTCGCCGCTATCGCCGCTATCAAGAACCGCCTGCCGAAGCGATCCCTCCGTACTGCTTCCATCCTTACCCCTTCCCTGCCTTGAGGCACTTGCCGTCAGGCCGAAGACCGGTGACCCGAATGCTAGAACCAGCCTCTCACCGCACTAAACATATCGGCCGCCCTATCGACCAGATCGCCGATGAAACGCGCAGCCGGATTGGCCGCCACGACCTCTTCTTTGCCATGTATGAGAACAGAGTACGCAACGTACTCGTCATTCGCTGTGGGATGACATGTCTGGCACGTCTCGACCAGGTTGTTCTCGTGGACCAGTGAGTCCCGGTCATCAGTCGGGCGCACATCGTGGGCTCCGTGACACTCCCAGCATGCGGGGGCGTCAGCGGCTCCTCGGCGATAGGCTGCACCATGATAGTAGTCGTCGTAATTGGCCCAGTAGTCCTCGTGGCATCTGCCGCACACCTGGAATCCTCGACTATGGAGCTCAGCCTGGCCGGGCGGGTTGTCGGTAAGCCACTGGATCTCGTGGGATCCGTGGCACTCTCCGCATGTGGGCTTCTCATCGAGACGCGCGGTCTCGGTGGTCTCGCCGGGCTTGAGAGCGATCGTGTGGGCTCCGGCGCTGTAGGCGTTCCACTGGTCGAGGTGGCAGTTTCGGCAGGCCATCTGTGCGGTGCGGCGCCACTGTCCATCATCGGTGCCGTGCGGGGCCTGGAAAGCGAAGTCGACGTGGCAGCCCGTGCACAGGATGTCGTCGTGAGGGCCGCCATCGAACACTCGCTCGTCGACGAAGTAGGATACTGCGCGGCCGTCTTCGACCTTGAGCAGATTCTCATCGGCATGGCACACCATGCATCCGGACTTGCCCTCCGTTGGCAGGGTGAAGCTCAAGTCGTACTCCTGCGGCCGCAGCTCCTGAGCAACCGCCGCCGAAGCTGACGCTATAGTCACCGCAACGGCAAGTCCGACGCAAGCGGCCAGTCCACGCCGAACGGATGACACAGTCCAGCTCCTTCCTGGCCGAATGTTGCGGCTCGCTCATGTCAGTGCGGGTTTCGGGTCACCGGAGTCATTGCCGTGGCCGGCATCTCCGATGCTTTCGGCATGCGGGGCGTGACCGTGCTCGTGCCCTTCATGTCCGTGCCCACCATTATGACCTGAAGAATCGTGTGGCGGGTGCTTTCTATCCAAGAAACTCAGCCCGAAGAAGTTCAGGAACGCCGGGAAGTCCTCGGAGACTGAGAGGTAGACGTGCACGGTGGTCAGGATGATGAAGAGCCAGTTGACTATGTAATGGACGATCCGCATGTACCAGCCGGCCAGGTCCGTCGAGCCCAGAATCACGCCGAGCCACCAGCCCACGAGCCAGTCGCGCGGGCTGGTCCCTGCGATCAACGGCGTCGTGACCAGCGCGAATCCGGTATAGGCCTGGATTATGAGCAGCGGCACGAAGAGAGTGTACGTGGCCTTCTGCATGACATTGTACTTGTCGAGGTGCGGCTTGGATGACTTGATGAAGGTGTAGTAAAGAATGACTTTGGGCGCGTTGACGATGTCTCGGCGGGTGATGACGAACTCGCGGTAATCCCGACGCGCCGACGCGAAGGCGTACCACAGGCGCCAAACGAGGTTGATGACCACGATGATCATTGCGATGTAATGTGCCCAGCGCATGAAGGTGCGGGCGTCGGCCATGTCGCCGACGAGGAATCCCGGGAACCTGATGTAGAGTCCGGAGATACCCAGCACGATCATCGCGGCTACATGCTGGAAGTGCAGGAACCTGGGGAGGAACGGGATCGGGATACCCTCATGATGCGGCCACTCCCACTTGATGAAGCGCTTCTTGAGGCGGCCAGTGAGCAGGTTTCCCAGCAGGTGGGCCGAAAGCCCCATCACCACCACGATATACAGCGCAGGGAAAATGTATTAGAGCCAGACGTTCAGTTGTACGAGGTCTATCTCCATCACCCCTTACCCAGCTTCCAGTATCGCGAGATTCTTGCCGGTCCCTCGCGACCACGGGCGATACCACACAGCTTGCAACAAAATACACGATTCGAAGAATATGCGTGTCAGGACTGCAAGTCAATCGCTGGGTTGATGATGGGCGCGGGTAGCCCCTACCTGCTGATGCCCCGATATCGCCTAACGCCGAGGAATCCGAAGACCACGATGAAGACCGCCACCCAGACGAGCGTCATGAGAACGGGCTCCTGCGAGGCGAACGAATCGCCGACGAACGGGTTCGGGTTGCCCCACAGCTCACGCAGGCTCGATGTCAGCGTGCTGGTGGGATTCCACTCGGCGAATGGCCTGAGCCAATCGGGCAACGCCTGCAGCGGCACGAACGCGTTGGAGATGAATGTCAGCGGGAAGAGGGTGAGGTAGGTCACTTGGCTCGCCACTTCGACCTTGCGGGCCAGAAGCCCCAGCCAGATGCCTAGCCACGACATCGAGAAGGCGAAAAGTAGCAGCAGGCAGACGCCGGCGAGGAACTCCAGGAAGCCCGTCCGCACGGTCCAGCCCGCCACGTAACCGGAGACCATGAGCACGATGAGGATCCCGCCGTTGTAGACGACGTCCGATAGCGAGCGGCCGGTCAGCACGGCAGAGCGCGCGATGGGCAGCGAGCGGAAGCGGTCGATGATGCCCTTGCCGATGTCATCGGTGATTCCCACTGCGGTTATCGCTGCCGCGAAGACTATCGTCTGAGCGAAGATGCCGGGCATCAAGAACTCGCGATACGCGCCCGGCTGGGGGTAGCCCGGCAGCGGGATCGCCCCGCCGAAAACGAACGCGAACAACACCACGAACATGATCGACTGGAGCACAGCGAAGATCGCCAGCTCCGGGATTCGAGGAATGCGCATCAAGTTGCGCCAACACACCAACAGACTGTCGCGGACGGTCGCTCTCATGTCACCTTCTCCACTTCTGTCTCTGCTGCCGAGTGACCCGTGAGAACCAGGAACACGTCATCAAGGGTGGGTCGGCGCAGCACGATGTCATCGACTGCGATATCAGCCTCGCCCAACTCGCCGATGATCCTGACGAG
>DBEG01000002.1 GCA_002293965.1 Actinobacteria bacterium UBA912 | reverse complement strand
CTACTTTAACCAGGGCAGCCACGATTCCTTTTACTACAAGATGTACTACTATTTGTTGCGGAACATGCTGAATCCCGAAGATCGGTTCCGCGTGTTCGTTGACATCAAGGATACCCGTAGCCAGCGCAAGATCGACATGCTCCACACGTACCTCTGTAACACGTTTCATGACGGGGATAGAGCCATGTTGGAGTGGGTGCAGCATGTCCGCTCTCACGAGGTTGAGCTCATTCAGTTGACCGATTTTCTTTTAGGTGCAGTGTCTCATGTCGCCCGCGACAGGACTCACGCGGCGGGCGCGAGTCCGGCCAAGGCGGCGGTTGTTTCAGCGCTTGAGGCTGGAACGGGCACTCGGCTGTCTGCCGGTACTCCTCCTTGGGAGGACAAGTTCAATCTGTTCTACTTCCAGCCTCGACAGGTGCCAAAGCATGGCTGATCCCAGCTTCCTGCCTGCTCGCGTATCCACGGACGGTGAGTGGTCGGTCGTGTGCGCAACCTTGTACGCGGTCTATCAGCGTGATCTATGCAAGCACCTTCAGCACCAGGGCATTCCCGTGATGCGCGACACCCGCATCTTGCCCGATGGCGACCGAAAGGAGGAGGGCTTCTGGCATCTGATTACGTGTGAGAACCGTTCGATTGGAGACCGGGCCTTCGACCCCGAGAGAGCATGTCGTCTTCCGTGGGTCGGGCCCATAGTCGTGAGTCCTACTCGGAGCGAAATTGAGGTCTTCGACTACGAGGAAGGCAGGCGGCAGCTGCGCCGGTACATCTGGCTCCGGGAATACGATTTCGTCGTAATCCTTGAGCACCGCGGCAAGCGACTCTTCCTCGTCACAGCCTTTCATGTTTCATTCGACCGGAAACGCAAGCAACTGGCCAGACGTGCTGCTGATGCCGCGAAATGAAACAGCAACCGCCGGAACGGTTGCCGATCTCCTTCTGCCTTGGGCAGATGAGCATCTACTATATTCCCACTTTGCTCTGACACCGTCAAACATGTCGGCAGGAACGCCTTGCGCTGCACCTAACCAATCGACGGACAAATCCGCCAGTCCAGGGTTCGCTAATCGAGGTGCGTGATCACAATCCTGCGGGTGTCCTGAATGTAACCCCCGGAAGTTACCCCGGAAATCAGACGGGAAGTTTGGAGGGTGCCTGTGCCTACCGGTTTGTTCGGCCCCTTGGTATCGTTGCGCTCGACCAGCAGTAACAATGCAGCAACAACCTCATGGCCTGTGACGAGAGCTGTCATCGAGCTGGCGGTTATGGGTGCTACAATCGGGAATCGGTAGGTCCGCAGCTCATCCCCTATGATGCTAGCCAGAATGAATCCTAGGAAGGCACCCATGAAGCCCGATGACGGAATCGCGTTGATGACCACTTTCATCGACGCGTCCATGCATGAAGATTTCACAAGGCACCTGAAGGCGATCGAGAGCGGGGCGGATGGCGGCTAGTAGCCGATGTCTGCTACTAGCAGTTGATGCCAAGGTCCACGTGTACGTCTCCAGCAAGTCTCACTCAGTCTCCTTGCTGCACGATGAGCGTAAACAAAACACGCATGGCCATCACATCGGGACACTCGACGTGTAAGATGTCTACTAGCCGTGGATCAACATGACTCATTTAGGCTCGTAAGTTGTCCGGAGCACAGCTAGGTTGAATTGAAAGGGGGATTTGTGAAGAGCTTCGCTACACGAATCTTTGAGTTGCTATTGGGGATAGGCATCGTCGGATTGACTTGGCCGTCAATCGCCTTCGCACGTCGCCACGAGGCAGAGATTGCTGCCGAAGCGACCGTTACTGCTGCAGCGATCTACACTGCGGGGATTGTGCTTGCTGGCTGTGCTATTGGGGTCGGCATCTATTTCGGACTGCGCGCACGCCGCCGCAACGATGAGTCCTAGCTGTCAACTTAACCAGCGAATACTCCGGCATTAAGTTAGCCCGCGCATCGGGTAGAAGCGCAACGCGCCAGCCACATCCAGTGCCACACCACTTTCGGGGACCATCCAATCCTGCGGCCTGCTTTGTACATCGATATACTGAAAGCATGTCGATTGGAGGCGGCCCTTTGGAGACAGCAACCATCTCCCCCAAGTATCAGGTCACTATCCCCAAGTCCGTGCGCAGACAGTTGCGACTCGTCCCGGGGCAGAAGGTGCAGGTAATCGCATACGGCGATCGAATCACGCTGATCCCATTGAAGCAGGCGCGTGAGCTTCGCGGCATGCTACGCGGGCTTGACACCTCCTTCGAGCGCGACCGAAAGGACCGGGTATGAGCGCCGTCGATCCTCCTCGGCAGGTATCGATTGCATCGGCGGAATGGATGGCGTCGAGTTCCGCCCCAAGCGGTAGGGAGTGGCGAGGGACCCTATGGAGAAGATTGATTTCAAGCGGGAGTTGAAGCACCTCTATCTGCCGTCCGCCAAAGAGGTCGCGGCCGTCGATGTCCCTGCCATGAGCTTCCTGATGGTCGACGGACAGGGCGATCCGAACACATCGCAGGCCTATGTCGAGGCCGTGCAGGCGCTCTTCGCCCTGTCGTATGCGATCAAGTTCAGCGTCAAGAGAGGTCCGCTGGCCATCGACTACGGCGTCATGCCGCTGGAAGGGTTGTGGTGGGCGGCCGACATGGCGGACTTCACCACAGGCAACCGCTCAAGGTGGCAGTGGACCATGATGATCATGCAACCGCACTTCGTCACACGGGAGCTGTTCGAAGAGGCCGTTGCCGCACTCCGCAAGAAGAAGGATCCGCCGGCGCTTTCCGGGGTTCGTCTGGAGACCTACGCCGAGGGCCCAGCAGCGCAGATGATGCACATCGGGCCGTTTTCGGAGGAGCAGCCGGTCATCCAGCGAATCCATGATTTCATCGGCGAGTCAGGGCGCGAGCTGGCGGGCAAGCATCACGAGATCTACCTCTCGGACATTCGCAAGGCGGATTCGGCGAAATGGAAGACCGTCATCCGCCAGCCCATGAGGTGATGGCTGACTTCGAGTTCCCACCCACGCGTCAGTGTGATTGACGCGAGCGGCCTCTAGGCGTACGATATGACGTACGTGAAGGGAGCGCCACCATGACCAGTCTCACCGCCACCGAGGCTCGCAAGCAGCTCTACAGGCTCGTTGATGAAGTGCAGCAGTCCCATGAGCCGATCAAGATCACCGGCAAGCGCGGCAGCGCGGTCCTCGTCAGCGAGGATGATTGGCGCGCCGTCCAGGAGACGCTCTACCTCGTCTCGATCCCCGGCATGCGCGACTCCGTCATCGAGGGCATGGCCACCTCGGCCGACGAACTCGAAGATGAGATCGATTGGTGAGCTGGCGACTCGTCTACACGAAAGCCGCGCAGAAGGACGCGCGCAAGTTGGCCGCCGCGGGCCTCAAGGACAAGGCCCAGGCGTTACTCGGCGTGATCGCGGCGAATCCGTACCAGAATCCACCTACCTACGAGAAGCTCGTGGGCGACCTTGCCGGGGCGTACTCGCGGCGCATCAACATCACGCACCGGCTCGTTTACCAGGTCATCGAGGAGGAGCGGGTGGTAAAGGTGCTTAGGATGTGGTCTCACTACGAGTAGGCTCTTGGTGGCATGTGGAGGTCAACCGATGTGGATGAAGCTCTCTGATCGACTTCAGCGTTTTTCGACCGGCCGAGTGGCCCTGTTTGCCCTGGTCATCTTCCTGCTGTTCACGGCGTCGGTGTTGCCGGATCAAGCCGCAGAGGCAGAGGTGTACGCCGGGGCTGCTGGCTCGCCCGATCTGTCGCTCTTCTACACGGCCGATGACCTCTACCGAATGGCGGCGGCGTATGGCGAGGACGGGCGCCAGGCCTACGTTAGGGCGCGCTTCACCTTCGACCTGATCTGGCCGCTCGTCTACACGCTGTTCCTCGGCACGGCGATCAGTTGGGTGTACGGCAAGGCATTCTCGCCAGGCAGCCCGTGGCAGCGCGCGAATCTCGCGCCGGTCGCGGGAATGCTGCTGGACTACTTGGAGAACATGGCCACCTCGGCGGTGATGATGCGGTACCCGAGCCCGACGCCAGTGGTGGACGTGATGGCGGGAGTCGTGACGACGGCGAAGTGGGGGTTTGTGGGCGGGAGCTTCGCGCTGCTGCTTGCGGGCTTGGGGCTCGCAGCGTGGCGCTGGGCAAGGGCAAGAGCCGCGCAGTAGGGCAGCGAGCGACTCGGGGGTAGCTCACCCTGGGGTACCATGCCGCGTAGCGCCCTTGCGTACTGGAGCGGGTCGGCGACACGGAGTCGTAGCGGGTTCGCTCGATGTACACGCTGTGGAGTCTCTTGTGGTAGTATTTATGGTACCAAAGGAGGTACCGCAAATGAGCGCAATGCCCAACATCGTTCCTATCAGTGAGCTCCGACAGGATGCGTCTTCGATTGTGCGGGAGGCGTCGGTCACGGGGGCCCCCGTCTTCATCACCCAGCACGGGCGCGCTTCGGCAGTTCTCATGAGCGCTGGTGCCTACGAGCGCACGCAGCGGCAACTGGAGATCCTGCGCATTCTCGTGCAGGGTGAAGTCGAGATACAGGCCGGGGTTGGCTACGACATCGACCTCGTCATGGCTGAGGCGGACGCGTTGCTGGAGCGTCCGTGACCCGCAGGATCGATTTCACGCCCAGGGCGCGATCCCAGTTCCTGGCTGCAGTGGAACACATTCATGTGGACCGACCGTCGGCAGCACGCGCGTTCCGCGCTCGTTCGGCGGATGCGCTCAAGCGTCTCATCCGCTTTCCTGAGTCGGGCCGAGCGATTCCTGAGTTTTCGGAGGTTGGCTTTCGGGAGGTCCTTGTCGGCAGGTATCGTTTCTTTTACAGGCTTCAAGGGGACGTGGTCTGGGTCGTAGGCGTCTGGCACGACGCGCAGATTCCGGATGATCCAGCGTAGTGGGTTGAATCACGGGCTAAGCAAGGTCCAACTTGCTCGGACACGCATTATCATGTAATCTGATTATCAGATTGGAGATGATATTGATGGCCGAGAACCTCACAGTGACCGAAGTGGTCCGTAACTTCGCCGATTACGTCAATCGGGTGGCTTATCGCCGGGAGTCATTCGTGCTTGTCCGCGGCAGTCGACCGGTCGCCGAGTTGCGGCCTGTTCCCACAGGCAAGCGCCTTGGCGAGTTGCCGGGCCTGCTCGCCTCCGTCCCCAGGCTCGGTGCCGAGGCGGATGACTTCGCAGCGGACCTCAATGCCGCGCGCGAGGAGCTAGAGCGCGAGGAGGTCGCTGACCCGTGGCGGTCTTGATCGACACGAGTATCCTGATCGAAGCCGAGCGCGGTCGTCTCGACCTGGGCCCACACGTCGCGAATCGTCAGGATGAAGAGTGCTTCCTCTCGGTGGTCACCGCGAGCGAGTTGCTCCACGGCGTTCACCGGGCCACCCGTCCAGAGCAGCGGATACGACGCTCGGCATTCGTGGAAGGCGTCTTGGAGCGGTTCCCGATCCTCGATGTGGATCTCGCCACGGCACGGGCGCACTCTCGTGTGTGGGCGGATCTCTCTTCGGCAGGTACGCTCATCGGGCCGCATGACTTGTGGCTCGCCGCCACCTGTATCGCGCACGGCCTCACCATGGTCACCGCCAACTTGCGCGAGTTTGAGCGGGTTCCGGGGCTGGACACCGAGCTGTGGAGCGATGCCGAATGAAGGATATCGCCAAGCGCCTGCTGTCCTCCCGGGGCCTGACGCTGTCACGGTCGGGCGAGTGCGACGTCGTCCCGAAGGGCAATCCGCGGTGTGCCGAGGCAGTCGCCTCCGTCTACGAGCTGATGGCCGAGTTCGTGCTGCCGGAGCTCCCGCCGCTGACAGATGATCGGCTTGCGCACCTCGCCGCCCTCGAAGGCGTGACGGTGACCCAGGCGACCTACTTCGTCGACCTGCTACGCGCGACCTCTGAACTCGACGGCGCCGTGCTTGAGATGGGCGTCGCTCAAGGTGCCACTTCTCGGCTGATCGCATCGGAGATCATGGAATCGCAGCGGGACCTCTGGCTCTTCGACTCGTTCCAGGGCCTGCCCGCCCCAACCGCCGAGGACGAACTGATCGACGACATCTTCGGCTTGGGAAGCATGGAGGCGTACGCCGGGACGATGAGCGTGCCGAGGCGCCTCGTCGAGGAGAAGCTTCGCGAGTGCGGCTTCCCGAAGGGGCGGACCCACATCGTCGAGGGCTTCTTCGACGCGAGTACGAGCTCCAAGGTGGCGTTGCCCGCTTCGGTCAGCTTCGCGTTCATCGATTTCGACCTGTACCAGCCGATTCGCGATGCGCTCGAGTACCTCGGCGGTGTGATGCAGTCCGGCGGGTGCATCTGCGTGCACGAGTACGACTTCTTCTCGACCGGTCCCAAGAAGGCAGTCGAGGAGTTCATGGCAGCGCGCGGGGAAGAGTTCGCGCTCGAGCTCCCCGTCCATGCAGCCCGCGGGATGGCGATCCTTCGGAAGGGATAGCGGCGGTTCGGCGGAAAAGCCTGCTGCCGAGTGGTGATGGCTGGAGTATCATGCGGTGGTGAGTATTATTGGTGTTGGGTAGACAGATGGAGGAGCTATGGGTCTTTTGGGGAAACTCTTTGGCGGCGGCCCGGCAGAGCCGGAGGACGTGCCGACGGCACACGCACTGCGATTCGATGGACCTGGCCCGTACCCGAAGGAACTGTCTGACACATGCGCGGTCGTCTTCGAGGATGACGGCGACACCGGCTACTTCTACGCGACAGATGGGTCACAGCAGGAAATCTTCGACGCACTTCTCGTCTATGATCGTTCCGATTCCGGTGCCCTGCAGCCGGGCGAGGAAGCATTCGTCGTGTGGAACCCAGCTCGCCAGCGCGCTGGCCTCTACTACCATGACAGTTTCCAAGCGATATTCGACTTCTCGGCAAAGCGCGGTGTCTGTCGGTCGGGCTTCCCCACAGAAGTGCCGACGCAATTCGGCTGGTCGAAAGTCGGACATGGCTGGGACGATTCTATGGCAGACGGCATTGCCCCTTAGGTTGGCTAAGGCGCGAATCGCAGCGCGTTTCGCATAGCTGTCGGTGCTTCGGTTGAACGGATAGGAACTGTCAGGTCACATACGCGAGGAGGCCATATGAGGGGAATAGGTGTTGTTGCACTCGTGTTTGCTGGGGTCATGATGATGTGGCAGGCGATCGCTCTCACGAGCATTCCGATCTCGTATGCTACGTTGGCGTCCGACCTGGGCGAGCTGCAGACAGGGGTATACGTCTTCCAGATACTGCCCGCTGTGACGGCGTTCGCACTGGGCCTGACGCTTATTCTCGGTCGCCACTCGCTGGCTAGACGCCTCTTCGACGATTCGGAGATCTCGGTTGCTATCGCACCCGCGGAAGGCCTGCGCATCGGGCTGACCCTGATCGGAACCTGGCTCGTGGCGAACGCGATCCCGGGGTTCTTCGTCTCCCTGGCACAGGGGGCGCTCCAGACTTCCGTTGTGCTCGATGCCTGGGAGGGCTATAGCGTGCCTCCCGCAGACATATTCGGCGCGTATGTGAACATCGTGATGCCGGCGGTCAGCATTGTGATCGGGGTTCTTCTGGTGGTCAAGGCCAAGTCGATAGCGGTCCGCCTTTGGTCCGGGCCGAAAAGCCGCGAGGCGGGTAGTTCTGACATTTGATGCACCTACCGAGAGGACAGGCACTGTAATGGGAATGGAAGCGATGGTCGTGGAAGTGACGTCGAGTGAAGTCTCCGTGCTCAGGGAATGCCCGGAGGAGATACAGGGTCTTCTCGGCATAGAGCCTGAGCAGCCTGGTCTCATCGGTCGCCTGTTCGGCAGAAAACCCGCACCTATGCCTTCCTATTCCGTTGAGTGGGGACCGCTGGAATCGAGGAGCCAGGTCGATCTCGACAAGAACTGGGATGTGCTCCACACCCTCCTGACGGGCGACGGAGCAGACGCCGGAGGTGGGTCGCCCGCCGGGTTCATCTGGCACGGGGGAAGCGAGGTCGGCGACTTGGATCTAGGCCATGGCCCAGCACGATTGTTCAACACAGATGAAGCAAGGGATGTGCTCGGGGTCATCCAGGGGATCGATGAGCGTTGGTTTAGTCGTAAGTGGGACCACGATCTGCTGAAGCGGGCTAACCCATATCCATCGGTCTGGGCCGATATCGATGATGAGGAAGCCCAGTTGTGGCGCGAGGACCTTGCCATAGTAGTCGACGAACTGAGGGACTTCCTGTCCGCGGTAGTCGAACGCGATCGTTCGTTCGTCTTGTGGGTTTGGTGATTGCCACTTTCCCTGCCACTCGACCGGCGGAGTAACCGCACGGAGGAATCGCATGAAGCCATACCGGAAATCCGAAGCCGCCATCGCCGCGCTCACGCCGGAGCAGTACCGAGTGACCCAGCAAAGCGGCACCGAGCGGCCCGGGACGGGCGAGTATCTCGGCAATCGCGAGCCCGGCATCTACGTGGATGTCGTCTCGGGGGAGCCGCTTTTCGCGTCCGCCGACAAGTTCGACTCCGGCTGCGGCTGGCCCAGCTTCACGAAGCCCATCGAGCCCGCGCACGTCACCGAGTCGCGGGACCTCAGCCACGGCATGGCGCGAATCGAGGTCCGCTCGGTCCATGGCGACAGCCATCTCGGCCACGTGTTCACGGACGGCCCGAAGGATCGCGGCGGATCGCGCTACTGCATCAACTCGGCAGCGCTGCGCTTCATCCATCGCGACGACATGGAGGCGCAAGGCTACGGCGAATACCTCGACCAAGTAGAGGACGCCTAATGGCCGAGGAGCGAGCGATCCTGGCAGGCGGTTGCTTCTGGGGAATGCAGGACCTGTTCCGCCGGCTCCCGGGGGTTGCGGCTACCCGGGTGGGCTACACGGGAGGCGACATCCCCAACGCCACGTACCGCAACCACGGCACCCACGCCGAGGCCATCGAGATCCTGTTCGACCCGGCCAAGATATCGTATCGCCGCATCCTGGAGTATTTCTTCCAGATCCATGACCCGACCACGCTCAATCGGCAAGGCAATGACCGAGGCACGTCGTACCGCTCGGCGATCTACTACACCAGCGAGGCGCAAAGACAGGTCGC
Organism: Actinobacteria bacterium UBA912; assembly: GCA_002293965.1. Classification (GTDB taxonomy): domain Bacteria; phylum Actinomycetota; class Coriobacteriia; order Anaerosomatales; family UBA912; genus UBA912. The sequence goes on along the minus strand of DBEG01000002.1, from coordinate 6,602 downwards.
GCTGGACACCATCGCCGACGTCGACGCTTCCGGCCTGTGGCCGGGCAAGGTCGTGACCGAGGTCGAGCCGGCAGGCGATTTCTGGGAGGCCGAGCCCGAGCACCAGGACTACCTGGAGAGCTACCCGCACGGCTACACCTGCCATTTCCCGCGGGAGGGGTGGGTGCTGCCTCCGGACAACCTCCGCGCCAAGCCTGAAGGGGTGCGTCTCACCCCTGCGCAGCAGCAGGTGTTCGACCAGAGAATCGACGAGCTCGACAGCGGTGACCCCGCAGTCATTTCCTGGGACGAAGCCAAACGGCGGCTTCGCGGCTGATCGGCGTGCGCGGCGCATCCGGTTGCCCACCGTAGATTTCGTCGCTTCTTGTTTCCACGCGTCCCGTATTACAGAGTCGATGGGCCTAGGCTCATCGTGGTGGCCTGTCTGCGGAGGCTTTCGGACAAGCGGCCTTATTCCGCATGTAAGGGTACTTGGAGTAATATGCGGATAGGCATAAGCGTTGTTAGCACCACCTACCGCGAGCACGGTGAGCTTGACGCGTCGGCATCCGGCCCATGGGAGGGGACTTGACCAGTACCGATGTCAGGCTCGACTACTTGCTCGACAGCCTGAAGGACGCCGTCGTCTTCTGTGACTTGAATCATGTGATCCGCTACATGAATCGGGCCGCTCACCTGCGCTACGCCGGTCGTCCGGCGGCGGTGGGCCGCTCGATCTTCGACTGCCACAACGACGAGTCCAACGCGATGATCGCCACGATCGTAGAGCGCTTTCTTGCTGGTGAGGATGAAGTGTTCCTCTCGGACCGCAAGGGCGAGCGCGTCTTCATGCGTGCGGTGAGGGATGAGGGTGGCGCGCTGATCGGCTACTACGAGCGGTATGAGGTGTCCTGCGCCAACTAGGGATCGCGCAGGCACCGGCATCGGCGGGGAGTCACGGGGTGCTAACAAGCGCATCGGGCAGGCGGGCACGGAAGAATCCCGATGGTGAACACCGAACAAGGGCAGTCCACCCGAAATGATGACGCCGAGGATCGAGCTGCCGAAGCTGCTTAGGAATGCTGCTTGGAATGTCGGCGATCTCCGGGCGCACATGTTCATTCCACGACCGCATAACTAGACCAGAGGTTCGGGGGTGGGTACCATGTTAGCGGAGGTTGGACATGGACGCGGTACTCGACAACAAGAGGGAGGCTCTCGCTGCGCTGTGTCGCAAGTACAGCGTGGTGAGTCTCTACGTCTTCGGATCAGCTCTCCGCGATGACTACCGTGCTGGCGAGAGCGATATCGACCTGCTGGTTGAGTTCGCGCCCATAGGTGGCCACGCGAAGATGCACGCCTACTTCGACATGCTCGAAGAGCTTCAAGAACTTCTCGGCACAAAGGTCGATCTCGTAATGGTCGGCGCGCTCAAGAACCGGTACATCCGCGAGAATGTCAATCGGACGAAGCAGTAGCTGTATGCAGCGTGAGTCGCGCACCGCTTAGCTGCGGGTATATGGGACGATGATATCCTTGGCCCCGGGAAAGTGCCGCTTGTTGAATGTCACTAGCACCGCCCCTACGGACTCTGCCGAAGTCGCCACGATCGCATCAGCTAGTCCCGTACCGTGAGTCGGCCGCCAGCGCCGCCTGCACAGACCGCCGAGACGGGCGAGCGCCCGGTCGATCGGAATGACCTCGAACGCATCGAGGAAGCGCTCGAGTACGGCCTCCTCGTCGCTACCCCTCACGCCCGAATAGAGCTCCGCTACGGTGATTGCCGAGACGTACAGCTCGCCTTCGAGAGATTCGATGTATCGAACCGCCTCATCGCGACCGCGTAGGTACTCGATGATCAAGTCTGTGTCTAGGAGGAGGCGGTTTGCCGTCACGAATCGTCAGCCCCAGTATCCAGTCGGTCCCATTCGCGACGCAGCTCATCTGCGGCGGGCAGATCCTGACGGTCGCTCCACAGCCCCCTGGCGCTGCGCAGAAGGTCTAGGCGTTTCGCGGGTTCTTCGCGGTCGATGAACCGATCCACTGCTGTGCGAATCACTTCGCTCTGTGTTTTGCCCAGGCGCCGCGCAATCGACTTGACCGCCGTATGCTCTCGCTCGGTGAGGTAGATTTGAGTTCGCTTCATGAAGCACCTCCGTCTAATATACATCGTGAGTATACATCACAGGCGTGGCTGTGCCCATCTCCCGTGTGTCGAACAAGTTGTTATGCCGACCCCCCGTATAAGAAGACACGATGGCACAAGGGGCAGTCGGGTGGGCTTTTTGCCGCGAGGTAAGGCATTTGGAGTATCATGCTGATAGGGATTAGTATTGTTAGACGCCAGACTCCGGTATGTGCCCAGGTTCTGCGAGCACGATGACGTCGATGGCTATGATACACAGAGGATACGAATGAGCGACCAGAAGGATCAGATCTCCGAGGAGATCGAGGGACTTGGCGGAGACGAGGACTCGAGCTGGGGCGACTACCCCATCGACACATTGCTTATCCGTCACGAAACGCGCACCGTTCACGATGTCGTGCGGCGCATCGATCAGGACTCCTTCGTCATGGACCCCGACTTCCAGCGAGCATTCATTTGGGACGACGAAAAGCAGAGCAAGCTAATTGAGTCGGTGCTGATGCGCATCCCTCTGCCTGTGTTCTATCTCGCTGAGGATTCCGCCGGTCGGATGATCGTGGTGGACGGGCTGCAACGACTTTCGACCTTCGCTCGCTACATCAAGAACGATCTCCGCCTGAAGCTTCCAGACCAGCAAGAGCTCCACATGAAGAAGTTCGAGAACCTGTCACCGAAGCTCCAAAACCGCATCGAGGACTGCAACCTCGTCCTTTATATAGTGGATGCCAAGGTCCCCGAGCGAGCCCGCCTTGACATCTTCGAGCGCGTGAACAGCGGCGTTCCCCTGACCCGGCAGCAGATGCGGAACTCGCTGTACATGGGACCCGCCACCACTTTTTTGAAGGATGAGGCATCGACTGCTCTCTTCACTCAGGCGACCGGCTACAGTCTGCAGTCAGCCACGATGAGGGACCGCGAGTTCGTTAATCGGTTCTGCGCGTTCCACCTGCTCGATCTCGACCGCTACAGTAACACGGACGCGATGGATGGATTCCTTGCTCGGGCGCTTACTCACATGAATCAGCTCCCACTGGAGGAGTTGGCTGTGCTGTCTGCTGACTTTCGAAGGTCCCTGCAGAACAACCTTGCAGTTTTCGGAGAGCACTCGTTCCGCAAGCATCGTCCCGGTCAAGAGCGTCGCGGCGTATTGAACGCCTCCCTCTGGGACGTCATGAGCACTGGTCTGGCCTGCCTTCCCGAAGATACCGTGCTGCGACGCAAAGACGCGCTGCTATCTAGCTTCTACGCGCTCATGGACGAAGAGCCGTTCATTCGATCCATCACCTATGGACCGAACAGTGCTAACCAGGTGCGACATCGGTTCCAGGTCATGCAGCGGACGCTCACGGAGGTGTTCGATGCTTGAGCAACTTGAGCTACGGCACTTCAAGTGTTTCGAGAAGTTGGACCTCCCGCTTGCGCCCCTGACGCTTCTTTCGGGCCCGAACGCATCGGGGAAGTCCTCGGTTCTGCAGGCCCTGGTCCTACTCCACCAGACCATTCGTGAGCACGAGTGGTCGATTCGCCTGATGTTGAACGGGGGATCCGTGCAGCTCGGGACGGTGCTTGATGTCGTGGACAAGGTCCATGGGCGGCGGCAGTTCGAGGTCGGGCTGGTCGAGGGGGCCTCGACCATCCGCTGGACATTCCACGGGAACCGCGACGAGATGTCGATGACGACAGAGCGCGTGCAACTCGACGGCGTCGACTTCGCGAACCCTCCCGCCCTTCAGCACCTCCTGCCGCCCAAGCAGTACGACTCAGCTTCGAGCTTCGCGATGCGCCTGAGGGACCTCACCTACGTCACCGCCGAGCGCGTGGGTCCGCGGGAGATTTACGTTCTGGAGGATCGCCAGGCCGCTCGGGTGGTAGGCCCACGTGGCGAACACACGCTCAGTGTCCTGTACCGGGTCGGCACCGAGCGGATTCGCGATTCCTTCATCTGCGCCGATGTTCTGCCTACCGGGCTGAAGCAGATCGAGGCGCGCATGGGCGAGTTCTTCCCGGGCTGTCGCCTCGATGTTCAGCTCGTGCCACAGGCCAACGCCGTGACGCTCGGGATTCGGACCTCCGACGACACGGACTTTCATCGGCCGGTTCACGTCGGCTTCGGCATCACCCAGGTTCTTCCGATTGTGGTAACCGCAGTTGCGGCGAGAGAGCAAGACATCCTACTGATTGAGAATCCGGAGGTCCACCTTCACCCGGCGGGTCAGGCCCGGATGGGCACCTTTCTGGCCGAAGTCGCCGCGAGCGGCACGCAGGTCATCGTAGAGACCCACAGCGATCATGTGCTTAACGGCATCCGGCGCGCCGTCAAGGCTGGAACCCTGCCCTCTGAGCAAGCCCTCCTCCACTTCTTCCGACCACGCGGGAGCGAGCTCGACCAGGTCGTGAGTCCGAAGCTCGACTCCGATGGCAGGATCGACGTGTGGCCGGAGGGCTTCTTCGACCAATTCGACAAAGACATGAATCACTTCGCCGGTTGGGACGAGTGACGTGGATTTGCTCGTCAACGACCTCTCGCTGCACGGGCAGTTTCGAGACCTCGCGGCGTTTCGGGACTCGATCCGTAGAGTCATGCGGATCCAAGAAATCTCTAGACGCCACAAGCGGACCCTGTACTGCCATCGTGGCTTTGCGAACAGACAGGTGACCCCAGACGAGCGGATGTCGGCTGCCGTGAAGGCGTTGCCTCTGGACGAGCGACGAGCCGTCATGGCGTGGCTGAGTAAGCATGGCCCCTTCTGGGAAGACGGCCGCCGGCATGAAGGTGGAGACTGGTACGAGAGTGCCGGAGAGATTGTGACCGACACAGCGGTCGGGGAAGCCGCCCACTGCCTTCTTCATGGAATCGAGCGGGTGCTTGTGAGCTTCCAGCCGTCAAATTTCGTATACGACCCCGTCTCGGTCGAGCGGGTATTTGAGAATCGCAATCGAGAATCCGTCGACGTGCGGAACTACTGGGAGCCCGCAGCCGTCGAGGCTCGCCTCGTTGCGACACCGCTGGCTCTGGACTCTTGGACCGCACTTGAGGAGCTTGCGGTTTCACGCTTCGAACAATTGAGGTTCGCTAGGAACGCCTTCGAGCCGCTTCGAACTCAACCCTTCAGGCAAAGCGTCGCCGAGAGTATCCTGACTCGCCTCGATACGCTCCATAGGTTGAAGCAATGCTTCGGCGAGGACGGATTGCGTACCAAGGATGGCCATGCGCTGTATCAGCAGCATTTCACCGGAGACAAGGGCTGGTTTTCTGACTCTTCGGACACGGAGAAGGAGGATTTCAAGACCGATCTCACGTTCCCTCACCCGGATGCCCCCGACCGGACCCTGTTCTGCACCTGGCACGGAAAAGTGAATTCACCGCAGTACCGCATCCATTTCTCATGGCCCGTCATGGAGGTGTCTCCGGTGTACGTCGTCTACGTAGGACCCAAGATCACTAGGAGATGAATGTTGGGATTCAAGGTGACAGATCTAAGCCGCCGTGGTGCCGAGCCAGGGTGGGCGTCTAACTACAGCGTGCAGTAGATGGCGCTGCGCGCCCCGCTAATGCCGAGCGTTCTGCGGATGTTGCATGGCTTGGAGCGAGAGAACTCAGGACGGACGTTTTTGCGACAGACGAGGAGTCGTGATGAATGAGATTGTTGTCGGCCTTGCAATCGCGGCGGGAGTCGCACTGGGAGGCTTTGCCGCCGCCAGAGGTAGAAACGTCCTAGACCAACGGGCCGTGCGGAGGTGGCTTGCGAAGAACACGCTTGATGAGCCAGGCGAGAGCCACGTTGGCACCACCGAGATTGCCAAGGGCGCGGGGATCCCTGGGGGCCGGGTGCGGCACGCCTGCATTGCGTCACGGAAGATCTATCGCGCGTCAGGGGATTCAGATCAATGGAGTGTCTGGCGCGAGGAGCTGCAGAGCATCTACGAAAAGAGAGGCATGCTCTCGGTATGAGGGTGCCGCAGAACAACCAAATACGGAGGACAGCGCTACGAACTGCCGCTGATACTGAGCGATAAACACTCAGAATAGAGAATGGCCGCCTCGGTCGGCAGCCCATGTCAGAGCAGGGAGTAGACTTAGGGTTGTCTGGTTCGTCTAAATGGGGATATTGCATGGATCGTTCGTTTCACCGAGATCGCCCGCCCGCGATCGGTCGCTGCGAAGGGGAAGCAGACCCCAAGCAAGTTGCAATCAACTTGGTACTGAAGCGCGCCGAGGCCGACAGGGCCGCAGCGCTCGCGAGACTATGAAGTGCGAGGAGCCGATGAAGAAGCTGACCGCTGCCGACCCCGAAACCAAGAGCCCCGACCTCGTTGCCGAAAACGTCGAGCGGTTCAAGGAGATCTTCCCCGAGCTGGTCATCGAAGGGCAAAACGGCGCATCAGTGAACCTGGACGTTCTCAAGCAACTGGTGAGCGACAACACGGTCACCGATGTCGAAGAGAAGTACGGCCTGAACTGGCACGGCAAACGACG
>DBEG01000001.1 GCA_002293965.1 Actinobacteria bacterium UBA912 | reverse complement strand
ATCCGGGCAATGTCACCGCGAGCGCAGGCCATACAGGCCCCCACTGTCCGAAGCCGGAACCCACATCGACTCGCATCATGTGACCGCCGACCACCGCCGAGTTCAGCGTCACGGTAGATGTCGTCGTGAATCGAGCGCCTCCATTGATATCAAGGGTTCCTGAAGGTGGCGTCCTGTCCATCCTGACCCTTCGGGTGTTCTCCGCCTCGACATTACCCATCTTGTCGACAGACCACCAGCGAACAATCGCATCCATATCGCGATCGATCACGAAGGGACCTGTGTAGGTCTCCACCGGACCTCCGGGGAGTCGGAAGTACGTCGTCGCTACCCCCGAGCCGACATCGGTCGCCGAAAGCGTCACGGTGGCAGGTTGGCTCGTCCAGCCGACAGGAAAGCCGTTTGTCGTGGTGGCAGGGGGCGCAATATCGTATTCGAATATCTGCAAGCGATGGTTGTCCCGCTCAGGCACGATCAGGTTTCCGTTGGGGAGCACTGCTGGGCGCATCGGTGTCCGAAGCTGTCCTTCACCAGCTCCCAACGAGCCGATGACCTCTTCAAAGACGCCGCTCGATGAGAACCGCTGAATCCTGCTGTTCGCGGTGTCGCTCACGTATATCTGCCCGGAAAGTCCAACCGTGATCCCATTGGGTGCTCTGAACAATCCTGGCATCTCTCCAAGACCACCCAGCGCGAACAGGAACGCTCCGGACCCATCGAACACCAGGACACGGGCAGCATCCCGATCGACCACCCACAAGCGCCCGCTCCCGTCTACAGCCACATCGACCGGAGACATGAGGGCACCGGGGTCACCTGCAAGCGGCTGAAGCGTCTGGAGCAAGACGCCTGACTCCGAGAACCTGCGCACCCGCGCCCCGGTGGCGTCCGCGACCCAGATATCACCGGAAGGTGTCACGACCACGCCATCCGAAGAGCTCAGCTGACCAGCGCCGATCGATCCCAGCAAAACGCCACCTGCCGAGAACCGATCCACCCGGGGGGTCCCCCCGGACACTGCAACTAGGACATCCCCGTTCGCAGCGACGGTTACATCCGTCGGCTGCGTGGTCAATCCGGATCCTCCGAGACTCCCAACGACTGTCCTGTTCGCGTCGAAAACCTGGATGCGTGCGTTGCCTTCTTCGACAACATAGATCGAGCCGTCAGGAGCCGAGGCAACGGCTACCGGTGAGTTCAGTTGGCCTGGGCCCGACCCGGACAGGTCCCAGACGTCTGTCGTCGTCCATGTTGAATCGAGGACTTGTATCCTGTCGTTTCCTGTATCGGCAATGTAGACTCCGCCTCCGGGTCTGGCGACCACGCCTCCGGCCAACCTGTACTGCCCCGGCGCGTCGCCTACCGGGCCCCACTGTACGGAGGAGTCTCCGGCCTTGGTTGAACGCTCGATATGTCTCACCGGAGCATCCGGTGGAGGGTTACGAACGCCCGACATGTCGACCACGACCAGTTCATCCACGCCAGTCACCGCGATGCCATATGGCGTCCCGAATCTGGTGTGGGTGAACGGGACCTGCCCTGCACTCACTACCGGACCCCACTGCCCCACATATCCGCCAGCAAGCGTGAGGCGCTGTATCCTTCGGTTGTTGCTGTCTGCCACATACAGGTGAGTCGCGTCCACAGCGAGGCCCACAGGTGAACTGAATTGGCCATTCCCAGGACCGGGGCCCCCTATCGCGGTATGGTTGCGCCCGTCTGCCGTGAATCTCAATATTCGGTGATTCAGGGTATCGGCCACATATAGCGCCCCGACCGCATCGACCGCGATTCCGGTCGGACCCGAAAGAGTGCCACCTGCGGTCCAGGTCTCTACCAGCGACCCTGTGGGGCTGAAGACCTGTATCCTGTTATTGTCGGTGTCAGTCACATGGATGCGGCCATCAAGTCCGATGGCCACGCCCGTAGGTCGCCGGAACTGTCCGGGAGCGCTTCCCTCAGACCCCCACGCCTCCAGCACCGAGCCGCCCGGACCCAGCTTCAATATCCGATGATTCTGGGTATCTGCAACGAAGAGCGAGCCCTGGGCATCGACTGCCATACCCAAAGGCCAGGAGAACGCACCATGGGTGTTCGGACCCCGCCATACGGAGTAGTAGCCGCCTGGAAGGGTGGCACCAGCCGTAGTCGGAATCGCTACCACTAGCAGTAGGGCCAACACCAGCCAGCCAGCAACCCGAAACCACAGACTGGTTCCCGATTCAGCGAGTGCGGCCTGCATGACAGTCACTCAGCGGCGGTCGAGAGAGACATCGAAATCGACGACGGGGGTGCCGACCACTCTTACCTTCGCATCAGAGATCGCGACGTGGATCGCATCCTCTTCAGAGTTGCCCCTCATGTTGGGTGTCAGCATCACCGGCACTTCGATGTTCTTCCCGCCAGCACCATCCGGAGCAACCGATAGAACCAGCTCTCTTCCGACGGGCACTCTGGTGAGACGCCCAGTCTCACTGGCTTCCGCCGAGCGCGCAGGTGTCCAGGTCGCCGAGCCGATAGTTACCTTGGTGTCCCTCAACGCCCGAGCCTCGGTGTCGTTCCACAGGATTATCCGCACCGTCATCGTGGGACCCTGCGTGCTAGAGTCACCCGGATTGCTGGGAGCAGTCGGGGTGGCAGGCGGGGCTGGGTCATCCTGGCCTCCACTAGCCGCGTCTCCAGACCCCGATTCACCCGAAGGAGGCACCGTCTCGGTAGCGGGAAGCCTTCCCTCAGAGTCACCGGAAACGGGCAACAGGGTGCCTTCACCCCGGGTCCCTGAAGAGGGGTCGACAAGCTCACTCACCCAGACAGCGGGATTAGTACCCGATCCCAGACTGGCGACGACAACGACTAGTATCACGGCTGCACTGATCGCCAGCCCTACCCGGACCGGTATCGAATCCAAGATGTTCTTGACCTTCATCGGCAATCACCTCATACCCTCTTGTATCGGCAAAACTTCACGCCGAGATGAGCGACTTCATCATCCTCGCTATGTGCTAGCATAAGCCGTGCCTATCAGCGAAGAGTGCGAAGGGCCGACTTTGTGAACGAAGTCCTGACACGAGCCATCGATGCTCTCACTTATCCTGCAGACGACCTGCAAGCGACCCTGGTCGTAGTGCTAGCCGTCGTGGCTTTCGGACTGCTGGTAGCGTTCACCCTGTTCGCTCTCGCCTCACCGCGGCGTCGCCGACCCTACGAATGGTCAGACTACGTGGACAACAGCGCTTCAGAAGAGTGATCTGTATCCTCGACCGGTATGTGGGTCACTAATACGTCAGTCCGATACCCGCACCCGTACCGTCGCGATGACATCTGAGACAGATACCATCCTGTATTGGCACACTGGCAGGCATGGTGGTCCCGACAGAAGATGTGGCCGATACCAAGAACCGTACTCCGGCGGTAAGATGTGGCCACCCACCGGAAACCCCATAATCACTGGCATGGCAGGACATGCAGTAGGTGGAATCGCGCCAAGCCACCCGGCCTGTGAAGCTCGCGGCAGGATTGGCGTAGTTGGTATTTGCGACACTCATGATATGCGTACCCATGTCATAAGCGGTCGCATAGAACGAACTCCCCGGCGGCAGCGAGAAGTGGCAACCTGCACACCACCTCGTGAGCGCCATCTCCCTGGAATCAGCAGCCAAGGGCGCACCCGCCGTAGGATCGTACTCGGCGAAACTCCTTAGGATGCTTTGAGTCAGGTGCGTATTCGCCGTCATCAAGTTCGCTGCACCATGTACCTGATGGCACATAGTACACGTCACTCCCTGTGTGACCCCCAAGCCATCCACCCAGGTGTTATGAGCGTTAGGGAGATTGCCTGCAGAGTAACTCGCCGGATTGCTACCATAGACCTGCGTATAGCCGATGCCGGCGTTCAGATGGCAGTAGGTGCATGCGTCGCGAACGCTTGTGGGCAGGAGAAGTTCGCTTCCCAGGACCGAGCTCGCAGCATGCACAGAATGGCAGACCCTGCATTTCGCGGTCGCTGTACTGTAACCGCCATGAGGTGAGGTTTGACCGACATTACCGGGAAGTGTGGAGACGACAGACCAGTCATACCAGCCGGGGGTGTTACCGAAACCGGCCCATGCAGGGGTAGTCGTGGCCATAGCCGGAAGCGCGAAAAGCATCGCCGAAACCGCAGATAAAATCACTGCGAACGCTGCCCTGCGCGCTATGGAAAACACCATGTCTCAGTCCCCACCAATCCGGACGGCTCACCGAGCTACAAGAGTACCACCAACGGACGCTTAAGCCGCCGTAAGCATTCTATAGGATTTTGCTGTAGATGAACAACCTTTTTGACGAAACAGTAACCAGTCTCATGGATATCATTCAGCCATCGCCCTGCGTCGGCTCCGCACAAGCAGGACCCATTGCACCAGTGCGCCGAGGAACACCGCAACCAGCAGGATCATTGTGGGCAGAACCCATCTAGCAGTGGAATCGATGATCCTGCGAATACCTGAAGTGGGCGCCTCACCTGAACCGGGTAGTCGCACAATCTGCACCCTGTTGTTGTCGGTGTCAGCCACTGCGAACCAATCCCTTTGCGGGTCGTAATCGACCGACGTCGGATGTAGGAAAGTGCCTTCTGTCGTCCCGAAATCCCCATGGGTCGAGACGATCTCCCCCGTATCCGGGTCGAGTACCACCAATTGGAAGAGGAATGCATCGACCACAACCAGTCGGCCGGCTCCATCCAACGTGAGATCCTGTGGCAAGTCCCATGCGAAAGTAGTGGGCTCGTCTGTAGGTGTCTCTGGCATCGACCGCGGGGCCGCAATCTCAGGACGAGCCCACAGAAGGGTTCCGTCCCGGTCGAAAGCCTGGATCCTGCTATTAAAGGCGTCTGCGATGAAGATCGTGTCACGATCGACCTCGATACCGATGTAGGCGTCGATCTGGCCCGGCGCCGGACCACGCGTGCCGAACTCACCGAGCTTCGCTCCCGTTTCTGTGTAGGTGTTGACGCTCCCCTCGCCCAGGACGAAGGCATTACCCGCCGAAAGCGCGATGCCGCGCGGCTTGTACTGGACCGGCCACTCGCGCACGAAACGCCCGTCAGAGTCGAAGACCACGATCTTGCGTCCCTCACTGTCCGCAATGAACAGATCGCCGCCATCGTTGACATCGATGCTCTCAGGCTGTGCAAACGTGCCCGGTCCCGCCGAGCGGCCACCAGTGTATATCTGCCTCTCGAAAAGCCCTATCGGCGAGAACACCAGTACCCTGCCCCCGGCGGGTTCCGCAGTAAAGATACGCCCATCGGGGCCGACTGCGACTGAGTAGGGTCGGTTGAGCTGCTCTGCGGGTCCCGGACCCGAGCCGTAGATCGAGCGCACCCACCTCATGCCGCCTGGGTCAGGCCGAAGCTCGACGGGGGGTCGCTCGAGGCGTACGAAAACGACTGCCAAGAACGCCAGTACAGCGACCATGACGACTATCGATGTACCCAGGAAGACGCGGGAGGCGATAACCGAACGTACTTTGTCTTTGCGATCACTCATGGAGCTGTGACCCCCGCCTTCTCGAGACCTTCAAGGGCTTCACGGTGATCAGGCACGAAGCGGAGTGCGCCCATGAACGCTTCCACGGCCCCAGTGACATCCCTGGAGCGAATCCTATGTGTTCCCAGCGCCGCTAGGATGTCCGCATCCGTGGGCAGGATCTGGGATGCCTGCTCCAGGTCCTCAATCGACCGCTGGATCTCACCTAACTCCAGTAGCGCCTTCGCCCGGCCTTGTAGGGCCCGAGCAAGCAAGGCGTTGGGGGGCTCCAGGGTCACCGTACGGCCTCGCAAGTCGATTAGGGTGCGGTCATGCTCCTCTTGGGCCTTTTGGACAGCAAGATCATAGAGTGGCAACGCCTCTGCCGACGAACCCAAGAGCCGCAGTACCTCAGCTTCAGTCAGATCGACCATCGCGGCATCCGATAGGGCGCGGGCGCGGCGGACGGTCTCCAGTGCATCCTCCTTGCGACCGGCGGTAGCATAGGACGAGGCCAGCAGCAGGTGATTGGAGAGCGTCGAGGGTGCCTGCTCGATGGCTGCGCGATACTTCACGATATCGCGTTCGAGTGATGTCCTGGGGGCATCGAGTGCGCGTGTGTACATCACGAGCGAAATTGCAGCCACCAAGACGACGACGAGCATCCCGCCTGCGAGAGTGGGTAGCACGCGATCCAGAAGCGAAACGTCATGGTCGATGTCTTGATGCTTGCGGTGCAAGGGCATAGAGACTCCTGGCTGGTAACGTCCAGCACACATGATACCGCAACTGCTGTGCGCTCCGGATACAACACAGGCCCGGGAAATCCCGGGCCTGTGTGTGGTTCAAGATTACGGTTCGGTTACGGCCAGATAGGAGCGGTCACGTTAAGGGGGTGACTGCCGCAGCCCGTCGTACCGCACATGTTGTCGTTCCACCCGGTAGGAGTATAGTCTCTGTCCTGGATGCTCGTGACCATCAGCGATTGATAGGCAGGGGGATCAGTCACATACCCAATAAGTCTCGGGCGTTTCCAGGCATGCGGAGTACGCACGTGGCAGTTGATACACCGGCCGTTGGTGGTACCTCGGTGGGCACTACGTCCATGAACATCACCGTTCGCAGTGTTGTTGAACAAGTTAGCGACGTCATGACACCTTGCGCAGATCGGTCGGCCTGCACCGGGAATATTCGAGAGGATTGAGTTGCCGTCCGAGAGGGTACCGCTATTAATGTGCGCGCTAGTGTAAGGCGCCTCGAAGCCGGGGAACATCCGTATGCGCATCGCCGCACCATGAGGGCCGGTGGCACCAGAGAGACTCCCGTGGCAATCGTTGCAGCGCACGACCATGGTCGTGGTCTCAACAGAAGGAGACCAGTTGGACAGGATATTCGCAACGGCCGGCGTGGTCCAAGTTCGATTGGCCTGCACCCCATCCACGGTGGGGGTGAACGTGGTTCTCATACCCCGCATCGAATCGAACATCCTGTGGCCCGACCAATTGTCGTTGAACTGCACGCCCCCAATGATAGCGGAGGTAGCGGGCGAAGCCTGTGGCACGCCGGTCCAGCCCATCCGCTGAGCGTGAATCGTGGCAGTGGTCCCACCGGCTCTGCGCACCACGGTACGGTGACAGTCGGTGCAAAGCGCCGTGCCGCGGGCGCGCGTTATGGCCGTGGCAATAGCCGATGCCTGGACGTTGGGTGTTGTTGAGTTCGACGCGTTGTTATGGCATACAGCGCATGGCCTGTCGGCCATGCTGTAGAGCTGATGGTCAAGTTGGATGTCGTCATCGTGGCAACCAGAGCACCAAGCAGATGTGAATCCGGTACCGGGCAGCACTGACGCTGTTGTGAAAGCGGTGCTGTGGATCGGAGTCTGATTGTGCGCATTGAGGTTCACGCCGGGATGACATCCCGCCGACTGGCAGGTCAGCCCGGCCGACGGGTGCTGCGCTGTACTCGCATGGCACACTGTGCACCCAAAATTGGGCAGCGCACTATGCAGGCTCGCGACATCGGCGACGTTGTGACAGTTCGCGCCGTTGGGGTTGTTCATACAACCGATCGCCGCTGTGGTAGTCGGAGGGTTGCTCAAGGCGGGCCTGTTCACGCCATTTATGACTATGTCATCGACGAATATCTGTTCCGTACCTGCGGCATCCAGACTAGCCCTGAACCTGACGATCGTGTTCGCCGACGGCGTCAGCTCCCCTGAGCGGAAGTTGGTCCATCCGAGGTTGTTGTACGTCTCCTCGAGCACTGTCCAGTTCGTACCGTTGTTGTGAGAGACCTCGATCATGAATCTGTCCCTGTTAGCGCTATTGGCGCCGAACACGAATCCCGAGGTTCGGTACCACACACTGAAGGATGCACCCTGGTTGGAGGCGCCCAGATTGATGGTCCGCTGGAAGCTACGGTCCGTCCGTGTCGTCGAGTTGTGCGTGATACGTGCCGCAGACCCGGTACGACCCTGAGCAGACTGGACCGTCACGTTGGTAGCGTCGTTCCGAGTCCAAGCTGCGGGCCAAGTGGTCCCCGTGCCGAACGTCTCGTTGATCGAGATCGTCGGATCGAGCCTGAATCCGATCGACCCCGTGACCGTTACCGAGCTGAAGTCGTGCTTGGCAGCCCACTGGTTGTGCAGCGGGGTGGCCGAGAGGTCATGACAGGCTCCTGCCGCTCCTCCGCCGCAAGTCCGCGGACTCGTGGCACCGGTGGTCCATGCGGAGGCCGTGGTCCAGCGGCTGGGGATCCTGTCGACATCGACCTCATGACACTCGATGCAGCGAGCCAACTGGACGCTGGGCGATGTCGCATTGGAAGCGAACGATGTCACGATGCTGTTCTTGTCATGCTCGATACGCATATCGAGGCTGTGACACGCTGTGCATCTGACGCCCCATGTGGTTATCGTCGCCCCAAAGCTGTCCCGAAGGACGGTGCCCTGGAGGTTGCCGTACACATTGAGCGTAGAGGTGGTGGTGAAGGTGTGCGCAGTCGCATTATGCGAAGGCGTCGGGTAGTGGCTCGCAGTCACAGGGTCGTAGGTCCTAGTGCCCACCCTGCTCGTATCGACCGCGTTGGCGTTGTGACAGTCTACGCAGTTCGACGTGTTGAACTGACCCATGTTCCCGGCGAGCCCGGTATTGCCGTTGTGGCAATCGACGCATGCATGCACAAGTCCTCCGCCGAACGCTGCGGACCACCTGATCTCATCGATGCGTACTGGATTGATGGTCGGGCTGGTCTGCCTAGCCCGATCGGTGGTGTTCTCATGACAACGTAAACAGGCACTCCTGGTGTTGTGCGCTGCCATATTGTGGACCAATCCAGCGTGGCATCCCGTCGCCATGCAGCCGCCAGTCCTGGCGGCTGCCAGGTTTGTATCAGCATTTACGTGGCAGACGTTGCAACTCGTAGCACCGGGGTTCGGCCGCGTTGGTCCCGCTACAGCACTCGTATGCAACGTGGCGATGTTGTTCGTGTTGGTGTGACATCCTGGAGCCGAGCAACCTACTCCGGGACTGGACGGAATCGCGACCTGCGTAGCTGCCGCCGCCGCCATATCATGAGAAGCCGCAGTCATAGCGTCGTGGATGACGCCATGACAGGCACCGCACCGGCGTGTGGGCCAACTGGTCGCCACAATACTGGCCGATCCCAAAGTGGTGTCTATATGACACGCGACGCAACGGACTCCGTTGACCGGCTGATCCTGCGTGAACCAGTGCTCGGCACGAAGTCCTGAGGCGTGACAGTCAGAGCACAACTTCGATGCAGTACCGACAGTAGCGCTTGTGTTCATCGCTGTGGCGGTATGAGTGGTGTCGTTGTAGTGGTTCGGGTCGATCGGTGAGTACCGGCGGCCAAGGACACTGGGAATGTGACACGTGGTGCACTGACCGGTGAAGCGACCTGTAAGGTAGGCGGTGTTGGTCGCCGTCAGCGAGTTGTTGGCGTGACAGATCGAGCAGGAGTTGCGATGGACGGTGGTGCCGGTCAGGCTGTTGTAGCCCACGTGACACGCCAGGCACTCTGAGTTGACCGGGAAACTGGCCACCGACGACGCATGCGCACGAGGCATGTTGTGAGCGACCGTATGACAGCCTGTGCAGGTGCGCTGCGTCGGCACTGCGGTGTTGTTGGTATGACAACTCGTACAGTTCGCGTTGCCAGGTCTGTTCGCCCTGTGCAGGTCGTCTGCAAATCTAACATCGCCGAGAACACTGCTGCCGGTAGGACCGTGACAGAAGGCCCCAGTGGAGCAGCCAAGATTCGCGGTAGGTACGCTGTAATCATGGTCAGTAGCGTAGTTCGATGCGGGGTGCGGAGCGCCCGCCATGCCCCCAGCCACCGGGTGGCAGGCGATACACCTGTTGCTGGCAGGTGGAGCATCAGCCCAACCTGCAGGGTAGTAGGTTGCTGTATGACAACTCGTACAAGTGATTATGGTGTCGCCGACTCCTCTTGAGCTGGGCTTGTCATGTTCGTCGATCACATCGAGCTGGTGGCAGGTCACGCATGCAAACCCACCTGTCCTGGGAACCCCGGGATCCGAACCGCTGGCGATATGGACTCCGGGTGCCATCGGATGAGCGCCCATGCTGGTCACACCGCTGGCCACATGGCAGCCAGCCGCTATACAGCTACGAGTAGTCGGGAATGAGGTAGCACTGTGACACGTTAGGCAGCCGGTGGTCCATCCGTTAGTGCGTAGAGCCGCGTCCATCGATCGCGTAGTCAGCGAACCGGAGTTTCTGGCCCGTTGGTTGCCAGCGGAGTCGTCGTGGATGAGAGCCAGGTCGCTCCCGTGACAAGCACGGCAGAGCACCGTGGCAGCGTCAGTGGACTGGTGGCTCGCCAACGTAGCCGTAGCGACATGGGACCTGGGGTTACCAGCGACTCTATGGCAGCCACTCCAGAAGCAGGTCCCATCGTAAGTGGTGATGACGTAGCCTGCAAACGTCTCGTGGCAGGCAGCACAGTCGGCTGCGGCGGCGGTGGCACTCGGGCGACGATGCTCGGCTATCACGTCTATGGCGTGACAAGCCGTACACGCATAGTCGGGAGTGGGGCCTGGGTATACCCCAGCCGTCCTAGACGCAACATGGTCAAAGGTTCCATGCGCGCCGATGTTGGAGTGACAGCTGATACACGTAGGAGAGGCGATAACGGGGTAGTTCCCGTAAACGCGATATGCGTCGATAGCGACGAATGTGGCTCTGGCCGCCGCTTGGCGCTGGTTAAGAACGCGCACTGTTATCGTATTGGGCCCGGGCGGCAGTCCTTCTGCATTGAAGACCGTGACCTGGGCCTGTGTCGATGCTGAATAGAGGTCGATAATGCCCCTGGAAACTCCATTGATTAATACTTCGGCCCTGCCGCGGAATGGGTCACGATCGGCTATGAGTTCGATCCTGTCACCGATGAAGGTGATCGAGTGTGTGGAGCCAAGGGTGTTGGAGAAACTGAACCTGTTGGCGGTCCTAAGACTGTTGATGTTTGGCCGCCAAGCCGCAGCTGGCGTGATGGTGACGGCATTGGACACCAGCGGCTGTTCTGGGTTGCCACCCACCGCGTGGGTGTAATCCTCGCGCAACACAGGAGCGGAGTCACGCATAGCGGTGACCGAGTGGCATCCCGACGAGGCGCACAGGTTGGTATCGGTGCTCACTGTACGCTGGGACTGATCGGTGCCCGTCACGCCTCGCCCGACTTGCCCTGTCCACGCCGGATTCTGTGCCACCATGCCCAGACGTGTCGGTGCCGGAGCTCGTGATGCAGTAATGCCGTGCAGCGCATGCCTGGTGGCAATGATGGACGGATTGTATGTCGGACCCCTCGTACCCGCATGACATGAATCGCATGCGGCGGTAGCGTGGCAGCTAGCACATGCGCTTGAATTCGTGTTGATGAAGCCCGACCACCTGGGGGATGCATGGATCTGATGCAATTCGGATGCGGATGCATTCTTCGAATTCGGATTCGCGAATGATGCCCCCGATGGGCCGTCCGTAAAGAAAGGTACTGCGGTCATGAGCGTGTCTCCCCAGCCGGGATGACATGCAGCGCCACAGTTCGAGCCAATCTGATGATAAGGGTGGGTGCCGGCGAGCCCCGGGATATGGCATGAGCGACACGCCGTGTTGCGGTCCACTGATGGAACCGAGAACTGCCCATGACACTCGAGACATGCCTGGTTGGCAGGGTTGTTCGCGACGACCTGAGCCGAGGCAAACACCGGGAACGCAAGGGCCGATAACGCAATAGAAGCCGCGATCACCGCAGCTAGCAGAGGCCTTTGCCGATTATTCATTTGTCCACAACTCCCCTTCTCACCGGCTCTCTTCTTCTTGCCCCTGGTCTTTGCCTTGCCCTACGCATCCGCATGGATGCGACTGACGAAACTCCACATAAATCCTTCACCAACCTTAACGACTCCTTACGGACTATATCGGACAATGTTTTCGTCTGCCAGCAGGTGGATCTGCGAACGGCACATTACGCCGCTGAACGGTCAAACATTCCGACGAGAGGGCACTTGGGGGATCGACGGGTAATCGTTCTCTCATTCCCACATCAAGCCGGAGTAAGCTTGAAGATGGCGCTCGATCGACGCAGCCGATGAGTAGCTGTCGAGCACACGGAGTCTGGCCCTCTCCCCCATCTCGTGTGAGGTAGTCGGGTTGGCGAGCATATCGGCGATTGCGTGAGCGAGTGCACGGGGATCCCCTGGCGACACGAGTTTGATCTCGACGCCATCCTCGAAAAGTTCCTCGATCCCCTCGACGCGCGAGGCGACGATAGGCCGGGCAAGGGCTGCTGCCTCGATGAGTGCGGTCGGGACTCCTCGGCCGGTGGAAGGAAACACTGCTATTTCCAGATTCTTGAGCACAGCGGGAACGCTCGGCACGTAACCGAGGTATCTGACGCGCGAGGATCGGTTGTCCCGCTGGAGTTCTTTGAGGAGAGGGCCGTCGCCTGCGATCACGACCTCGGCGATCGCGCCGCTGGCCTCGAGTATCGCCGAAGCGGTCACCAGATGCTCCAGTCCCCTGGCGGGCTCCATGCGTCCGGCGTAGCCGACGAGCGGGCCAGTGAGGCGCTCAGGAAGTGTGAAGGGCTCCTCGGCTTGTGCGAAGACCTCGGCCAGATCGATGCTGGGGCGATCGAGAAGGATCCGGTCGGCGGGTACGCCCAGCTCAGCCAAGGGCCGCTGGAGCGAATCGCTGTCCACCACGAAGAGATCGACGTCCGTGGCAGTGCTTCTGTCGAGGTAACGGCGGATGGCGGTCGAGATCGGGCCTTTGCCGCGGCGGGGCCAGGCGACACATGCGATGGAATTGACAGCGGCCGTGGGGATGTCCTTCGCCGCCCAGCGCGAGAGGAGGTCCGCCTGGAGTCCGGTGGAGTGTACGAGAACCGGGTGATATCGCTGCAGATACTTGCGCATGCGCGAGTGGGTCCTGAAGAAGTTGAGTTTGTCGAGGTGGTAGGGCGCGACCTCGGCACCCAATGTAGCGGCTTCGGTAGCTAGAGGGTGTCTGGGGGTGCATATAAGATGGATGATCGCCCCGCGTTCGATCAGGGCTTCGATGATGCGCAGAAGGCGGCGCTCGATACGCCCCATCGTCGGGCCGGTGCGGCTCGATACGAAGACGAACGTCGACGCTGAGAAATCGCGGGGCAAGACGATACCTTTCTGTACGGCGCGTGCTGGATGACCTAGGACGGGCGGTCCGCTAGTGGCACCTCAACCAGAGAGCAGATCGGCGTAGAGTCGCAAGTACGCTTCTGTCATCCGTCCGAGTGTGAACCTGCTTTCCGCACGATCCTGGCCGGCAGCACCCATCTTACCAGCACGCACGGTATCGGTGGTAAGCGAGATGATCGAATCGGCGAGCGCCGCCGGATCGGCCGGTGGGATGAGCACACCTGTGACCTGGTCGGCCACGACCTCCGGAAGACCGCCGACGGCTGTCGCCACGACTGGCTTTCCCAGGGCCATCGCTTCGAGCGCGACAAGCGAGAACGACTCCGAGAGCGAGGGCACGACGACGACATCGGCGTGCGCTAGCAAGGGCGCAGCCGAGGGCATGTAGCCGAGGAAGCGCAGCCGCTCCCCAAGTCCGCTCGCATCCGCGAGCGCCCGAAGCCGCCGCTCCTCAGGGCCCGCTCCGGCGACCGCGAAGCGGACGCCTGGGCCCCGCTGCGTGACGATCGCAGCGGCGCGCACGAAGTGCTCGACACCCTTGACCGGTGTCAGGCGCGCCGCCACGACGACGAGCGGGGCCTCGCCGGGCGGCAGGCCCGGCGGGAGCGGGCCCGCGGCGGCTTCGCGCAGCGCGACGACGTCGACGCCGTTGGGGATCTCGCGGATGCGCTGCGGGTCACAGCCGCGCTCGATGAGCGCGGCTGTGACCGCCGCTGAGACCGCGACGATGCAATCGACGCGGTCTGCCGCGGCGCGCTCGAGCGCGAAGCGCGCGAGCGACGCAGCGAGCGAGGGGCGCTCGAGCCGCCAGGCGCTGGGGAGCGCGTGGACGGCGGCGGCGACGCGCGCGGCGGACTCGCGTGCCGCCAGGCGCGCGAGGGCGTTCGTGAGGAAGCCGGTGCCTTGCACGATGTCGGTCTCGGTGGTGGCGATGATGTCCCGAATGCGCCTTACGGCCGACATCGTGTGCGTCGGGGCCATGTCGACCTCGAAGACTTCGGCACCTGCGTGAAGCGCCTTCTCGGCGAGTCCGGAACCGGGTTGTGCGACCACGCTGACCCGCATACCCGCGTCGCGGGTCGCACGCAGCAACGCGAGTAGCTGGACTTCACCTCCGCCAATGCCGGGGCCCGGGAAGTTGTTTATGAACAGGATCGACGCGCCTTCGATGCTGTCGTTCACCGTCGCCATCCGGTCACCTGGATGTTCGGAGGCCCATTCGAGCCAACTGAAGCAGCACCCCCACCTTGAACAGCATGAACCGCCCAGCCCGCATCTCGGCGGGGGTGAGCAAGCCGCTCCTCATCACCTCAGCGATGTTGTCCGCCTTGGATTTGCGCATCTTCACGAAATCGGCTGATTTCTGTGCCTGGCCCATCCTGTGTATAGCCAGCGGTGATGCGAGATAGCGATGCTTGTGTCCGCGCGCCAACGCCATGAGCCAGAAGAGATAGTCCTCAGTGTACACGTCCTCTCGGAACCCGCCAACATCATCGTAGACTTCGCGGCGGAATATCGCTCCAACTCCGAAGAAGCATGCAGTGAAGAGATCCGTCAACGTGCAACCTTGCGCATCCGGCCAATGCGAGGTGAGTGTTTGCTCGACACGACTGCCATCCGCATATTCAAGGTATCCTCCGCAAGAGAAGATGTCGGCTTCAGGATTCTCTTCGATGAACACATCGAAGCGTTCCAGGTGCTCGGGAAGCAAGTAATCGTCCGCTGAGAGTATGACCAGCAGGTCCGACCGAGCCGCTCCGACCGCTGTGTTGTACGCTCCCCCTGTGCCACGGTTCTCCTGCGTCAGGACCGTGACCCGGTCGTGTCCGGCTTCCAGACGACGCGCAAGCGCAAGGGTTCCGTCTGTGGAACCATCGTCCACTATGACCAACTCCCAATCCCCGAAGGTCTGATTGACCACGGAGTCCACGGTGTATGCCAGTGTGGTTTCGGCATTGAAAGCCGGGATCATGACAGAAAAACGAGGGGCTTTACTCTCCTGCACCAAGAACTCCTTCATAAACCTCGCATATTTGCATGACGACCGCCTGGGAAGAAAAATGCTCAATCGCGTATCGATTCAACGCCACAGGATCGAACTTCTCGTGATTATCGAGCATCTGGCCCAAGCCGTAAAGGAGCGCCTCGACGCTGCCCTTGTCGATGAGCAGTCCCACCTCTGGCGTGATGAAGCCTTCAGGTCCGCCGCAACGCGTCGCGAGTACCGGACGGCCGCACATGAGCGCTTCAGCCGCTGCCACGGAGAAGGTCTCCTGCGTGCTGCTCACGACCGCGAATGCGGCGCTCCGTAGCAGCTCGAAGACCTCATCGGGCGACTTCTCGCCCGTGAACTCCACTCGATCGCCCAGCCCCAGTGAGACCGCCTTGCGCTGGAGATCCTCACGCAGTTCCCCGTCGCCCACGAGGATCAGGCGGAAGTCGCTACGCTGCGCTGCCAGTTGGCTGCACGCCTCCAGGAGGCCCGCGATGTTCTTCTCGGGACCCATGACCGAGGCGTGCACGATCAGATGCGGTTGCCCGGGGAGGGGTCTAC
This sequence comes from Actinobacteria bacterium UBA912, assembly GCA_002293965.1. Lineage (GTDB taxonomy): Bacteria > Actinomycetota > Coriobacteriia > Anaerosomatales > UBA912 > UBA912. Next base: position 12,376 of record DBEG01000001.1, on the reverse strand, counting down.
GAGCCCGTGACTGCGGTGGGCACCCTGGGACGACGTTGGGGATCACTACCGGGTCTACCGCCAGTCCAAGATCGGCGAGCCTGTCGGCTAACACGCGGCTCACGGCGATCGTCTTCGCGGCCCGCAGTGCCAACGGGCGGAGCACGCGCTCGACGAACATCGGGGACTTGGCGAGCTTGCGCGAGCTGTCGGCGAAATACTCCGACGAGTGTTCCGTCACCACGTACGGGATGCCGTGACGACGCTGGATCGCCGAGGCCACCGCCGAAGCCGGCCACAGCCCGTGCACGTGAAGTATGTCCGGCGTTCGCCTGGATTGCCGCAACAGCTCGAAGGCGCGAAGCCCCAGCCTCGGGTGCACCATAAGGTTCAGGTATAGATTGACGATGTACCCCAGGAAGCGCGCAGGTCCCTGCCGAGGGATGCGATGCTCCTTGGTTGTAGCGCGGACCACGACGATCCCGTCTTCGACGACGAGCGTCGGGGGTGCTGCAACCTTCGCGGGGGTCACGTGCACGACCGCTACATCGCAATGCTCGCTCAGTGCCTGTGCCTGTTGGCGCACGAAGATGCCGGCGATCGGCCGCTCATCGCTGGGGTAATAGCTTGGGACGATCAGTACGAACCTGCGCATCGGTCAATGATATCATCACGGGAACAGATGAATCCCAGCTCTCGCGCCGGTGCGGACGGTTGAGGATTCCGCAGCGAACGAAGGATGGCCCTCAGTGAGTCTCAAGCAAAGATTGAAGGATGCTCTCCCCCATGAGTTCAAGCGCGCGGTTCGGGAGTATCGGCACCGCGACGAAGATGGGATCTACAAAGCGCTGCTGTCGCTCGATCAAGACATGCGGACGATCTTCGACGTGGGCGCCAACGTGGGCAACTTGTCGCTCGCGTTCCTACGCTGGTTTCCCAAGGCTCAGGTGTACGCGTTCGAGCCCGGAGAGTCGATGTTCGAGCGCTTGTGCGCCAATGTCGAATCGGCCGGGTTCGCAGACAGATTCCACCCACACAGGCTCGGCTTCTTCGACAAGACCGCCGAGGCGGACCTCCATCTGGCCTCGCAGGATGGTGCCAGCTCCATGTTGGAGATCGGTGATGCCTACAGCACGGCTAATCCGCACATCGAGACCAAAGCGACCGAACGGATATCGCTTGTCCGGATGGATGACTTCGTGCGCGAAACAGGGATCGAGAAGATCGACCTTGTGAAGATCGACGTCGAGGGCGTCGAGGCCGAGGTGCTGCTGGGTGGCAGCGAAACCTTCCGGGAGCGGGTGGACACGGTGATCCTCGAGGTCTCGTTCGTCCGACATGAGCGCAGTGAAGGCGCTTATCTCCGCCTGTTCGAGACGATGCATTCGCTCGGGTTCGCTCCTGCCATGCTCTTCGATATCGAGCAGGGCGGTCCCGATCCAAAGTGGAAGCTCACCCAGGTGGACTGCATCTTCCGCAAGTTCTAGCGACCCCTTCGGCGATCCATGAGTGAGCGCAGACTGTCCTTCGCGCTGTTGGGCAGACGCCGTCTGATGGCATCCAGGGCTCGGTGCAGCGTCGGCCCGTAGGTAGCGTGCTCGATCCTTAGCGCAGCCAGCATGAGCCTTGCACGCAATCCGCCGAAGCGCTTGATGTGGGCGCGGGTGCTCACGTACGCCCCGGGCAATGAGTCCCGACTCTTGAGGAATCCCCTGCCGGAGCTGCGAACCCATTGGCGGGCGAACACTCGTGCCTGCGCAGCAGGAAGTAACGGTATTATTTGCGGCATTCCAGAGTAAGAGAGCGAGTAGTCACCGGGTTCCTCGGCATGGGAAGTCGCAACTGTGAGTAATCTCGAGCTCGGAAGAAGTCTGTACCGCAACTCACCGCGCTCGCGCAAAGTCGCCAGCATGACCGCAAGATGCGGGAAGCTCGTGTTGTGATAGAGGAATGCCTGCCTGGCCTCGGGCAGGAACACCGACGCCTTGTAGATGACGTTGGAGATGAGTCCGGTCTCGTGCAAGTCCTCCCAGGCTCGCACCCATCTGTGGGTGAACTCGCCCGGCTCGGTGATCTTGGTGTAAAAGGTGATGATGTCGTAGTCGACGCCCTGACAATGCTCCGCGATGTAGGACAGCGCGTCGGGTGAGACGGTGTCGTCGTCGCTGAGTATCCAGAGAAGTCCCTCGGGATCGGCGAAGATGAAGCCGAGCGCGATGTTGGCGTTGGCCCCGATGTTCCCTGGATTGCGCCGGACCTCGATCCCGTACTCCTGGGCAAGGGCGCTCAGTTGCTCGTCGGTGATGGCCGGAGAGGCGTTGTCGCTAACGAGGATGCGCACGGGTCCCGGATATGCGTCACGCTGAGCGGTCAAAGCGTCGAGCTGCAGCTTGAGAGTCGCCAAGCGGTTGTAGGTCGGGATGTAGATGAACAACGCTGGCATGCCAGCGGATGTCGAGGTGGCCTCAGCCACGCTTCCACCTCCTCGTGATTGTCGAGACGCCCGAAGCAGCAATCGAGCGGTAGAGTTCGAAGTCCGCGCGAGTAGGCACCAGCATCTGCCTGATGGAGACTTTCGCCGCTCTGGGCAGCAGGAACGCATAGCCCAGGAGAGCAGAGCTGTATGCGATCGACGATGCGATCGCAGCGCCTACTGCGCCCATCCTCGGGATGAGGACGATGTAGAGGATGGCGCTGAGTACCATCATCGCAAAGGAAAGTGCCGATGTGACTGCGGGTCTTCCCAACTGCCCTGCGAAGAAGTGGCCGTAGGGCTGGCACAGGGCGAACACCACGATCCCCGGGATTAGCAGACCGAGGTAGATGGTCGCCTCGGCGAAGGGCTCACCGTAGATGACCGGCACCAGCACCACCGCAACCAGCAGAAGTCCGATGCCGACAACGCCGTTGAGCACCAGCAGAGAGCGGGCTGTCAGCGTTGTGATCCGCAGGGAGTCATCGCGCTCAGAGCTCGTGATGTTGCGGAACACCGCCGTGGCCACTGGATTGCTGAGCATCCACAGCTTCTCGGCGATGCTGGTAGCGACGCTGTAGATCCCGACCACCGACGGGCCCGCGAAGTAGTTGAGGAAGAACACGTCGGCCCGCAGGAAGAACATCGAGGTCGCCTGGCCAACGTATGCCTTCAGGGCGTAAGGCAGGGCGCTTCTCGTCACGCCGTGGATCTTGCCCGGCGACAGCGTCAGACCGCCGCGGTGCACCACAAGCGCAAGGGTGGCATTGAACGCGCTGGCCAGGCTCACGCCGATGATCACCACCGAAGTGTCACCTGGAGCCGTGACGGAAGCGATGATCACCGCTGCTATGTTTGCCGTAGCAGCCGCTACCTGCAGGAAAGCCACCCTGACCGCGCGGCCTTCTCCGGCGAGCAGCGCTCCTGTGAAGGCGCCGACGTAGTACGTCGGGAGGGCAATGAGTGCGATGGCCAGGTCGGTGGCGGTCATGCCCTCCAGCACCGAGCCGAGGAGCGGCTCCCTGAAGGCCCAGGTTGCAGAACCCACCGCAGCTCCGAGCAGCAGCGACCAGACGACTGCTGCGGAAATCAGTTCCCGCGGGCTGAACCTGTCCTTGCCCGAGAGGTAGGAGAGCGCCGGCCCCAGCCCGAACGACGCGGCGCCTACTCCGAAAGAGGATATCGCCGCCACAAGGGCGAGCACTCCTTTGCCTTCTGGGCCGAGCAGACGAGCCAGGATCACTGTCGATGCCAGGCCCACGATCAAGATGTAGATCTGACCGCCGATGCCAAGTATCGATTTTCTCGCTATGCTCATCTAACATTTCCAAGTGGTCTCATGCTCGTGTCACTATATCACCAACTGTCAGGAGCGAATTTGCCAACCGGATCGGAGTCAGATGCCTGCCCCCAGTAGAGGTCTGTGCGTCTACGACATCGATTTCCCGCAGTTCTGGGAGGGCCGTGCCTTCGACGCCGACCTCATGCGCCAATATCCGGGTGCCGAGGTGATCCCTGCGCTGGCCGCTCGGCTGGGCGAGCAAAGTGTCGACATGATAACCGCCGATGAGTACCTGTCGAAACCGCCTCCCGGAGTGACCACCGTAGTCTTCTCCAACGAGTACACTCGCTTCACGCGCGAGCTGTTGTTCGAGCGCCGCCTTCGCGGAGCACTGTGTGTCAGCGGAGAGTCACCTCTGGTAGCGTGGCGGTTCTATGCGAACCTCCCCCGCACCGGTGTCCACTACGACCACCTGGCGTTCTTCCCCGGGGTCCGATCGATGCTGGATGACCCGAATGGCTTCCACGACTTCTTCTGGCCCAATCCGGATCTTGCTGTCCAGAGTCCGAAGCGCTGGAACGAGCGCTCGCTCCTGACGCTGATCAACAGCAACAAGGCCATCCTGGGTTGGCCTCGGCCAGTGTTCGAGGTCTCCAGACCGAAGGTGTCGCTCGGCAGGTGGTATCGCGCACTCCAGGCCAATCTGGCGCAGCGTCGCTACCCGTGGATGGCGGCCGACTTCTACCTGGAGCGCCTCGCAGCGATCAGGCACTTCGGGGCTTGCGGTGACTTCGCGCTTTTCGGGCGTGGGTGGGACCAGCCCGCCTACAACGCCGATGCGCGCACTCAGTCCGCTATCGCGGCTGCGTGGCGCGGCGAGATACCTGCTGATGGCAAGCTGGCCACACTGGGCGAATACAAGTTCTCGCTGTGCTACGAGAACACGATGTTCCCCGGCTACATCACTGAGAAGATCTTCGACTGCTTGTGCGCGGGGACGATCCCGGTCTATCTGGGAGCTCCCGATGTCGAGCAGTACATCCCGGCGGGCGTTTTCATCGATCACCGGGGCTTCGAGAGCCTTAGCGAACTGGAGGCGTTCCTTCGGCAGATGACAGAGACCGAGGCGGACACCTACCTTGCGGCGGCGCGGGCGTTCCTATCGGCCGATGAGGCTTCGAGGTTCACTCAGGAAGCGCAGGTCGAACTGTTCGCAACGCTCGTGATGGATTCGCTTGAGAGGGTGCGGTGACATGAGCCGCCTGACGATCGTCATCCCAACGTACAACCGCCCAGGGTTTCTGGGCGAGTGTCTTGAGAGCCTGATGGCGCAGACGTTTTCGGACTTTAGGCTGGTCATTTTGGACAACGCGAGCGAAACCGACTATGGGCCGGTGCTCGAGCGGTTCAGCTCTGCGGGCATCGAGTACATCCGCAACGCCGAGAACATCGGATCCACGCGCAACATCGAAAAGGCCTTTGCAATCGGCTCGGCTACAGAGTACTTCACGATCTTCCACGACGACGATCTGGCGCACCCATACATGCTCGAACAGCAGGTGCGGACACTCGACGCGAATCCTGGGATGCGCTGGGTCGCCACAGAGTGCGCGCCCTTCGTCTCGGGCTCGGCCGTGGCCTTCGAGGACGTCGGCATTGGGGCCCTGGACATCTACCAGACACCGCCTGCGCTAGTCCGAAGACTCCTCGAGAACGTGGCGCTCAACTTCGGCTCCGTGATGTTCCACAGCTCGCAAGGTCCGCCCGCCCGGCTACGTCACGCGGAGTTCGAGATCGTTGCGGACCGGGTGCTGCTGGTCGATCTGGCGCAAAGTGGCCCTGTCGGCCTGCTCCGAGAGCCGCTGGTCCGCTACCGACATCACGAAGGCCAGGACAGTCACAACCCCATCTTCCGAGAAGCCCACGCGCTTGCTCTGATGCGCTACTACCGCGACGCTCTGGGAGCGCCCCTGGCCGCCGAGGACCTCAGGTTGCTGCGCCGACACGCAACCAACTACCTGCTGCATGCGCGCACGGCGGTCCTGCCAGACGCCCGGATAGCCTTCGGAGAGCTGGTGGATGCGGCGAAGCGCGACGGCGTGTTCTCCTGGGCGGCCATCGACGGGCAAGGAATAGCGGCGCTTGCGGCGCTGGCCGGTGTGGGTTCGGCTTACTCGGCAGTCAGGCCGCTCCTGGGGAAGATCAAGCGCGCGCTGTCACGCCGGTAGGATCTCCATCTTCCTTCCCTCTTCGATGAAGAGGAAGTTGTGTGTGAGCAGGGTGTCCTCGCCGCTCTCAACTATGGCTTCCACCTCGGCAGGAAGAACCAGACGCATCGACTCATCGGCAGTCCACGCCTCGTAACCGCGCTCCCAGAAGATCTCGAATGTGGGAAGCAGATGCGGATTGATCGTTGTGCCCTTCGGTTGATGGGCCGTGATCGCTATCTCGACCATCCACACCGGTCTTGGCTCGGCGGACAAGAATGAAGTGGCTCCTTCGAGTGCCAGCTTTTCCGCCCCTTCGATGTCAACGAGAACAAGGCACTTCCTGCCTTGGAACCTCGATCCTAAGATGTTGTCCAGGGTCGATGTCGGGACGATTTCGACGTATCTCTCGGGAGTGTCGGCCCAACCCTTCACGAGCGACGCCCCCGTCCGTCCGCCGAATATCTCGATGACCCCCACTCTGTCGGATAGGGCCATCGGGAATATCTCGATCCTGTCCGTCCAGCCATTGGCCATGATGTTCTTGTAGAGATGCCGAAGATTGCCGCTCATCGGCTCGAAAGCGACAACGTGCTTCCCTCTTCGGAGGGCAAGACAGCAGTAGTAGCCGATATTGGCACCGACGTTCACCACGACTTCGACGTTGTCGAGGATACTTCTCACGATCTCTGTCTCGACCGGCTCGAACAACCCCTTCTCCATCGCAGGGTCACCGATCAGTTTGAAGCCCATTGGGGTGTCCCTGGGTTCATCGACCATCGGCCTGTTGTCTCGCCTGTACTGGCAAGCCACGGCCAGTGTCGTGTTGCGCACCTTCGCACGGGCTTTCGCCCAGTAGTTATCCCTCATGTATCGATAAACCCTGGCCAAAGCGGGCAAGCGCCCAACGACCACCGGCCTTACGAACAGTATGAACTTCTTTACGACACTCACGCAGGTTCCCCCTCCCCCGGCGGCTCGTCCATCACGAAGACGGGATTGCCGAAGGTGACCTTGGGTCTCACGCACGTCTTGGTATCCAGGGAGACTTCAAGGAGGCGAGGCTGCTTGGGGTCATCGGCCAGCCAGGCGGCGGCTGAAGACACGTCGGCAGAGTCAGCGACCCTGTCGGCATCCATGCCGAAGGCGCGGGCCACCGCTACGAAATCCGGCGCGCCATACCCGAGCACGGTCGACTGATAGCGCGATTCGAAAAGTTCGTCCTGCATCTGGCGCACCATGCCCAGGCAACCGTTGTTCATCACGGCGACCTTCACGGGAAGGCCCAGCCTGACGATAGTCTCGAGCTCCTGAATGTTGATCTGCATGCCGCCGTCGCCCGAGATCACGAAAACGGGTGCTCCCGGGCTGGCGATCGCCGCGCCGATGGCCGCAGGCAGCGCGAAGCCCATCGCGCCCATGCCGCCCGAGGTCAGGAAGCGCTGCCCCTCCCGCAGACGCACCGACTGGGCCGCCCACATCTGGTTCTGGCCCACGTCGGCGATGAACGCCGAAGCCTCCCCGCCAACCCCTGACAGGTGCCGGAGGAAGTTCGCCGGGTTGATCCCGCTCGCGTCGGCGAGCTCGGAGGTGTCGGGCCACCTGTTGCGCCCCGCTTCGATCTGCACGCGCCATGCCGAGATGTCGGTGCCCGCAAGCCCGTCTGCAAGCCGCAGCGCCTCGCCGAGGAAGGCACCTACGTCCGCCTGGATCGCGATGTCGGGTTCGAGGCGCCACCTGAGCTGGCATGCGTCGATATCCACCTGGATGATGCGCTTGTCACGCCGGAAAGCCTCGACATCGGCGCCTGTCTGACGTACGTCGAAGCGAGCGCCCAGCGCGAGTAGGCAGTCGCACCCGCCCAGCGCGAGGTTCGCCCAGCGGTTCCCGTAAGTCCCGATCATCCCAACGCGCAGGGGGTGCGAGTGCTCAAGCACATCGAGTCCCATGAGCGTGCTCGCCACGGGGATGCCGGTCTTCTCGGCGAAGCGGCGCAGTGCGGCGGCCGCTCCCGCAACGCGGACACCCCCGCCCGCGAGGATCAGCGGCCTCTCGGCAGCGCACAGGGCCTCAAGTGCGGCGGCGACTCCAGCGGGGGCTGCAGGGCGCGACACCTCGATGCGCGGCGCGCTCTCGGCGAGCGGGAGGCGCTGGATGTCCATCGGGATGTCGATGAGGACGGGGCCTGGGCGGCCTTCGAGCGCGGTCCGGAACGCCAGGGGCAGGATGCGCACGATGTCATCTGCCGAAGCGACCTGGACCGCCATCTTCGTGATCGGCGCGGCCATCGCCACGATGTCGGTCTCCTGGAATCCGGCCTGGCGCACGCCTGAATCCCCGCGCAGCTCGTGGGTGTTCACCTGACCGGTGATGAAGACGGCTGGCACGGAGTCGTAGTAGCAACTGCCGATGCCGGTAAGCAGGTTGGTCGCGCCCGGACCGCTGGTGGCCATCGCGACCCCCGGGACACCGGTCATGCGGGCACTTGCTTCGGCGGCGAATGCTGCGGCCTGTTCGTGATGCATGCTGATGAGGCGGATGTCGCCTCGGGCTGCCAGTGAATCGAGCAGGAAGGTGATCATCCCGCCCGTCATCTCGTAGACGGTCGTCACGCCGCTCTCAGCGAGGAACTGCGCGATGTAATCGCTTGCCTTCACGGTCGCCTACCGCATGCTTTGAGCAGGGTATCAGCCATATGTGCGAGCATCTCGTCGGTCATCCCGGGGTACACGCCGATCCAGAAGGCGTCGCGCATGATGCGGTCGGTGTTGAGCAGCTCGCCAACGACCCTGTAGCCGACGGCACGCTCGCGCATGCGGTCGAAGACCGGCTGGCGCACCATGTTGCCCGCGAAGAGCATGCGGGTCTGGACACCGGCGGCCTCGGCGGCGGCAACGAGCTCGTCGCGCGTGACGGGCGCCTCGGGCTCGACGGTCATCAGGAACCCGAACCAGCTCGCGTCGGCCCCTTCGGCGGTCTTTGGTAGCAGGATGATGTCCGCAAGGGACTTCAGCGCCTCGGCGAGGAGCGCATGGTTGCGTCGGCGACTTTCGACGAATCCCGGCAGCTTGTCGAGTTGCGCAACGCCGACGGCCGCCTGACCTTCGGTGGCCTTGAGGTTGAAACCGAACTCGGTGTAGACGTACTTGTGGTCGTAGCCGGGCGGCAGTAGGCCGAACTGCTGCGAGAAACGTCTGCCACACACGTTGTCCCGGCCCGAGGGGCAGACGCAATCGCGCCCCCAATCGCGCATCGAGAGCATGATGGCGGCGAGTTCGTCGTTATCGGTGTAGACTGCCCCGCCTTCGCCGGTGGTCATATGATGTGGCGGGTAGAAGCTCGATGTCCCGATGTCGCCGAAGGTCCCGGTCTTGCGGCCGTGGTACTCGCTTCCCAGCGAGTCGCAGTTGTCCTCGATGAGCCACAGCCCATGCGCGTCGCAGAATCCGCGGACGGCGCCGATGTCGAACGGGTTGCCCAGCGTATGCGCGAGTATGACCGCCTTGGTCTTGGGCGACAGGGCCTGTTCCATCTGCTCCACGTCGATGTTGCACGTCCCGAGCTCCACATCGACGAAGACAGGGACCGCGCCGAGCTGCACGATCGGGGCGACCGTCGTGGGGAATCCGGCGGCCACGGTGACGACCTCGTCGCCGGGGGTAAGGCGGCGGTCTCCAAGCCTCTCGCTGGTGAGCGCGGCCACCGCAAGCAGGTTGGCGCTCGAACCCGAGTTCACGAAAAGCGTGTGCTTGATGCCCAGGTACTGCCCGAGCCTGCGCTCGAACTCCTCTGAATACCGGCCGTAGGTGAGCCAGAAGTCGAGCGATGAGTCGACCAGGTTGGCGATCTCGTGCTCGTCGAAGACCCGACCGGCGTAGCTGATGCGCGACTTGCCGGGGATGAACTCCGGGGCTTGCGCAAAGCGGGCCTCGTGATACCTTCGCGTCAGGGCGAGGATCTCGCTGCGTATCTCCTCGGCGTTGTCGGAACCGCTGCTCACAGGTGCACCTTTCTCAACGTTGATCGATCCACGAAGCGCCAGCCTGGGCGGCCGTGCACAAATAAGCTGCGATATCCTCTGCGACGAGATCCTCGGCAGCGGAGCCGTCTGCGAAAGCGCGGTACCACTGCACGGTCCGCTCGACGCTCTGCTCGAAGCCCCAAAGCGGGCGCCAATCAAGCTCGCGGTCGGCCTTGCCGATGGCCAGCCTGAGGTGGGTCGCCTCGTGCGGCTGCTGGTCGGGGGCGTGCGCATGCCAGTCGCCGTGACCCCACGCCGCATGGAAGAGCTCGACGACCTCGCCGACGGTGCGAATCTCCCCTACATCGGGGCCGAAGTTGAATGCGCCTGCGGCCTGCGAATCACGAAGCGACATCGCCGCGAGGTGCAGATACCCGCCGAGCGGCTCGAGGACGTGCTGCCACGGCCGTGTCGATGCCGGGTTGCGGATCTCGACCGACTCACCGGCTCCAAGGGCTCGCACGCAATCTGGCACCAGCCTATCCTCGGCCCAATCCCCGCCACCGATGACGTTCCCCGCACGCGCAGTCGACACCGCTGGCGCACCCGGTCCGCCGAAGAACGACGACCGATACGAAGCCGTCACGATCTCCGCGGCCGCCTTGCTGGCGCTGTAGGGGTCGTGTCCGCCCAGCGGGGACTCCTCAGCGAATGGCTCAGCGGTCTCCGGATTCGCGTAGACCTTGTCGGTGGTGACGTTGAGCACTACCCTGCAATCGCTCGATGCGCGGACCGCTTCGAGCAGGTTGACCACGCCCATCACATTCGTCTCGAAGGTGTAGGGGGTCTCGGCGTAACTCCTGCGCACCAGCGGCTGGGCGGCCAGGTGCAAGACGATCTCGGGCCGGACCTCGGCGATCAGCCCCGCGACCTTCTGCGCATCGCGCACATCGCCGAAGTGGCTGTCCAGCGAGCGGCTCAGGTCGAGCTCGGTGAAGAGCGACGGTGTGGTGTCTGGCGGTAGCGCGTAGCCGGTCACTTCGGCGCCCAGGTCGAGCAGCCAGCGGGAAAGCCACGAGCCCTTGAAGCCCGTGTGCCCGGTCACCAGCACCCTGCGGCCACTGAATGTGTCGCCGAAGAGCCTGGCCGAGTCAGAGGCGGTGGTCACCAAACCTTCCACGGCGCCTCTCCCGAGTTCCAAAGAGCCTCCAGGTGCATCTTGTCGCGCAGGGTGTCCATCGGCTGCCAAAAGCCTGTGTGCTTGTAGGCCCCGAGCTGGCCATCGCGCGCCAGCGACTCGAGCGGCTCGCGCTCCAATATCGTGTGATCGTCGACGAGTCGGCCAAGGACCTCCGGCTCCAGCACGAAAAAACCGCCGTTGACCCAATCCCCGTCGCCGAGCAGCTTCTCTCGGAAGTCGGTCACGCTGTCGTCGGGGCCGAGCTCAAGGGCACCGAAGCGGCCCGATGGTAGCACCGCAGTCAGCGTGCCGAGGCGCCCGGAGGCGCGATGGAAGTCGATGAGTCGCCCGATGTCGATGTCCGCGACGCCGTCGCCGTAGGTGAGCATGAAGGTCTGCTCGCCGATGAACGGAGCGACGCGCTTCAAGCGTCCGCCGGTCATTGAGTCCTGCCCGGTGTCGACGATCGTCACGCGCCAGGGCTCGTTGCCGTCCTGGTGCACCTCGGTAGAGTGCGTGCAAAGGTCGAAAGTCACGTCGCAGTTGTGCAGCCAGTAGTTTTGGAAGTACTCCTTGATCTGATAGCCCTTGTAGCCAGCGCAGATGATGAAATCGTTGAAGCCGTAGTGGCTGTAGGTCTTCATGATATGCCAGAGGATCGGCTTGTCACCGACCTCGGCCATAGGCTTGGGTCGCGTGCCCGTCTCCTCCGAAAGGCGTGTCCCCATTCCGCCTGCCAGGATCACAACCTTCATCCGCGGGCTCCTTTCACGAACCGTCGTATAGACCTTCCGCCGTCTGCCACTCCTGTGCCAGCTCACTCAGCATCTCATCCCAGCTCGGGGGCGTCCAGCCGGTGCGCTCACGGAATCGCGTGCTGTCGAGCGAGCGGTCGATCACGGGCTCGTCGACCGAGGTGACCTCGACCTCCCACCCCAGATACCCCGCAAGTTTGGTGAGCAACGTGTGCTTGTCGATCGGCTCGGCAGAGAGCTGCCACAGGCCGCTAAGCGTGGGGTCCGGCATCACGACGTCGCGCACCACCTCGACCAGCGCCCGAGTCGAAAGTCCGCTGAACACGGCGTGCGTGTAGCCCTTGAGCGACTCGTGGCGATTCGCCGCGAACCAGCCGAGAAGCCCGGTCGGCTCCCCGAGCTGCCAGCCGATGATCGAGGTCCGCAGCGTCACCACCTGCGAGCTGTCGCCCACCTCGCCCAACAGCTTCGAGCGTCCGTAGAGGTCGAAAGCGTCGGGCACGTCGGCCTCGGTGTACCCGCCGCGCGAGCCGGAGAAC
>DBEG01000087.1 GCA_002293965.1 Actinobacteria bacterium UBA912 | reverse complement strand
ACGCCGCTCGATGCTTTCATCCAGGTCCTTGATGATCCTGACGACCCCGGATGACTTCGTCGACGATCCGTAGCTCGATACCGCCATGAAGTCGACCTCGACTGGCAGCGTGATCGAACGCGCCAGGTCAGCGACGAAGAGTGCAGCCCCGCGCAGCACGGCCACGAGCAACAGCGGCTGGCCCGCATAGTCAGCAGAGACCTGGGCGCCTATCTCGGCGATCCGTTCCCTGATCTGCTCTTCGGTCAGTACCACATGATCGATATCGTGGTGCATCTGACGCATCATCTCCTGCCCTGCTCCCATGTCAGCCGAACCGGTCTGGTCGTACCAGCGGAAACCTTGTACTCGTCACTCATTCGAACCCCTGCCAGCCACACGATGCGCTCGCCGTCGCGGACGACCGGCACCTGCGGGCGTTCCTCGGCAGGTACTTTGGCGTCGATGAGGATGTCCGACACCTTCTTTGTACCCGACATTCCCAGCGGACGCATCCTGTCACCAGCGACAGGACCTGTCACGGTCAGCGTCTCGCCGAGGAGGTCGCCATCGATCACGACCGAGTACGGATTCCCCGAAAGATCGCCGAGCGCTGCCACACTTGCGTGGAGGGCGCCGGTTCCATCGAGCTCGACAGTACCCGGTATCGAGAGCAAACGAGGTGCCAGAGCCCTGCCGCCCCTCTCCGCACGTGAGATGCTGATTGTACCGTACCTTCTGCGCGCCCGCAGCCCGCCCGGCAAGTCGTGTTTGAAGCGCTCCGGCGCGTCTAGCTCGAACGCGTGCGCCAGCGTCTCGAAGTGAGCGAATTCCAGCCGGGAGCTTTCGGGGAAATGGTCGTTCAGGGCCCAACGCAACACCCGGCGGCGCGCAGGGATGGACAAGGACGCCATGCCCGAAGTGTCGAACGACAACACTTCGTCCTCGAAGGTGGAGAGTTGGTGCGCACTGAGCATCGTCACGCCTGATAACACATGGTCATCGGTGGTGAGGATATCGATCGTGCGCAGGGTTGCTTCGTCGAAACGCGGATTGATCTCCCGAAGGGCGGGCAGGATCTCCTCGCGAATCCGTGCTCGCAGCCTGGTGGTGTCGGCGTTGCTCGCGTCTTCACGCCACACCTCGCCCTGCTCGCGCAGGTAGCTGCGGATGGCTGAGCGGGACAGGTCGGCCAGCGGGCGCACGATCCTGCCTCGGCGATGCCGAAGCGAGGTGAGCCCCTTGGCACCCGCACCAGCGACGAGTCGCATCATGAAGGTCTCGACCCGATCGTCGGCGGAGTGTCCGACCGCGATGCGGCCGCGCTCGATCGGTAGCCCGGCTGACCTGCAGAGCTTGTTGAGCTCCCAGTCTGCGGAGTTGTAGCGCACCTCTCGGCCGGCCTCTTCGAGGTTGAGCTTCTTGGCCCTGGCGTACTCCGCCACATCGAAGCGCAGCACCTCGAGCTCGACGCCCAGGCGCTCGCAAAGATCGCGCACGAACTGCTCGTCGGCATCGGCGTCGGCCCCGCGCAGCATGTGGTTCACGTGCATCGCCACTAGCGTCACCTCGACGCCGAGCTGGCCCGATGCCAGCAGGTGCAGAAGCGCGACGGAGTCCGCACCGCCTGAGACCATCGCAAGCACGATGTCTCCAGGCTGCAACAGGTCGTGGCGGCGCACAGTGGCGCTAGCGATGTCGGGAAGTGTGCCCATGGCAACAGAGTAACGCGAAAACCGGCTCCGGCGCGAACGTGCGGGCCGAGCGACCCGTCAGAGCCAGCCGCGCTCCTCGGCGATCCGCACGACCATCGCCGAAGTCTGGCCGGTCAGCGCCGCGCAGTGCTTGTGCCTGTCGTCGGTCTCCATCCCGCCGAAGGGGCGGATGATTGCGTCGCAGGTAGTGCCGCCGAAGAGCTCGCTGAACTCCCTGCGCACCTGGTCAGATGCTGAGGTCGACTCTTCCCAGGCACCGTCGATGGCGGTCCTGCCCGACATGAGTCCGACGGCCATGATCGCGCCGACGAGCGCACCGCACGTGGAGCCGTCACCCGCCATGCCGCCCCAGAATCCGCTTCCAAGCGACATGACCTCGGCGGGCAGCCGACTCCCGGCGGCCTCGTTGGCGACGGTGAGGACGGTCTCGCAGCAGAACATGCCGGAGTCGTAGAGGGCTGTGCCGGTAAGGGCCGCTTGGGCGACTCGAGGTGATGCGCACGCGCCTGCTGGGCAGGTAGCGGCGACTGGTTCGGGCGTGATCACTTCGGCCTCGAGCATTTCCACCTCGGTCTCGTCGGAGAATACTCGGGCATTATAGCACACATAATCTTGCGTTGGGATAGGGCGATTTCTGACTTGGGGGATCGTGCAAGCGGTATTGAATTCGCCTCCTGCTTTGTTCGTGGGTCTGGTACTCTGTCATAGGGCACACTATTTCGAGATGACATCCAAGCGCAGCCGGGAGGAAGCATGACACCATTGTGTACCATTGGGTACGAGGGATTCACCGCTGAGCAGTGGACCGAGAAGCTCAAGGAGCAGCGCATCGATGTCGTTGTCGACGTTCGGGAAACACCGATCAGTCGCAAGCGGGGTTTCTCGAAGTCACTGCTGGCTGAACTTCTCAAACACAACGAGATCGACTACGTGCATCTGCGTTCGTTGGGCAGCCCAAAGCCTCTACGAGAACGACTCAAGGCCGGCTGGGCGTTTGATGAGTTCGCGCAGGAGTTCGGTAGATTCCTAGACGAACAGGGGGATGCGCTTGAAACACTTCAGATCCTGGCAGCCGACAAGCGCGTGTGCCTGGTTTGCTTCGAGGAGGATCCCGCCCGATGCCACAGAAGTATCGTCGCTGATCGTATCGCCCCGCTCCTGTCCAGCGCTGAGGTGAGACACCTTCGTCATGCCGGAGTGTAGCGGCCGCGTTCTTGTCACAGTCAAAACATACCCGAATCCCAGCGCCAAGTACGAAGAGACGGTCTGCGTCGCTGGACTCGACTTCGATCTTGGGCGCTTCGTGCGCTTGTACCCCATAAGGTTACGGAATCTACCTTACTCACAGTGGTTCAAAAAGTGGCAGGTCATCGAAGCTGATCTCACACACAAGATCGCCGACTGCCGAGGCGACACTTACACACCGGATCCAGCAAGCATCCGAACAGTTGACGCATTCTATAAGGGTCCAAAGAAAGACAAGCCCGACTGGCCTCGACGAAATGCAGCGGTGCTGCCTCTTGCGAGCACGATGGAGGCTTTACAGACGCAAGCCGATTCATTCCACGGGTCGATCGGCCTGGTACGAATCACCACGGACTCTGAGTTCTACCTCTTCAAGTGTTCGACTGGGAGCCATATGAGCTTTATCGGAAACAGCTTTCGCGCTGGACCGCCGAGAAGGCGCATGACGACGTGCTCCACAAGTACAACGAAGAGATAGGGCCTCGATCTCGAAACGTCTACCTCTTTGTTGGAACGACGATCAGTCGCCCGAAGCAGTTCTCCTGCATAGGCATCTACGCACCGCCTGGATGATGGCCCTCCGCTAAGTGTGCCTCAATCATACTGTTCCCCCTCGGCCGAGAAGTCTATCGGGTTCAATGGATCCGCCCGTCCCCTAGCAACCCCATCACTGGGCCGCCTGTCGACGAACCCGGCTGAATCCCCACACTACCGACATCACGAGCACCGCTGGAACCCACAGTGCAGCTACCAACAGCAAGGCAACGGGTGCGAGCACGGTGGATACGAGCGCCAACAATACCCCTATGACGCTGGCCTTGCGTCGCGACAGTGAAGTCACTGCCAAGCGCGAATAAACGATGCCGAAGACGGCAAGAGCCCAGTAGGGCGCGAAGTATGCACTCATCCAGAAGGGATTCCAATCGGGGGTTGCGATGATTGAGAGAAGCGCCCCCACCACCGCGATAGATCCACTCGTAAACAGAGACCTTCTGGTCGAACCATCGGCCCCAACCTTCCGATGCGCGATTCTCAGGTATAGCACCAGACAAGCGAGCAGGCAGACCGCCCACAGTGCAAGCCACAGGTTATCCATAAGCTCCATCCCTCACTTGTCCTTTACTGACACTGGCGCAAAGGGCGCTTTGCCATTGCTCATCCACGATCAGACATCCGCTCCCATTCTGTCAAAGCTTCTCTGACAAGCTCCGCATCATATGACCGCTCACAGCCTTCTTCGACCCGATGTGGCCCGATCGCCCCCTTGAGGATATCCGTGACCTCACGGCTGTTCGCACAATCTGAAACAATCGCCATTTGAAAACCATCATCCAGCAGCGAACACATGACCGTACCCGAACCCGTATCGCCGACCTGGAGATAGAAGGAGAACCGCTCGAAGCGGGGCCACAAGTGGGCAAGGCGGGTTCCCATTTGTTCGCTCTCGCCCGCCAGTCGGATGGCGTGAGCGGATATCCGCTCCGATGACGCGGAAGGGAATGCCGCGAGCAGAGATTCATCGGGGCCTGAACGCTTTCCGATCAGGGGATCCTCGACCTCGAGCTGCCACCGCTTGGCATCCAACCAAGCTGCAAGACCATCGAACACACTGGCGAATACGGCTTCACCTTCCGCATCGAAGGTGTGGCTACTCGGATCCTGCGTGAAGTCCAACAGCACCACATGGGGCGAAGTCGAGCTGCCGCATGGGCGAATCACTACCCCCGAGCTCACTGGGGCCTCCGCGCTCCCCACCGCATCCCCCTCGGCGGCGGGAGTCCGACTAGGAACCATGGTTGCTGCAACGGCAACACCCAACCAGCTGATCAGTGAGACGATTGGGAGTATATCCTCCACGCCTGATGGCAGCTCTCTCAAGAATATGATCAGCCCGAGTATGACAGGGATCGCGAAAATATTGCAGGCGAGCCGCAACGAAGCTCGACTGGAGTCCTTCTCTCGGAAGAAGGCGAACACACCCGCCAGCGCCACGCCAAGACAGAGGATCATAAGAGGCAGTCCTCCGGACACTGGTGCCGCAAAAGTCATCAGCCCAAGGGTGATCGCGGTAGCTGCGGCAATCGCCAGGATGGCCCGAATCATGTGCACATACCAACGTGACGAGCCAAGTAGCCAAGTGGCACCGCCAGCGAACACGGCAACAAGCACCCATGAAGCCGCCTCCCGCCATCCACTCATGAAGAGCGTATATGCATCGAGCAGGGCGATGCTCCCCACCACCACAACTCCGAGGAACACGTACCCGAAGATCGACACCGCCCTCGTGGCGGACTGAGCAAGTCTATCCATCATGATGACTCCTCGCCCCCGAGATCACTGGGGTCTCCGCTCGAACAGGTCTGTTGCTACGGACAAGTGCTGATCCAAAAAGTCGGCCGACTGCGCAGCATTGCTGTGGAAGATGACCTGCAGCCCCTCTCCCCCAGCGTCGACAACGACCCACGTAACACCCCTGTCATCTGGATGCGACGAAGTGCCTGCTACAACTGATGCATCAAGCGATCGCGCAATGGACTCGGTCGCCGCGGTGCGCGTTGGGGATCGCGATGGGGGTAGCTGGAGTGAACTCATAGCGATGGCTACTTCACCTTGAGTTCGGAGCCAGAAAATGCGCACGATGTCGCCGCTAACGTCCTCCTCCAAGTACAGGATGGGCTCTTCGCTCATGCCCGGCTCTGGCCACTCCTCATACGTCCCGCTCCAGCCGACAGGAACTCGCACGTCCAATCCCAACGGCAACTCGACTACGTCACCCGGTCCTACCGAATAGATAGTTGGCAGCGCGCAAGCGCCAAGTAACATTGATGCGCCAACCATCAGAATCACTACCCCGTACCAAACTGCCGATAAACGCACTCGATTCTCCTCCCCGTGGGTGCCGCAGCCATTATTCGATACCCGCTCAAATTCCGCAATCGACCCTCTCGGTAGTTCTAGTCGTAGTCTTCGACCAGGAACCACCGTTCGTCGAGCTGTTCTGCATAGTCATACATCTCTGCAATCTCCGCCAAAGGCGGTGTCTCATGCGGCCAATAGAGAAATCCTCTCCCTTGGCCGAGTAGTCCGCGGAAGCGCCAGAAGGTGACCTGCCGATCTGGCTGAGCCGTGAACCAGACACTGCCGCTGTCAGACAGATGTCTCATGTCCTTCGGCAGTCTCAAGACTACGTCTGTCGGCGCTGGACGTTGCGATGCCGTGGTCTCGAACACCCAGACCGCCGCCAGCTCGAGTTCGTTACGATTCTCAGCGAAGAACGCCGTGTCTCGATTCGCTGGCACGACCAATGTCACCACAATGGCCGTGACCGCAAGTACGCAAAACGATGCCAACACCAAACATGTGACCGCCACTCTCTTATGAGTGAGTGGCCACTCGAAACTGTGCTTCCCTACTCGGTCATCGTCCTTGAAGTCTGACGACATTCGCTTCCCTTCCGTACTCTTGCGCTATACCCATCCGCACGGAGCCTCCGCGCTTCCCCGCTTACCTCCACCTGTAGTCCCAAGTCTCGGTATCCACCTTGATTTCAATGCCGTCGATCACGACCACCGCATCGGATTTCCGCTCGATATTAGGAACCCCCGACGGCTCGTACAGGTAGATGTTCCCTTCCCTTCGCTTTGCGCGAGGGTAGAACCGAGACGAGTCCGATTCCCACAACGACGAATAGCAGCATCAAGCCACTGTCGAAGAAACCAGATCGACCACTGACTGCCAATGGTGCGAACACCCTGGCAATCGCTGCAGCAGTCCAGATGAACGAAAACAGCATGACGTAGATATCACGCGTCCGAGGCTCTTCCTCCTTCCGCAGAATCCAGCCACAAAACATACCCACGAAGACTGCGGGATTGAGGACAAAGAGAATCCCCTCCCAATCGCGCAGGGATATATAGACTGCCCTGGAATCGGCTAACACACCGGCAACCCCTAACACGAGGGAGTTGACCAACAATGTGATGGTCAATGCCCGAAACCTCATGGTAATCCTCCTATAGACTCCCAACGCGTCGCGGCCACCTAATAATCACGGGTGAACTCGCATACCTTCGGCCTGAGAAGGCGTCCCGAAAGGTAACGCGAAGGTTAGGACGGCAGCGTATCTTGTACGAATGCCAGCCACGCGTGCCGTCCCTGCGCATGAACACTACCCTCTGCCGAACGGAGTGAGTTGCATTGTCACGACAACTGGGTCGAGCGAGGCTTGCGAATGAATAAACCTGCCACACGATTAGGTCACCCCGCCTAACAACAGACGAACTCACGCCCCTGATTGAGTTCACGATGCCACCTATTGTGCCGCCAATATTCAACAGTACACTCGCTCCCTTTCCAACGACGGCTACCTTCCCTGCCAGAGCTGCCGCCAAGATTGGCGCCAACGCTTTCGCCGTTATGCGGATGTGAGATGCCCCGACATCCCTATTGGTAGCATAACGGAACGCCATCCATATCCACGCCAACCCAGTCGGGTCCACTTTCCCTACAGGGTCTCCCGCGGCGTACTGGTACGCACTCTCCTCGCCGTCGGCGCGGATGGGGTCCTTCGAGAGGAAGCGCATCGTGGCCGGGTCGTAGTGACGTTGCGAGAGGTAGTACGTCTGCGAGTGGATGTCGTAGACGTAGCCAGCAGAGCGCAGCGGCTGACGTTCGGCTATCGCTGCGCGCGTGCGCTGCCCTGCCCGTCGCCGCGAAGCGTCAAGCGAGAGCAGCGTGATGCCGTCGTAGGTGTAGTCGGTCGTTGTGGTGATGCCGCCTGCGGTCACGGTCGCCGACGTGCGCTAGCCGTTGCCGTCGTAGGTGTAGGTCGAGCAGACCGTGCAGAATGCTTGCTCCCGATGAGAATCCCCGCCGTAGCAGCCAGTGAAAGCACGATCCATATGGATGCATCCAAGGCCAATGCGACATCCATGCCCACGTGATCTAAGCCGGGGAGTAGCGGAGTCATCATGGCTCGGTATGGTAGTACTCCCAGGAATGAGAGCATCCACATGCCCATGAAAACCACTCCTGGAATCAGTTTCCCCTGGGAATATGGGGCATGTCTCCCGAGAGAGCGACCAAGAATGAGCGCCGCAAGAGCCGCTAGCGTGATCACGGCCCCATAACCGGCGAGGCCCAGCCAATAGCCAGACACCACCAACATTACCTGAAGCATCCATGATGCCGCTTGCTGCACCAGTAGCCAGAAGACCAAGTGTAGTGATGCCTTTCCCACGCTGCATTCCTCCTGTAGTCGGCGAACGTTCGATTGGAATCAGCACTTCAGAGGACCCAGCTCCATACTTTTCGTGCGAGCACCGTACTCTCCGTATGTGCGTAGTTGTATGTGAGCTTCTTCACTTTTTGGATTGCTTCACTGCGCGATCCGTGCGCGATTGAACTGTAACTACTCGACCGATTCTTAACGACTCCCCGCCGACCCCAACACTTACCGTTCTTCATCAGACGATACTGGGCGTGCACCCTGTACGACATCGTTACCCGGACAAGCCACCAGCCGGGGACTCCCATCGTACCTGGAGCGGGTCCAGGCAGGCGCAAGCCAAACCACGACAGGACGGCACTAGTCACATAGTCGATGCTGATCCTGTAGCTCACGTTGCTTATGGTCAGTTTCCAGAGTTGACTCCTCACTATCGCCCTCAACCCCGTCGGGTCCACCTTCCCCACAGGGTCTCCCGCGGCGTACTGGTACGCGCTCTCCTCGCCGTCGGCGCGGACGGGGTCCTTCGAGAGGAAGCGCATCGTGGCCGGGTCGTAGTGGCGTTGCGAGAGGTAGTACGTCTGCGAGTGG
>DBEG01000006.1 GCA_002293965.1 Actinobacteria bacterium UBA912 | reverse complement strand
CGCCATCGATTCGCTCGGCGGGGATCTCTATGCATCGGCGGTAGCGGATTGGGCAACCGAGGTTGGAGAGGTGTCCTCGTGAGCGGGATTAGTCGCAGAGGGATCTTTCTGACCTTCGAGGGCGGTGAAGGGTGCGGTAAATCCACTCAGATCGCGCTGCTAGAGCCGGTGCTTTTCGAAGCCGGCCTGAAGGTGGAGGTGGTGCGCGAACCCGGCGGCACACGCCTAGGCGAGCGGGTCCGCGATATTTTGCTGGATCCCGCAAGCACAGGCATGACGCCCGTGGCCGAGTTGCTGCTATACCAGGCGTCGCGCGCGCAGCTTGTCACCGAGCGCATATTGCCGATGCTTTCTGTGGGAAGTGTGGTGCTGTGTGATCGCTTTACCGACTCGACGTTGGCGTATCAGGGTTACGGCCGAGGCCTTCCGAAAGAGGGCATCGAGACCCTCTCGCGCATGGCCACGTGTGATCTGGTTCCCAACCTTACGATCGTGCTCGACATCGATCCCGCACTCGGCCTCGTAAGGGCGGCGCGTAGCGGCGCCGATCGTCTTGAGGCCGAGCAGATGGCGTTTCACGAACGAGTGCGCCAAGGGTTTCTTGAGCTCGCCAAGGAGGAGCCGGCCAGGTGCGTGGTGATAGACGCGTCCGGATCGGTCGAGGAGATACATACCATGGTACTCTCGACGCTTCATCGCCTGCCCGTGTTGAGCGCCTTGATGGCGAAGGACGCGTGATGATGACGCGCAAGTGCGTATGGGACGGCATTATCGGACAGAATCCGGCGCGGGACTTTCTCAGGACCGCGGTGCAGAGTCGAACGGTATCCCACGGCTACCTGTTTGTAGGTCCGGCGGGAACCGGGAAGAAAACGGCGGCCCGCGCGTTTGCCTGCGCGACGATCTGCGACGACGACGCCTGCGGCACCTGCCGGGCGTGCTCCCGCATCAAGAGGGACTCCCACCCCGACGTGCAGGTGCTGGCCCCGCAAGGTGCAGCCAGCTACCTTTTAGATGGGCAGATTCGCCCGCTTATCCGCGACATCCACCTGAAGCCGCTGGAGGCCAGGCACAAGTTCTACATCCTGGACCAGGCGGATCTGATGGGCGACTCTACAGCCAATGCGTTCCTCAAGACGCTCGAAGAGCCGCCGCCTGGGGTAACGATAATTCTGCTCGCTGCAAGCTACGAGTCCGTGCCTCCGACGATCGCTTCGCGCTGCCTGGTGGTTCGATTCAGGCAGGTGTCGCCCTCCTCGGCGCAGGCGTTGCTCGAGCAGCGTACGGGCGCGTCGCCACAGGAGGCGACAGCGGCGCTTGCGGCTACAGGAGGCGTCATATCGCGCGCGGCGGAGTTCCTTCAATCTTCGAGCCGCCGAGAGGCCCGCGCCAGGATACTGTCGATACTCAAGGACCTGCCCGCATACGATGAGTTCGACGTCTTGCGCGCCTGCCGCGAACTGCTCGTCCTGGTCAACGCCCCGCTGGAGGAGACTAAAGCCGCCCACGCGCAGGAGATCAAGAACGCCGAGGAGATATTTGGCAAGAGCGGCGGCAAGACGCTGCAAGTTCGGCACAAGCGTGAGCTTACCGCGCGTGAGCGGGAGGGCGTGACCGAGATTTTGAGCATCACGGAAAGTTGGCTCAGGGATTGCCTTGTGCTTTCGTTGGGCCTCGATGAGCTTGTGCTCAACACGGATGTGCTCGATGCTATGCAGGAAGTGGCCGCAGTTATAACTCCGCAAGCTGCGAATCGTGGTCTGGGCGCGGTTAGTGAGGCCCGGCGGCGTATCTCGTATAATGTAAATGTCCAGCTGGCTGTAGAGGCCATGCTCTTCGATGTTCGGGAGGTACTTGTTTGCCCGCGCCAATAGCAGTAAGAGTTCGTTCAGTTCCACGAGTAGTCTGGTTCGATTGCGCCGGAACCGAGGCGGTACCAGGCGATCACGTCATTGTCGATACCGATCGGGGGCTTGAGCTGGGCACTGTGGTCGACGAGTGCCATCACTCCTGTGCCGAGAAGGCCGCCGATGCATTCAAGCCGATCGTGCGGCTGGCTACTGCCGAGGATTTGCGGCGCGCGGCGGAGCTTGCCGAGAAAGAGAGCTTTGCCCGCGCTAGGTTCAGGGAGATGATCCAGGCCCACAAACTGGATATGAAGCCCGTGGGGGTCGAGTACCTGTTCAGCGGCGACAAGGTGATATTTTATTTCACCGCCGAAGAGCGGGTCGATTTCCGGGAGCTCGTTCGCAATCTGGCTTCGGAGCTAAAGGCGCGCGTCGAGATGCGACAGATCGGCGTTCGGGATGAAGCGCGCATGCTGGGAGGGGTCGGCCACTGCGGCGAGCAGCTATGTTGCGCACGCATGGGACAGGAGTTCCAACCGGTCTCGATCAGGATGGCCAAGGAGCAGGATCTCTCGCTCAACCCCTTGAAAATCAGCGGTCTGTGCGGCAGACTTATGTGCTGCTTGCGCTATGAGTTCGATGCCTACAAGGACTTCAAGTCGCGCGCACCGAAGAAGGGCGCAAAGATCGAGACACCGCTCGGCGAAGGCGTTGTTGTCAGCCTCGACACACCAAGGGAGCAGGTCAAGGTCGCTGTAAGTTCGGCGAGTCCGATGGTAGTGCCTCTCTCGGCGATAAAATGCGGCAAAGGGAAAGGCTGTCCTTGTTCGATCTCGCAAGAAGCGCTCGACGAGATTAGTGCGAAGTCCGATGCGGCCACCCCCGCGCTGTTTCGCGATCTACCGGGAGTGCCAGGAGGCGCGGGTGCTGCAGGGAAGCCGCCAGAAGCGGGCAAAAGCGCCAAGCGGGTCGCTCCGTCCGGCGCGGATAAGGTGAGCGAAAAACCCGTGCGCAGCGCCGGGCGCAGAAGGAGACGCCGGAGATCCGGCGGGCAGAGTGCCCCTTCTGGCTCCGACTAGGATTATGGTTTAGCGCCGACGTAGCTCAGCTGGTAGAGCAACGCACTCGTAATGCGTAGGTCAGGGGTTCGAGTCCCCTCGTCGGCTCCATGCATGCCGCAGCATGTGCGGCGTCAGGTCAGTAACTGACCATCACGCCCCGATCCCGTAACGTCGCGATGTCTTTCATGTCGGGCGAGGTCGCCGTCAAGGTGAGGGGGTTGTTGTCTTTGCGGTGCCCTCGTGAGACGGGACCTGTGCTTGACTTCTGAGCGAACGGGGGGTGATAATCGCCCTCGGTCCCGCGGATCCGTACGAAGATAGAAGGATGTCGCATGATCGAATATGTCGTCCTTGGCATCGTGGCACTCCTCCTATTTTGCTATCTGCTGTATGCGCTCGTGCACCCGGAACGCTTCTAGCCGGAGACGACGGTGCCAATCCTGCAGATACTCGTCTTCGTGGTGCTGGTGATCCTCCTGACCAAGCCCGTCGGCTGGTGGCTGTTCGCGGTATACGAACGTCGTCCACTGCCGCTGGAACGCATCCTCGGCGGCACGGAGCGGATGATCTACCGGCTCTCGGGGGTCGACCCGGACACCGACATGCGCTGGACTCAGTACGCGTGGTCTCTCCTTATTTTCAACGCGGTCGGGCTGTTCACATTGTTCATGCAGCTGCAGGTGCAGCATGCCTTGCCCACAGGGGCAGGATTCGCGCCGATGAGCGTGGATCTGGCTCTCAACACGGCAGTGTCGTTCGTGAGCAACACGAACTGGCAGGCATATGCGGGAGAGACCTCGGCCAGCCCGCTCACCCAGATGCTCGGACTCGCGCTGCAGCAGTTCCTCTCGGCTTCGACCGGCATGTGTGTGGCGGCAGCGCTCATACGCGGCCTGGTCAGGGACGGCGCGTGCCGGATCGGCAACTTCTGGGTCGACGTCACTCGGTCGTGGCTGTACGTGCTCCTTCCGTTCTCAGTGGTCATAGCCGTCTTCTACGCTGCCTCAGGATCCGTGCAGACACTCGGCGGTACAGTGGAGGCCGTGACGCTCGAGGGAACGTTGCAGTCCATCGTGACCGGGCCGGTTGCATCGATGGAAGCCATCAAGGCGCTCGGCACCAACGGCGGCGGGTTCTTCAACGCCAACTCGGCGCACCCGTTCGAAGGGCCGACACCACTGGCTGCCTTCGTGCAGATGCTCACCGTGTTCGCCATACCGGCTGGATTCACATGGATGTTCGGCAGATCGACGGGCGACACACGCCAAGGGTGGGCCGTTTTCGGTGCGATGCTGCTGTTGTTCGTGGCGAGCGTCGGTGTCGTCTTCGTGTCCGAGCAGACGGGCAACCCGGCATTCACGCGCGCGGGGGTGGAGCAGTCGGTCGGACCGGACCAGCCCGGGGGCAACATGGAGGGCAAGGAGACGCGCTTCGGCATCGGGCAGTCAGCGCTCTACGGGGCGGTGACGACGGCCGCCTCAAGCGGCGCGGTAATCGCGA
>DBEG01000139.1 GCA_002293965.1 Actinobacteria bacterium UBA912 | reverse complement strand
GCGAGCAGCTCCTCGCCCCTGCGCAGGATCGAGCAGATCCTGGCGTGCGCGTACTGCACGTAGTAGACGGGGTTCTCGGCGCTCTGGCTTTGCGCGAGCTCGATGTCGAAGTCGAGCGGCTGGTCGGTCGAGCGTCGCAGGAAGAAGTAGCGTGCGGCATCGCCGCCGACCTCGTCGAGCAGGTCCTCGAAGCTGACCATCTCGCCGGTGCGCTTGGACATGCGGACCGCCTCACCAGCGCGGAACAGGTTCACGAGCTGGCCGATGACGATGTCGAGCTTGCCTTCGTGGCCCAGCGCCGAAGCGGCCGCCTGCATCCGCTTCACGTAACCGTGATGATCGGCGCCCCAGATGTTGATGACGCGGTCGAACCCGCGTTCGAACTTGTCAGCGTGATACGCCACGTCAGCGGCGAAGTAGGTGTAGCTGCCATCGGATTTGCGCAGCACGCGATCCTTGTCGTCGCCGAAGGCCGTGGTGCAAAACCACTTCGCGCCTTCGTGCTCGAAGATGTGGCCGCCCTTCGACAGGACCTCGATCGCACTCTCGACTGCCGATTCACCCGCGCCGCCCTCGGCGTGTAAGGTGCGCTCCGAGAACCACACGTCGAAGTCGACTCCGAAGTCATGCAAGACGCGCTTGAGGTGCGCGAGCACCTGCGTGTACGCGACCTCCTTGAAGTGGGCCTCACGCTCGGCAGGCTCGACCGACGCCCAGTCCGGGCCTTCGGCGTCGAAGATCTCGCGCGCAATCTCGGCGATATACGCGCCCTGGTACCACTCGGGCTCGAAATCGACCGTCTGTCCGCAGAGCTCGAGGTATCGCGCGGCCACGGACTTCGCGAAGATGTCCATCTGGACGCCGACGTCGTTGATGTAGAACTCACGCTCTGCGACCCAGCCAGCGTGTTCGAGCACTCGCGCCATGCTGTCGCCGAGCGCCGCCCAGCGGCCGTGCCCGACGTGCATCGGGCCCACCGGATTCGCCGAGACGAACTCGACCTGCACGCGCCTGCCTTCGCCAAGAATCGGCGAGCCGAACGCACGGCCCTGCGTACGCGCTTGCACGAGGATGCGCTGGAGTGCTTCGGCGGAGAGTCGGATGTTGAGGAATCCGGGGCCTGCGACCTCGATGGCCTCGATGTCGGGATGTCCGGTCATGCGGCGGGCGATGACCTCGGCGATCTCCCTTGGAGGCGCACCGGCGGATCTCGCGAGCTGCATCGCGATGTTGGTGGCCCAGTCGCCGTGCTTGACGTCCCGGGGCCGCTCGAACTGCGGCTCGGGTATCTCCTCGATGCGAAGCTCGCCCGCCTGGGCAGCCGAGCTCAGGGCATCGCGCACCAGCTCGGTCAGGGTCTCATTCACGCGTCAGGTCTCCTCGGCAGTAAAGTGTCGGTATGAAACCTAAAGGATACCGCCAAGAGTCAGGCTCGGCAATCGGTGCGGGGTTCCTCATCCGAGGCGGCTTGGGGTCCGCAGCAGGAACCCTTGTGGGCGCATCGGCATGCGGCAACAGCCAGCGCAGCGCCGAGAACGGGTGCCGTGAGGTAAAGCCAGATGAATTCCAGCTGCCCTGACACCAGGGCAGGCCCTAGCGAGCGCGCCGGATTCATGGAGGCGCCGGATACCGGCCCGGCGAACAGCGCACACAGGGCAACGGTACCGCCTATCGCGAGCCCAGCGGTGATCCCCTTCTCGGCGGCACCCGTGGAGACGCTCAGGATGACGAACATCAGAAGCGCGGTGATGAGCACCTCCAGTAGCAGCGACTGGTGGATCGGGCCTGCGGGGAGCGTCGCGCCCAGCGTCTCGGAGACCGGAAACAGGAAGCTCACGCAGAGGCTAGCCAGCACTGCCCCCAGGCACTGGCTTGCGATGTACGGCACCACTTCCCTGCCGGAGAACCGCCGAGCGAGGAAGAAGCCGACCGTCACAGCCGGATTGAGATGGGCTCCGGACACATCGCCGAGCGCGGCTATCATCGCGAATACGACCAGCCCGAAGGTCATCGCCACACCGACGTGAGTGACAGCGCCGTCAGCATTCACGACGATGGCGCTGGTGCCGACGAAGACCAGACAGAATGTCCCGATCGCCTCGGCGACGAGCCTGGTGCTAAGCGGAGTGTTCATTCACCAATCCATTCTGATGTCGTTGTGCGGCCTTCGAAACAGTATGCCATGAGCAGGGTGCGCCTTATGCCGAGTGCAGCTCGAACATGGTCAGCTCGGGTCGAGCCCCAAAGCGGAGGCGCAGCGACGTGTACCCCACTCCTCGGTTGATGTACATTCGGCGATTGCCCGACAGGCTGAACTCACCAGCCGTGTAGCGCTCGTTCTGGACAGGCACGATCGGCGGGCCAACGAAGGGCAGACTCACCTGCCCGCCGTGGGTGTGGCCTGCGAGTATCCATCCTTCGAAGCCGTCCCAGCCCGCCAGATCGACACTGTCGGGATTGTGGGTGAGCGCGATCATCGCCCTGTCGGGATCGAGTCCGGCCAGTGCCTTCCTGGGATCGAACCGTCCCGCCCACAGGTCATCCATCCCGGCGATCTGCAGCCCGGCGACGGAAACCAGCTCGTTGGAGAGCACGCTTATACCGTGCGACTCGAGGGCATCAGTAACCAGGGCAGCGTGCTGCGCATCGGACCACTCGGGTCCGTAATCGTGATTGCCGAGGACCGCCAGTGTCGCCAGTCTAGCGTGGGACAGGTTGGTGTAGGTGCGCTTCACCTCATCGACCACGCCCGCATGATATGTCGCAGTCAGGTCACCGGTGATCACGATTATGTCGGGCCTCTCGGCCTGGAGAGTTGCGAAAGCGTCCCGCACGAAGGCGTCGCGGACAGGGCCGACATGGGTGTCGGCAAAGTGCGCCAGTGTGGCTCCTTCAAGCTCGGCAGGCAGATTGCGCACGGGCATCCGGCGTCGAACCACCTCCAGCAAGTAGGGCTCGACAAGCGAAGCGTAGGCACCGACTCCCGCAGCGGAGGCCAGGAGGGCTGTCGATCCGACTATGAACTGCCGACGCGTGACCATGTGTCATTGCCTTCCGGGCGGTTCGACCATTGGCGTACCCCTATGATATCAGGGTCCCGGAGAGGATATCCGCGACGGCTGTCTATGGCAGGCCGCGATAAGCTTCCATGAACTGCGCTGGCGATAAGACTCGCGCGCCCAAACAAGCAGGTTCCGGAAAGTGTGCGATGTTCCCGGTCACAAGGCATTCCGCCGAAGAGGCCAGCGCCACTTCCAGAAAGGACTCGTCATCGGGGTCCGGCAGCCTTACCTGCAGCGGTGCTGCGGCCACTTTCTCGCCAGCGAACTCCAGATAGTCGAGGAGGGCACCGACGGAACCAGGATCGAAGCCGAAGCGGGGTCGCGCGAGAACCTCATCCGCGTAGTATCTTCTCGAGCGCTTTGCCCTTGGCC
Organism: Actinobacteria bacterium UBA912; assembly: GCA_002293965.1. Taxonomy (GTDB): domain Bacteria; phylum Actinomycetota; class Coriobacteriia; order Anaerosomatales; family UBA912; genus UBA912. The sequence goes on along the minus strand of DBEG01000139.1, from coordinate 2,241 downwards.
AGCTCATCGATCAGCTTGTCCAGATAGCGGATCTGCTGCATCAGAGGATCCTCTATCTCCTCCACCCTGACGCCGCACACAACACCCGTGATCAGCGCGCTGTTCGGATTCATGGCCGGAGCCTGTGCGAAAAAGGCTTCGAAATCGACGCCCAGCTCGATCTGCCGCTGCAAGCCGGCGTCGTCGTATCCGGTCAGCCAGTAGATGATCCGATCGACCTCTTCTCTCGTGCGGTTCTTCTTCTCCGCCTTCTGGACATACAGCGGATAGACTTTGCGAAACTCCATCGTGAAGATCCGATGCTTGGTCATCTGCGCTCCTTCCCTGCCGAGTGCGACGTCCCGGCGCCCCGCCGAAGCCAGCGCTGTCCGTCCCAAATGAGGTCCGCCTTGTACGTCAGCATCGCGAGGAACTCCTCGCGCTCCAAAGGTGAGATCAAAGTGAGATTCAGGGGGCCTCTCCCAGTTCTGATCGCGAGTCGATCCACCGAAAGCGCCGCCGATGAAAGCAGGTTACGGGTCGGGTGGACCTCCACAATCGAATCGTACCGAATCCGCTGACGGACGACCCCGAACCTGACGAGCAAATGATCGTCTTCGATGGCATAGCGAGTTGGGATAACGAGCAGCCAGTAGATCGCGAGCACAATGGCGAGGCCGACCGTTGCTGCGATGGATCCCTCCACATCACCGAGAAAGAGGGCGACCATCCCTCCCGCAAGCTGGATCAGCGGCAGTATCACCAATATCGCCGCGATCCACCAATCAATCTTCGAATCGAACCAACGCTGGTTGTCTGTGGACACGCTGATCCTCTCAGGTTCTTCAGGGCTGCGACCTCGTCAACGTCTGTCGCTCAGTGACCGTCGCGTAAATCTTCACAAGTGATCTCAACCCATCGGAGAAGTCGTCTCAAGACATCGCCCGGAACGGGCAATACACCGACTCGCCGGAGCAAGATGCTGCCATCGATCAGTCCCTCGGAAAGCAAGATGGTGACAAAGACCCTGTCTTTCTCCCTGTAGGCCACAAGTTTGCTCGCAGCTAGGTCGTGCGCCTCGATGCAGAAGCCGGTGTGTCCACGTGTCCCTACTGGATGTGTGACAGGGACGACCCGGTCTTCCCAGCCTTCCGGCAAAACGGCAACTTCGATTGAGACTCCATGGACATAGAACCCGTGGGTGGCATGGAACAGGGAGTCCTGGCCCAGCGCCCCATCGACGGCATCCGCTCTATCCGGTCGATTCCTCGGTTGAACGTCGACCTCCATCGATGCCCTCAGAGCCTCGGGCGCGTGAGGGTAGCTGCCCAATATCGCCTGGGAACCGAAGATCAGCAGTTCGGTATCGTCTGCAACATCGCAAGCTGCCCTGATTGCATGCTCCAGCTGGTCGTATCTCATCCCCCAGACTCCGCCTCTCGAAGTACTCGGTCTCGCTCTTCGGGAGTCAGAATGCCGAAGAAGGGAGAGCTTCTCCTCAATCGCTCGGCGCGGGAACTCCGAGACACGAGAATATCCCTGACTCGCTCGGGCGAATACGTCTGAAGCAGCGTCCTCCATTCACTGATATCGTGGGTCGCGGTGCCCTGGCCTTCATGCAGCAGTCGATTAGTATGCTGAAGTGCTCTTCTGATCAGGGATGGATCCGACTTGATCATTCCCGCGATCACTCGCGCCATCCGTAAAGAGCGTTCATCCGACTCAGCACGATCCTCCGTGGATGGATCCGCCGCTTGACTGCCCATACCGGAGACAGAGAGCCTGATCGCGTCCTCGGGTGCACTAAGCAAGTCTGCGCGGGTGAAGACATCGATCTCGACTATCAGATCGAAACGCTTCTCGGTTTCGGCCAACCGGGTTCGCAGTTCAGGGCCGATCCAACTGAGGGCTCCTGTATCAGCTATCACCTCTAGATGGAGGGCCTGAGAGGATCCGTCTGGAGCACCCGTCATCCATGCGTCATGGATCTCCGGCATGTTCACAGCGCGACGCAGTTCCCCGATGAGTTCGTCGTGTCGCTCTTGTTCTTCCTGGAACAACTGGTGCAGTAAGGGCAGATATGGATTCGTCGTCCGAGGCCCGAATTTCTGTGCGCGCCCGGTTCCCACCCTCGTCGCGACATCCAGCCGCTCCAAGGTCTCAAGGGCCTTGCGGGCACCTGCTGTGGAAAGGCCGGCCATCCTCGCCGCATCAGTCACACTGACCGGCCCGCCGACTTCGTGGACGAGCACGCGAATCAAT
>DBEG01000013.1 GCA_002293965.1 Actinobacteria bacterium UBA912 | reverse complement strand
CAAGTGGTGGGCCCGAGTGGATTCGAACCACTGACCTCACGGTTATCAGCCGTGCGCTCTAACCAACTGAGCTACGGGCCCCACGCATATGCAGCTTCGACACAATACTAGAGCAGCCGCGTGCCCGTCAAATATACCTTTCGCTCCCACGCGTTTGCCGTCTTGGCTTATGATGTCCTAGGATGCAAGTCCGCCTCTTGAAGGAGTCCGAGCCCCGTGATTCTCGTCCGCATAGCGGCTCTCTCAGTAGATGCCACCTCGAATCAACCGGTGATAATCCTGCGCCCGTTGGATGAGGAAGGCTCCTCTGCTCGTCTGCTCCCCATCTGGATCGGGCACTCCGAGGCAGCCTCGATACTCATCGCGCTACAGAACATCGAGTCCCCGCGCCCTATGACCCACGATCTGCTGCACAACGTCATCACCCAGCTCGGCCAAACCGTGGATCGGGTCGAGATCACCCGGCTCGAAGGCGGCACATTCTACGCTGCTGTGATCCTGGACTCCGAAGGCACCTTGCTCACGGTGGACGCGCGACCAAGCGACTCGATCGCACTTGCTGTGCGCACCGGTTCCCCCATCTACGTCGCCGAGGAGGTCTTCACCGAAGCCTCGATCATAGCCGACCAGCTCCAGGAGATGGACGAGGAAGCCCAGGTCGAAGAGTTCCGAGCCTTCCTCGACGACGTCGACCCCAGCGACTTCCAGGGCTGACCGCCAAAACTCCAGCGTTTAGCGGCTCACTCGTATCGCAGCGCGGCTATTGGCTCGAGTTTCGACGCTCGCCAAGCCGGATACACTCCGAAGAACACTCCGACCCCCGCCGAGAAGAAGAAGGCCAGTCCTACAGCCCACGCCGTGACCTGGGTTGGGACTACGGCCTGTAGTGCCAGTGCACCGCCCCACCCGATCAGCACGCCGATCAGGCCACCTAAGACCGAAAGCATGACAGCCTCGATCACGAACTGTATGAGGATGTCGTAGGTCTTGGCACCCACGGCTTTGCGGATACCGATCTCCCGGGTTCTCTCGGACACGCTCACCAACATGATGTTCATGATGCCGACGCCTCCCACTAGAAGTGATATCCCAGCGATGCCGGCCAGCATCACCGTCAACGTGCCGAGCAGGGTCGAGAGCATCCCCAAGGTCTGCTCTTGCGTCATGACGCTGAACTCCTCGCCCAACGAGGGCCTCAATATCCGCTCTATCTGCGCCTGGACCGAATCGATCCGGTCCGCCTCGGCTGCTCTTACGATGATCGAGCTCAGGTCGGTGGTGCCCAGAACTCTCTGGGCTGCGCTGAGCGGCATGAATATCTGGTTGTCCTGATCGCCTGTAAGCGAGCCGCCCTGTGCAGCAAGATGCCCGATCACGGTGAACCTAAGGCCGTTGATATCGATCTCGCGGCCGATGGGATCTTGGAACGGAAACAGGTTGTCGCGCACTCGGCTACCCAGGATAGCGACTCGCGATCCTGCGATCACTTCGCTACGACGATAGTGGCGGCCTCCGATGTAGTCCGCGGTGAAGACCTCTTCGGCGTACTCGTTGCTTCCTGCCACTGTGGAGCGCATGGTTCGGTTGCCTGAGCGCAGTGTGACCGGCCCTTGTACGACCGGCACCACTCGGTGTTCGTCGCTCAGGCGGTCGGCAAGCAGGTCGACTTCCGCGCTCGTTAGTGGGCGATTGATCGAGAACCCGCTCCCCCCTCCGCCGTCCTCCATGTTGCCGGCGAACACGAAGATCAGATTGCTGCCCAGCCCCTCGATAGTCCCGGTGACTTCATCTTGGACGCCCGTCCCGATTGCGACTAGTAGGATGACCGCAGCGACACCGATTATCACGCCGAGCATGGTAAGCAAGCTACGGACCCTGTTGGCATTCAGGGCCCTGACAGCGATTCGGACGCTTTCCCATATGTTCATCGGGCCTCCGCCGCCGCTTCGCTCACGGCCGCAGCCGCTAGCATTGCTTCCAGGTTGGCTTTGGCATCAATGGGTTCGAGAACTGTCTCCTGCCTGACGATCGATCCGTCGCCGAGGTGGATGATCCGCTGTCCATGAGAGGCCACAGCGTGGTCATGTGTGACCAGCACGACTGTGATACCTTCGGAGTTGAGTTGCTGAAGGATCGCCATGATCTCCACGCCTGAGCGCGAATCGAGGTTTCCTGTCGGCTCGTCGGCGAGCACGATGCTCGGTTTGGTAACGAGCGCCCGTGCGATGGCGACCCTCTGCTGCTGCCCGCCTGAGAGTTGATTCGGCAGGTGGTGTATCCGATCGTCGAGGCCCACCTGCTCGAGAGCCTCTTTCGCCAACCTGGCTCGGTCCGCCGAAGAAACCCCTGCGTATATGAGCGGCAGCTCGACGTTGGCAAGGGCGGTCGTCCTGGGAAGCAGGTTGAACGCCTGGAAGACGAAGCCTATCCGCTTGTTTCGGACGGCCGCTAGTTTGTTGGGCTCCATGTCCGAGACCTCTTCGCCCTCGACTTTGACGGTGCCCGACGTCGGCAGGTCAAGTAGGCCGATGACGTGCATCAGCGTCGACTTGCCGGAGCCCGATGGTCCCATGATAGCCAGCATCTCCCCCGCGTTCACGTCGAGGTCCACTCCGCGAAGGGCGTGGACCACCACCTCATCGAGGAAGTACGTCTTCGTCACGCCCGTCACGGTCAACACGGGGCGCGCGATCTTGCTGCCGGTAAGGTCTTTCGCAAATGCCGAGGCGGGTCGGTCTTGGGGTACGCTCATTCTGCGGGTCGCACTCGCAATCCATCGGTCAGTTCTGTGGGGCCTGACAGTGCGACTTCATCACCCTCTTCGAGTCCTGAGAGTACCTGCGCCTCGGTCTCGGTCACGGTTCCGACTTCTATCCGCGTACGAGCCAATGTCTGCCCATTGGTCAACACATATACGTGAGCCTGTCCGCCCTCATCGAAGAGTGCTTCGATTGGTATCGTCATAGCCTCAGATATAGCCTCGATCTCTATCTCGGCATCCCCTTGCATTCCGTCTCTCAGATCGACGCCAGCAGGTACTTCATCGATCTCAATGTACACCAGGAACGTCGTGCCTCCGGTCGCCGTCAGTTCGGCGATCGGTGAGATCCGTGTAACCACGCCGCTCAGCTCGGCCAACGGGAATGCGTCCACCCTGATGATCGCCTTCTTGTCCTCGGCGACCCGCGCGATGTCAGCCTCATCAACCTGCGCCACAAACTGCCCCGACGTCATGTTCACCACCGAGAAAGGTGCCGCTTGGGGCGAAACGGGCGTTCCAGTGGTCGGCTTGACGGCCGGGGCTCCCGGTATCGCAGATCCTGTCGAGCGGAACACCACAACCCCGTTCACGGGTGCAACCAGTGCGGATTCGTCCAGGTTCCGTTGCGCTAGCGCTACCGCATCCCTGGCTTGGCTGATTGCAGCTCGCGCTGCCCGACGCTCAGGAGACAGATCGGTGCTCTCAAGCTTGTCTTGCTGGGCTTTGGCTGTAAGATAGCCGATGTGGGCCTGATCCCGTGCAGCCAGCGCCTGCTGTCGAGCTGCGGCTGCGTTCGCTGCAACCAGACCGGCTTCCCTTTGCTGAGCTGCAAAGTGCGCATCTCGAGCTTGTAACATAATAGCCTCTGCAGCAACGCGTGACCCTTCAAGAGCGGGCGTTGGTGAAGCCTCATGAGCACTCCGCGCGGCCTCGAAAGCGACCTTCGCCTGCTCGTATACCCTAAGGGTTTCCAGGGTCACCTTCCGCGCCGCTTCGACCTCTGCACTCATCGGCCCTGGCCCACCAGGCGCTGTAGCGGCGCTGACCGCAGCCTGATACTGCCTCCAGGCGACATCCGTAGCCGTGCGAGCCGTGCGAAGATCGCCGCTCCCGGGCTCCTGCCTTTCGATCGCAGCAAGTTGTGATTGGGCCTGTACGAGGCCGGCCTCGGCTTGCTTCAGTTGAAGCTCGAAGGGTTCGCGCTCCAGGGTGGCGATCACCGTACCTGAAGCGACCTGCTGGCCCTCTTCGACGAGAATCTCTTCTATCACGCCCGGACTCCGAGGAAACACATCCCCTCGCTCACCCATCTCAATCTGCCCGGAGGCTGTCACGGCCACCCCGAGGGTCTCGACTCGCACGATCGCAGTGTCTACCTCGACAACCGCAGAACGAGTACCTAGGATCGCTACGGCGGCACCTACTCCGACCAGGAGCAGGACGAGGAACCCGGCTATCAGTTTCGTCTTGCGTGACAATTGACGCCTCCTTCTAATTTGTTGCCTCAACAGCGATAGCAAAACTGAATCCAACATCGACCAACACGTTTTTACCCTTTGTTCAGGGCGTCCAACAGAGGGAGCAGTCCCGTTATGGTTTCAAGTGCGTGATCGACGCCAGGTCCTAAAACGGTCTCGTCCGGGAATGGACCCCATAGGGCCGCTATGCTAACGGCTCCGGCCGCTTTGGCTGCCATCATGTCGAACTCACTGTCCCCCACATACACGCACTCGGTGGCCTTTAGGCCGAATCGCTCGGCAGCCAGGTACAAAGGATCCGGTTCCGGCTTGTGTCTGTCGGTATCATCGCATGTCACAAGGATGTCGATGTACTGATCCAGCCCTGTGACAGCAAGTCCCCGTCTTGCACCTTCTCCCGCCTTCGATGTAACGACCCCCACCGGATACCCCATTGCCTTGAGCGCCAGCAAGGTTTCGCTGGTCATCGGGTACTCGTTGACCCAGGTATCGTGATGGATTGCGTTGTGCTCTCGATAGACGCGGAGAAGTTCATCTGCGTGTTCCGGCGAGAACTCTCTCATCTGCTTAACAAGAGGCGTGCCGATATTCCGCATAAGCTGTTCGTCGGATAGATCAACGGCGAGGACGGTGCTCATGGCGTGCCTCAGCGAGGCAACGATCAACGGTATCGAATCAATAAGGGTTCCGTCGAGGTCGAACAGCACCGCCTTCACAGACCGCCGCGGGCGGCTAGCGAGATCCATCGCCTCTACTGCTGGGTTCGATGATGAGTTACTCGCCGCCCTCATCTCCATCATCGAACTCCTCACTCACCAAGTCCTCGGCATCGGCCAAGCGCCTGTCCTCTTGAACATTGCCCGGGGCACCTTCGTCTTCGGCCCCTTCAATCAACATAGCCGTCTGTCCTTCAACAACATCCTTGCTCTTGCCCGTCTTCTTTCCCGCCGAGACCCGGGCTATCGCCACCACCTTGTCTGAAGGCCCGACGTTCATGACTTTGACGCCCTGGGTGGACCGCCCCAACTTCGAGATATCATCGGCCTTCACTCGGATGACTACCCCCTCCAGGCTGATGAGCATCAACTCGTGCTGAGGCTGGATGATCTTCATCCCGGCCAGCAGGCCCTTCTTCTCCGTCACCTGGATCGTCCTGACTCCCTGTCCGCCGCGTCGTTGAACCGGATATGCATCCACAGGAGTACGCTTACCAAACCCGCGCTCCGTCACCACGAAGAGCTCGGAGTTACTGGGGGCTATCTCCATCCCTAACGCCGCCTCCCCCTCCTTGACGTTCATACCCTTGACGCCCATGGTGTCGCGTCCCATGGGTCGTGCGTCACTCTCATTCCAAACAATCGCCTTACCCGCCGAGGACACCATCACGACGTGCTCTCCCGACTTGACCCGCTTGACTGCGATCAGCTCATCGCCCGGCCTAAGGTTGATTGCGATGAGCCCATCACGTCGGCTTCGGTCGTACGCCTGAAGGGCTGTCTTCTTGACCATGCCTGCCCTGGTTGCGAAGAGGAGATAATCATCCGGGCCAAACTCCCGGGTGGTGATAGCCGCGGCGATCTTCTCTCCTTGTTCGAATGGCAGCAGATTGACTGCTGCTGTGCCTCGGGCGTGTCTGGATCCTACCGGCAGTTCGTGGACTTTGAGGCGATAGACCTTCCCCTTAGTGGAGAAGAACAGAACGTAGTCGTGGGTCGAGCTGATGAATAGATGTTCGACCAAATCACTTTCTTTGAGATTAAGTCCACTGACTCCCTTTCCTCCCCTTTTCTGCTGTCGATACGTGGCCACCGGGAGCCTCTTCACATAGCCAGCCCTGGTGATAGTCACCACCATATCCTCTTCAGCGATGAGATCTTCAACGTCGAGGTCAGCGACTGTTCCCGCCAATTCGGTCCGCCTGGGATTCGCGAACCTCTCCCTGATCTCCGTCAGCTCTTCTTTGATGATTTGGAGTACGAGATTGACGTCCCCTAAGACCTGCTTGTACCAGGCAATCTTCTCGCGCAGTCCTTTGAGCTCCTCTTCGATCTTACCTCGTTCGAGGCCCGTCAGGCGTCTGAGTCTCATTTCAAGGATTGCGTCTACCTGAGCGTCTGAGAAGCCGAACCTCTCGACCAAGCTGGCCTTTGCCTGATGATCGTCTGCGCTTCCTCTTATGATCTTGATGACCTCATCGATATTGTCTAACGCTATCACGTAGCCATCGAGGATGTGTGCTCTCTCCTCGGCTTTGCGAAGGTCGAAGCTCGTCCTGCGAATCACCACTTCCTTCTGGTGTTCGATATAGTGCTTCAGCATCTCTGGCATGGTAAGCGTCTTTGGAACTCGGTTGACCAGGGCCAGCATGATTATGCCGAAGCCCGTCTGCAGCTGGGTGTGTTTGAACAGTTTGTTGAGCACGACTTGGGGGACGCACGAGTTCTTGAGTTCGACTACTATCCGCATCCCTTTTCTGTCGGACTCATCCCTGAGGTCCGATATCTCGGTCAGTTTCTTCTCCCTGACCAGATCCGCGATCTTTGTAACAAGTTTAGATTTATTCACCGTGTAGGGAATCTCAGTGATAATGATTCGCATGCGCCCAGTGGATGTCTGTTCTATGTGAGCTTTACCCCTGACTCGGATGGAGCCGCGACCAGTGGCATAGTAGTCAGCAATTCCCTCCCGGCCCATAATGGATCCTCCGGTTGGAAAGTCAGGACCAGGCATGACTTTCATGATGTCGGCGGCGCTCGCGTCCGGGTTTTCAATCATCAGGAGTACCGCGTCTATCGCCTCGCCGAGGTTGTGCGGAGGTATGTTGGTAGCCATTCCAACAGCGATACCGGCCACCCCGTTGACGATCAGATTTGGGAATCTGGCCGGGAGCACCAACGGCTCTTGAAGGGATTCGTCGTAATTGGGTCCGAAATCCACTGTTTCTTTGTCCAGGTCACGGAGTAGTTCCGAGGCGATCTTGCGCAACCGTGCTTCCGTGTACCTCATCGCCGCTGCTCGATCGCCGTCTACAGATCCAAAGTTTCCGTGCCCATCGATCAGCGGTTCCCTCATCGAGAAATCCTGGGCGAGGCGGACCATAGTGTCGTAAACCGCTGCGTCTCCATGCGGGTGGTACTTACCTATGACTTCACCTACGGTCCAGGCGGACTTCTTATAGGCTCTGCCCGGCGTGAGTCCGGACTCGTTCATGGCGTGGAGTATTCGGCGATGCACCGGCTTGAGCCCATCCCGAACATCTGGCAAGGCCCTGGCCACAATGACGCTCATAGAATATTCGAGAAACGATTCTCTGAGTTCTTGCTGAATGTCTATAGGAAGTACAGTTGATTCGAAAAGTTCCTCGGGCACGCTATCGCTCTCCTCGTCGCTTCGTATATCTCACGGCCGTCCACGCGGCTATACCCATGAAGCCGCCGCCGAAGACAATCAATATCAATCCACCTGTGGCTCCAGCCACGCCTGCTTGTGCAGTCCTGACAGTTGCCACGACGCCCCATACCATCATCATCAACCCGACAGCTGCCAAAAAGAGGGCGCTCAGAAGGCTTACGGTACGAAACTCCCTGCCCGAATCGGTCTCCTCTATAGACAACTGGACTAGCATTCCCTCTAGTTGCTCTGATTCAACAGTCGCCCGCTGGGACTTTGTACCCGGCTCGGCTGCAGGTTGCGGTATTGGGGGTATTACTACTGGTTTCTGTTCTTCTCCCGGCTCTTGAAGCGGGACCTCTGGGGAGGTCAGTGCTTCCCATGGAGGGGGCTGGAACTCCGGTGCTTTACTACGCCTGGGTAAGTCTTCCATTTCTGTGTTCCAAATCGTGCTAGACATCCAGGAAGCGAACATCCTTCGCATGTCTTTGAATGAATTCCTTGCGAGGCTCTACGTTATCTCCCATAAGATCCGTGAAGGCTTTTTCAGCCGCGAAGGCATCATCCAAAGTCACTCTCATCAGAGTTCTCGTAGAGGGATCCATAGTGGTCTCCCACAGTTGCTCAGGATTCATTTCTCCCAAACCCTTGTACCGCTGCAGGGTCACTTTTGTTGTCTCCGGAAGGGTCGCTAGTATCTGCTGTAGCTGTTTGTCGCTATAAGCATAATCTGTCTTTCTTCCATACGAGATCTTGAACAGCGGTGGTTGAGCGATGTAAACGTAACCGTGCTCGATCATTTCTCGCATGTACCTGTAGAAGAAGGTCAGTATGAGACAGCGGATGTGGGCACCGTCAACATCGGCGTCTGTCATGATTATGGCCTTATGATAGCGAGCCTGGGTGATGTCGAATTCGTCGGCTATACCAGTACCTAAAGCCGTAATCATCGCCTGTATCTCTTCAGATCCCAAGGACCGGTTAAGCCCGGCTTTTTCCACGTTGAGTATCTTGCCTTTAAGGGGTAGGATCGCCTGGAACGAGCGGTCCCTGGCCTGCTTTGCTGAACCGCCAGCAGAGTCTCCCTCAACAAAATACACTTCGGCGAGCTCAGCGTCTTTGATAGAACAGTCGGCCAGTTTCCCAGGCAGGGTCGAGGATTCCAGTAAACCCTTACGGCGGGTCAGCTCACGGGCTTTTCTCGCCGCAGCTCTGGCTTTGGCTGCCTGGGCCGCTTTTGCAACGATCAGCCTAGCTGGCTTCGGGTGCTCCTCAAGGTACTCTGCAAACGCCTGGGTGACGGTTGACTGAACCAATCCTCTGATCTCTGTGTTCCCTAGTTTAGTCTTGGTTTGACCTTCGAATTGAGGATCACGGAGCTTCACCGAGATGACGCAAGCCAGGCCTTCCCTGATATCCTCCCCTGACAGATTGTCCTCTTTATCTTTCAGGATATTCTGTCTTCTAGCGTAGTCGTTGACCGTCCTAGTGATCGCATTCTTGAACCCATCTAGGTGGGTTCCTCCTTCGTGGGTGTTGATGTTGTTAGCAAAAGCCAATACTGAGTCCGAGTAACCATTGTTCCACTGCATGGCTATTTCTACGTGTCCTTCGGCGGCCTCGGCCTCGAAGTGGATTATCCGACTGTGGATCGTATCCTTCTTCTCGTTCAGATACTTGACGAAGTCGACGATTCCCCCAGAGTACCTGAACTCTTCGACCCTCGGATCATCCTCTCGCTCATCTGTTAGACGAATCTTAAGGTTCTTGTTTAGGAATGCTGTCTCCCTGAACCTCGTAGCCAATACGTCGAAATCGAAGTTCAGTGTTTCAAAGATGTCGGGGTCTGGACTGAAGGTGATTTTAGTTCCGGTTGCTTTGGTCTTTCCGCCCTCCGCAATGGAAGAAAGAGGTTTACCGTAACCATAATTCTGAGTGAATATCTTCCCGTCCCGTTTTACCTCAACGACTAGCTTGCTGGACAGCGCATTGACGACCGAAACTCCGACACCATGCAGTCCTCCTGAAACTTTGTACCCCTCGCCGCCGAATTTTCCTCCTGCATGGAGGATTGTCAGCACCACTTCAAGGGTGGGTTTCTTGAGTTTTGGATGTTTGTCCACTGGAATCCCGCGACCATCATCGATGACAGTTATCGAGTTATCGCTATGGATGAACACGTCAACGAACGAACAGAAGCCGGCTAGGGCCTCATCGACTGAGTTGTCCACCACCTCATACACTAGGTGATGTAGGCCTTTGGATCCCGTTGACCCAATATACATTCCAGGCCTTTTTCGGACAGCTTCTAGGCCCTCTAATACCTGGA
>DBEG01000130.1:4264-6943 GCA_002293965.1 Actinobacteria bacterium UBA912 | reverse complement strand
CAGCTCGGCCACGTCTTCGGGCCGCCTCACGAACGACTGCGCGACGTAATCGACGCCCGCCGAAAGTCCCCATGCGAGGATCTCCCGGTCGTAGTCGGTGATGGGTGCGACTCCCAGCGAGACGTAGGGGACGTTCACGCCTTTGTGGCTGGCCAGGGGCCCGCCGGTCACCACGGTCGTGTGGACGTCGGCGCCTGCGATGGAGTCCACGACGAGCTCGATCTTCCCGTCGTCGATGAGTATTCGGTCCCCTGCCGAGACATCCGCCGCAAGTCCGGTGTAGGTGATGCCGGCCTGCGATGAGTCCCCGGCGCACTTGCGCCCCAGCAGCACGAAGCGCTCGCCTGCGAGAAGCTCGGTCCCTTCGGCGACTTCGCCGACCCTGACCTTGGGGCCAGCCAGGTCGAGCAGCACGGCGACGTGGCGACCGGCCTTCTCGGCGATGCGGCGGATGGTGGCAAGCCGGATGGCGAGCTCGTCGGCACCGGAGTGCGAGGCGTTGAGCCTGGCTACGTCGAGCCCGGCGTCGATCAGCTCGGCGAGTCGTTCCTCGGAGCTCGTGGCAGGGCCGATCGTGGCGATGATCTTGGTGCGGCGCATCGTCTCCCCCTTGTCGCGGGATCTAGAGCAGTTCCTTACCTATACCCGTTTCGCCGCTTTTGGGGAGTCGGACCACCTGAATCGCGTCGCCCTGGAGCCGGACCGTCAGCTCCTCGCGGGCGATCCGGTGCGCGGCGGTCCGCATGTTGCCGTAGAGTCGCTCCAGACTCTCGGGGGCGGTCTCGATGAACGCGGCCCGGTCGCCGCCGGCCAGAAAGCGGCGGATGAGCCTCGTGGCGGTCCCGCGCTCGTGCGGATTGGCTACCGAGATGCGCGTGGCATCGGTACCCCAGTCCTCCTGGGCGTGCAGCGCCATGCATGCGGGGCGCCACGCGCTGACCTCGGCGATCAGGAGCACGGCCCTGCGATGCGCTAGCGGGTCGGCCTCGCCGTTGGTCACGATGCGGACGCGGGCCTCGATGCCTTGCTTGGCCACGCTCCTCGCCAGATAGGCCCAGTCGAGCGAGCCGTCGTCATCGAGCATGAAGACGACGCGATCCCGGACCCTGATCGCAAGCTGGATGAAGAGGCGATACAGATCGATGCCCCGCCTGGGGGTGAAGGTCACGACCGCCACGTCGAAGGTGTCGTCGTGTATCAGGTCCTCGACCATGCCCTGGCGGATCGCAAGCCTCGGCGATTCGGCGACGTCGCTCGAGAGCAGGTGCTTGAGCAGCCCGGCGCTGGGCTCCATCGCGGTCACGTGGTCCGAGCGCTCCAGCAGCGGCTTCGTGAGCAGCCCGGTAGCCGCACCGACTTCGAGCAGGCGCTGACCGCGCGGGACCTCCTCGAGCAGCGCATCGACGAGCTCGGGAAAGATCCTGTCTCGGCCAAAGTCGATGTCGTACTTGTCGGCGAGTCTCTCGCGACGCGCAAGGGAGTCGTCGAGCATGGGTCCCTCTACCCGATCCGCGGCAGTGCAGCCGCTCCGGGATAGACCGAGGACTCGTCGAGTTCCTCTTCGATGCGCAGCAGTTGGTTGTATTTGGCGACCCGGTCGGAGCGCGCGGGCGCTCCGGTCTTGATCTGCCCGGCGTTGACCGCCACGGCCAAATCCGCGATGAAGGTGTCCTCGGTCTCGCCGGAGCGATGCGAGATCACGCAGGTGTAGCCGGCCCGGTGCGCCTTCTCGATGCACTCGAGCGTCTCGGTAAGCGTCCCGATCTGGTTGACCTTGATCAGGATCGAGTTCGCCACGCCCATCTCGATTCCGCGCACAAGCCGCTCGGTGTTGGTGACGAACAGGTCGTCGCCGACGAGCTGGACCCTATCACCCAGCCGCTCGGTGAGCAGCCGCCAGCCGTCCCAATCCTCCTCGGCCATGCCGTCCTCGATGCTGACGATCGGGTAGCGATCCACGAGGTCGACCCAGAACTCGACCAGCTCTGCCGAGGTAAGCACCCGGCCTTCGCCCTCGAGGTGGTACGCGCCGTCGCGGTAGAGCTCGGTCATCGCAGGATCGAGCGCGAAGACCACCTGCTCGCCCAGCGTGTAGCCCGCCGACTCGACCGCTACCGAGACCACCTGCAGCGCCTCCTCGTTGCTCTTGAGGTCGGGCGCGAAGCCGCCCTCGTCGCCGACACCGGTGGCAAGGCCCCGCTTGCGGAGGACGTCTTTGAGGGTGTGGTAGATCTCGGCGCACCAACGGGTTCCCTCGGCGAACGTCGAGGCCCCGATCGGCATGATCATGAACTCCTGCAGGTCGATGTTGTTGTCGGCGTGCGCGCCACCGTTGAGGATGTTCATCATCGGGACGGGCAGGACGTGCGCGTTGACTCCGCCGATGTGCCCGTAGAGCGTCATGCCGCGCGAATCGGCCGCAGCGCGCGCACACGCGAGTGATGCGCCCAGGATCGCGTTCGCGCCCAGGGCCGACTTGTCGCTGGTGCCATCAAGCGCGAGCAGCGTGGCATCCACGAAGCGCTGATCGGTCGCGTCGATGCCGACCAGGTGCGGCATGATGGTGTCGTTGACGTTGAGGACTGCGCCCATGACGCCCTTGCCGCCGTAGCGCGCGGACTCGCTGTCGCGCAGCTCGCGAGCCTCGTAGGCACCGGTCGATGCGCCGCTGGGCACCGC
>DBEG01000130.1:0-3866 GCA_002293965.1 Actinobacteria bacterium UBA912 | reverse complement strand
CCACGCGAATCCAATATCTCCCTGCCAAAAACATCAACGATGTGACTCATGATCATCTCTACCCTTCGGTCGACTGTCGACTACTTCTCTTCGCATCCAGCCAGAACCCTTCGAGTTCCTCGCTGGACATGTCTTCTAGGTGCATTCCCGCAGACCTTACAGCGGCCTCGACATGCTGCCACCGCCCTGTGAACTTCGAGCAACTCTCCTTGAGCGCGTCCTCCGCCTCAATGCCGTGCTTGCGTGCGAGGTTCACGATCGTGAATAGCAGATCGCCGATCTCCTCGCGCACCTGCGGCGAGCCTGGCGGCACCGCCTTGACCTCGTCGATCTCCTCGTGGATCTTCGCCCAGACGTCATCGACGGTGGCCCACTCGAACCCGACACCCACGACTCGGCGCGAGATCTTCTGCGCGAGCATCAGCGCCGGCATAGAGCGCGGGATCTCGTCGAGCAGCCCTGCCGAGGATTCGCCGCGCTTGATGGCGTCCCAGTTCGCTGTGACCTGCTGCGATGTCTCGGCGACCGCATCGCCGAAGACGTGCGGATGGCGCCTTCGGATCTTCTCGACTATCGAGTCGACGACATCGTTGACGGTGAAGTCGCCCTTCTCGGAAGCGATCTGTGCGTGCAGCACGACCTGGAGCAGCACGTCGCCGAGTTCCTCGGCGAGCTTCGCCGGGTCCGCAGACTCGATGGCGGCCACGGTCTCGTGGGCCTCCTCGATGAGATGCCGCCGTAGCGACATGTGGTCCTGCTCCCGATCCCAGGGACAACCGTCCGGCCCGCGTAGCTGCCCGATGATTCGCACCAGCTCCGAGAAGCCGGAGGGAGGCGACAAGCGCCAAGGCCCGACGTAGACCGTCACGATGCCCGGGATGCATGTCTCCTTGAGGGCACCGACCGTGGACATGGAAAGCGAGAATCCGCCGTCTGCAAGATGCGCGGCGAGCACGACCTCGTGATCGGGCGAGTACAGCGAAGCGAGTCGGTCGGCCACTTTGCGGGTGGCGACGCCGTTGTGCACCCCGGTGATGACCAGGTGCGCCCCGCGGTCACTGATCGTCGGCCCCCAGGTCTTCGCATCGACGATGTGCAGGTCCGCCGTCAGGTCGATGTCGAAGGCCATGAGCAGGAGCTGGAACGGCGAGTAGAACGGGTAGACGTTCACGTCTCGCCTGGACTTGAGCAGCAGGTCGGAAAGGAGCCGCTGATTGAGGAAAGGATAACCTGAGGTCACGTAGGTGACATCACACCCTTCGGCGATCCGGGCGAGGCGCTCGACCACTTGCTCGTGGCCAAGATCGCCGTTATCGCCAAGATCTGCGAGGGATAAATGGTCGATGCCGGCTTGCTCAAGCGCGACATCAATCGAGCCGTCAGCGCCGGAGACTATCACTCGACCGGCGTTACGGAGTCTGTCGAGGGTAGCGGGCGACATCCCGAGTCCGGCGTCGATCCCGCTACCCACTATCGTTATAGAGCCCATCGAACCGCCCCTCGATCCGAGCTCATGGCTACTGGCCGGATCCACCCTCAGGTGCTGGCTCGCTGCCCTCAGCCGGAGCGGCTGGTGGCTCTAGCTCGGGGATCAGTATCTCGATGTCGGCGGTCTCTCGCAGCTCTGCCAGAAGTGACTGATACGCTTCGGCATCGCGCTGCTGCAAGATCATCTGCTGGATCTGCTCGGAGACCTCCTCCAGCGGCATCACACGCTCCGGACGCTGCTCCATCGCCTTGATGATGTGCCAGCCGAACTGGGTCTCGACGAGATCCGAGACCTCGTTGATTTCCAGGCCATCCAAAGCCTGCTGGAACTCGGGCACGAACGGCACCGTCGGCCAACCCAGGTCGCCGCCGCTCACTGCTGTTGCTGCATCCGTGGAGTGCTCTTTGGCCAGAGCTGCGAAGTCGCCGCCTGCGCGGATCTCAGCGAGCACACGCTCGGCGGTCTCGCGATCAGCGGTCTCGAAAAGGATGTGCGAAGCCCGCTTGGCTGCTTGCTCGGTGAATTGGACCGCCTTGTTGGCGTCGTAGTACGCCTGGATCTCCTCTTGCACGACCTCTGTGTCCTGGTTGATCTCTGCAAGCAGGGCTGTTGTCAACAATTCCTGCCGAAGCTGGTCTTTGAGCTCCTCGAGGGTCATGCCGTTCTGCGACAGAGCGGCCTCGAACTGCGCCTCGTCGACGAAGCCGGCCCTAAGCTGCTCAAGCCTCTCCTCGACCTGTGCGTCAGTGACTTCGACTCCACGCTCCTCGGCGGCCTGGCGCCACAGGATAGCGTCGATCTCTCGGTTCAGCACCGCTTGCCTGAACTCGAGAAGCCTGGCTTCGCCCTCTGGCCCTTCGAACATCTGGGGCGATGATTCCCGCAACCTGTCGACCTGCTCATCAATGACGGCGATCGGGATTCCCTCGCCATTGACGCGGGCAGCCAGGTCTTCCTGGGCACATCCGGTCGCTCCCACTGCAAGGCCGAACGCTAGAACTCCTGCCAGTACTGTACGGAATACTCTCACGAATCCTCCTACAAGATGATCGGCTAGACGATGGAGCCAAGTATAGCACCAAGGCACTTCAAGGTCGTTCTCATCACAGAACCTTCACATTTCGCCGGGATGGCGACTGTCCCCTGTTTCGCAAAGTAGAGCGCGCGAAGGGCGACCACACGCGCTTTCTGGTCATCGGTAAGCGAAAGCGGACCCATCACGACCTTCTCGCGCTCGAGCGAGACGCTCTCGATGCCGGCCTCGGTGGCGAGCGCCTTGACGCGCGCCACGTCAAGCAGGTTCCTGGCGGGTTCGGGAAGCGGCCCCAGCGCTTCGGCGATCTCGATCTCGATCGCTTCGATCTCCCCAAGGTCGGCTGCCGAGGCGATCCGCCTGTAGAAGCGCACCCTTTCGGGCATGCGGGGGGCGTACTCCTCGGGCAGGTAGGCTGGCACCGCGAGGTCGATCGTGACCTCCGAGGTCGGGACCGCCGACTCCTCACCCTTGGCCTCCATCACGGCCTCGTGCAGCATGTCGACGAACAGGTCGAATCCGACCGCGCTCATGTTGCCGCTCTGCTCGGGACCCACGAGGTTGCCCGCCCCGCGGATCTCCAGGTCGCGCATCGCCACCCGGATGCCGCCGCCCAGCTCGGAGTTGTCGCGGATCGCGGTGAGCCGCTCGGCGGCCTGCTCGGTAAGCGCATCTGCCGACGGGAAGAGGAAGTACGCGAAAGCCCGGACGTGGCTGCGGCCTACTCGGCCTTTGAGCTGGTAGAGCTGGGAGAGACCCAGGCGCTGGGAATCCTCGATGATGAGCGTGTTCGAGTGCGGATTGTCGATGCCGCTCTCGATGATCGTGGTGGCGACCAGCACGTCGTATTCGTTCGCCGAGAACGCCTCCATCACGCTTTCGAGCTGCTTCTCGTTCATCTTGCCGTGCGCGACGCCGATCCGTGCGTCCGGGGCCGCGCGATGCACGCGCGCGAGGGCGTCATCGATGCTCCTGACGCGGTTGGAGACGTAGTAGACCTGCCCGTCGCGGTCGAGTTCCTTCCTGATCGCCGAGGCAACCAGGTTCTCGTCCCACTGCCCGGCGTAGACCTGCACGGGGTGGCGGTTGGACGGCGCCGTGTCGATGACGCTCATGTCCCTGACGCCGGAAAGCGACATCTGCAGTGTGCGCGGGATGGGCGTCGCCGACATCGCGAGGATGTCGACCTGTTCCCTGAGGTTCTTGAGGTACTCCTTGTGTTCGACGCCGAATCGCTGCTCCTCGTCGATGATCACCAGCCCGAGCGAGCGTGGCGACACGTCGCGTGAGAGCAGCCGGTGCGTGCCGAATAGCACCTCGACCTCGCCTTTCGCGAAACGTTCG